>JAFUWW010000025.1 GCA_017471085.1 Bacteroidales bacterium | reverse complement strand
AAGAAGGCCGGTATCAAGTATGTAGATTACAAGGATCCTGAGTTCCTCAAGAAGTTCCTCAACGAGCAGGGCAAGATTCTCCCCCGCCGCATCACCGGTACTTCCCTCAAGTTCCAGCGCAAGGTTGCCCAGGCTATCAAGCGTGCCCGCTCCCTCGCCCTGCTTCCGTATGTTACTGACCTCCTTAAATAATCTGCCTTATGGAAATTTTGCTCAAGAAAGATGTAGCCAACCTGGGCTACGCCGGTGAGATTGTGAAAGTAAAGGCCGGTTATGCCATGAACTACCTGGTGCCTCAGGGCTTTGCCACCGTCGCCACCGAGTCCGTGAAAAAGCAGCACGCAGAAACTCTGCGTCAGCGCGCTCACAAAGAGGCCAAACTCGTGGCCGATGCCGAAGCACTGGCCGCCACCCTCAGCGCCCAGACCGTAGAGGTGAAGGTGAAAGTCTCCGAGAGCGGCAAGCTCTACGGCAGCGTCACTACCATGGAACTGGCCGATGCCCTCAACGCCAAGGGCCTGAACATCGACAAGAAAGACATCACCATCCTCGCCCCCGAGGTGAAGGAAGTCGGTGAGTACGAGGCCGCCGTCAAGATTTACAAAGCCATCAAGGGAACCTTCAAGTTCAAAGTGGTAGCCGAGTAATCAAGCGCCCCTTTTATTCTTACACATGCCCCCGCAGCAAAATCCTGCAGGGGCATGTTTTTTATGCAAACAAATACGCAACAAACTCAATTTCAGGGACTTGCCCTGTCAGTATTTTCAGGGGAGCTTCTTTGCCCGGATCCGGTTCTTCCTTTATTTTTGTTCCTGCAATGTCTGGCAGACGGATAGGATCGATCGCCTTCCTGTACTGTTGCAAGAAACCGGCAAACCTCACGGGAGGTTCACCGGTTTCGTTATTCATGGAAGGATGGCCGCTACTTCTCGGGAACGTTCTCGAGAACCACCTTGAGATAGTCCCAGGTACGGGCGACGGAGGCGATGTTCACCTTCTCGTCCGGGCTGTGCGGGTAGCGGACGGTAGGGCCGATGGAAACCATCTCCCAATGAGGATACTTGGCACCGAGAAGAGCGCACTCCAGACCGCCATGGGTGGCCATCACCTTCATGGGATAGCCATATACCTTCTCGAACTGCTCCATCATCACCTTGTTCATGGGAGTGTCCAGCTTGGGACGCCAGCCGCTGTAGCCGCCCTTGAATTCGACCGAGTCGGCGCCGGCCAGCTCAAAGATGCAGCGGATACGCTCGGCCAGGTCGGCTTTTGCCGTGTCGATGGCACTGCGCATCAGGCTATGGACGGTAATCTTTCCTTTTTCGGTACGGACGATGGCCAGGTTGATGGAGGTCTCCGTGAGGCCGGCCATGCTCTGGCTCATGCGGATCACATTGGAAGGGCAGGCGATAATGGCCTTGACGGCGCGCAGCATGACACTGCCCTGGATGAACTTGGGCGCGGCGGGAACCTCATCCACATAGAGCGCGGCGGAAGGATCCGATTCCGCATATTCCGCCTTCACTTCGGCAAAAATGCTGTCGATGAGCTTGCGGACTGCATCCAGGTTCTCCTGGGATACGGCAATCTCGGCAACCGCCTCGAAAGGAATGGCATTGCGGAGCGATCCGCCGGTGAAACTGACTACCTTCGCGCCGAAAAGTTCCATCAGCGGGAGCAGGATCCGGCACATCACTTTATTGGCATTGGCCCTGTACAGGGAAATATCCATGCCGGAATGGCCGCCCTGCAGTCCCTTGACCGTGAGTTTCAGCCCCTTATATCCAGCAGGCATCTTGTATTTAAGATACTTGAAGGTGGCCGATGCATCCAGACCGCCGGCGCAGCCCACGCAGAGTTCACCCTCGTCTTCGGAATCCAGGTTGATGAGGATATCGCCCTTGAGGACACCCGGCTTGAGCATGTTGGCGCCCGTCATGCCGGTTTCTTCATCATAGGTAACCAGCACCTCAACGGGACCGTGCTTCACGGAAAGATCTTCCAGCACGGAAAGGGCCATGGCCACGCCGATGCCATTGTCGGCACCCAGGGTGGTACGGTCCGCCGTCACCCATTCTCCGTCGACATAAGCATTGATGGGGTCTTTGAGGAAATCATGCGTGGAATCGGAGGTCTTCTGCGGTACCATGTCCATGTGGCCCTGCAGGATCACGCCGCGGCGGTTTTCAAAACCGGGCGTGGCGGGGACGCGGATGATGATGTTGCCGGTCTCGTCCTTGATGGTTTCCAGGCCGCGGGACTTGCCCCAATTGTAGAGATAGTCGATTACCTTGCCTTCGTGTTTGGAAGGACGGGGAATCTGAGTCAGCTGATAAAAGTTGTTCCAGACAACTTTCGGTTCCAGATCTTTAATACTCATAGTTATCAAAAATTAGTGTTATTATTTGCCTAAACCATAGGTTCCTTCTATGCCCAGCTGATAAACCGGTGCACGGGTTTCCAGAAGCTGACGGCCGTCCTCCGTCAGGCGGATCCGGCAGATGGCCGGTTCACGGTAATGCAGCGACCTCCTGCGGCGGTCCGTCGATTCCTGCGCTTCGGGAACAGCCTCCGTTTCCAGTTCGAGATAGAATGGAGTGCCTTTTCCTTCGGCCTTGAGGCCATCCGTGTCCGACAGGAGGAAGGCGACATAACGCTGGACCCTCTCCCCTGCCGACGGAGTCACTTCAAAGACCCCGTGCAGAGGCCGGGTAACGGTATAACCGCGGAACAGGGCCAGATACTCTTCTTCTATCCGGGAGAGTTCGTCCAGGGCGGCGCCCATCGCCTCTCCGGAGAAAGTGGCATCCGTATGCCCCATGGCGATATTTCTCCGTTCGGCACGCACGGAAAGGATGATTTCGGCAGCTTCAGCGGCCTTTTCCTCCTGCGTTTTCACATCGCGGTAGTCCCGGCTGACCGGCATCCTGACAAAGCCCGTATCTACCTGGACGTCTTCCCAGACCATCTGCGTCCGGACGATATCCGATCCCGTGAGGCCTTTGTCGGAAAAATCTCTTTCGGGAACCGGAGAGAAACGCCAGACAAGCGCCCGGGATTCCAGCGTGTCCCGGAAGCTGACAAGTCCCTGGGAGCTAAGCGTAAGCAGCTGCTCCACACCTGTTTCCGTAGTATAGCGGGCCGACGGGTCCGCCTCTACGCAGGCAAGCATCCGCACATGGGTCACATGCGCCTTGACAGCGTTCTGCCGCGAGGCTTCGAATCCCAGCATCTGCCGGGCATAGGCGGCATAAGGGCCTGCGAAGAAATACTCCTGCACCGCATCGGCCTCTATGAGGAAAGTAGTGGAAGGCAGGCTGTATGTGATATCCTGGGCACGGAGGGCCAGGGCCGACAGCGACACCAGGAGGGCCGCAATAATCTTTTTTCTTGTCATTTCCATCTCTTATGGGTCCAGAGGTAGTTCCAGGGCTGCACCTTCAGGTCTTCCTCCAGCAGTTTATAATACTCTTTCATGATGGCTTCGGGATCCATTCCGCCTGCATGCTCCGCCAGCGGCACCACCGTAAGGGAATAGCAGCCGTCGTCGTTCTTGAGGAAACGCAGATAGCAAACGGCCATGTCCAGCCTGCATGCCAGGGCGGCGGCTCCCGTCATGGAACGGGTAGGCTGATGCAGGAAGGAATCAATGGTCATGCTGCCGTCCCCCCTGTAAGGGTACTGGTCCGTATTGAAGACATAGCAGAATTTGTCGTGACGGTGCGATACGGCGAAGCGGAGGATATTGTCCGCAGCCACATAACCCTCGAAGCCCTGGTCTTTCACCGGCATCGTCCTGACATTGGCGATCACCCTGTCCCAGAAGGCATTGTGGAGAGGCAGATAGGTGACGGCGATTCCTTTGGCATGGATATCCGGAACCACATCGCCGAAATACTGCCGGATACCGCCCATCAGCTCCCAGTTTCCCATGTGGGAATGAAGGACCACCAACTGCCGCGCGCCCGCAGCCAGACGGTTCCACTCCTGAGGATTGGTCAGGCGGACGATCTTACTGTCTGTCAGGCGCTTGCGCCCCCTGTTCCCCTTGCATCCGGCGAACCAGAACATTTCGGAAAGGGTCTGGGCGAAGTGCTGATAGAAACGGTTTTTCAGGTCGGTCAGCTCGTCGTATTTCTTTTCCGGGAAACTCCGCGCCAGATTGGCCATCACCACATCCGTCCTGTAGCGGAGCACGCTGCGCATGAGCCAGGCGATGAACCGGCCCCACCTACGGTGATATTTCAGCGGAAGCCGTCCGTTCAGGTACATAAGACCTGTCATCAGGCGGACTCCCGGACTGTCTTTCTTCTCCACAGCGTCAAACAGTTTCCATTTTTAAGCAATCACAAATATAATCTTTTTTCGGGACAATTCCACTATTTGTACCAATAGTCAAGGAGCTGCAGGCTCTCCGACGAGCCTCCGTACATCAGTTGCCACTCCCCTTTCACCGGCACCATATCCTTTTTCCCTTCGTCCCAGGAAAGGAAGGTGTCCTCCGTCAGCGGGAAACGTACCACAAGGGTCTTCCCGGCAGGAATCTCCACCCTGCGGAAGTTGCGGAGGGTCTTTGAAGGGCCTTCCGGGTCGGAGGGGTTTCTCACATACAGCTGCACGACTTCGGCCCCGTCCAGGGCTCCGGTGTTGGTCACGGGGATTTCCAGTGAACGGCCGCTCACCCTGGCGGTACCGTAGCTGAAACTGGTATAGGAGAGGCCGAATCCGAAGGGAAACAGCGGCTCACCTTCAAAATAACGGTAGGTGCGGCCCTTCATGGCATAATCACTGAAATCCGGAAGCTGGGAGACATCCTTGTAGAAAGTCAGCGGCAGCTTTCCGGAGGGAACGACATCGCCGAAAAGCACATCGGCCAAAGCGGCACCTCCTTCTTCACCGGGATACCAGGCCTGGACGATGGCGTCGCAGCTGACACATTCCGGGACAAGCCCCACGGCAGAGCCGGAGAAGTTGACCAGGACGACTTTCTTTCCGGCTTCATGCAGCGCTTTCAGGAGTGTCCGCTGCACCTCCGGCAGTTCCAGGCTCTCGCGGTCCCCGCCCTTGAAACCGGGCAGTTCCATCTGCAGCTGCTCCCCTTCCAACCGCGGGGAAAGCCCTCCGGCAAACACCACGGTCCCAATGCCTTCCAGTCGCTCAAGGACCTCCTTTACATCCAGCGCCGGCAGCAGGATCTTCGCCGTCTCCTCATCCAGCGCTCCGGCATACTCCGCCCCTGCCAGCCCGCAGGCCCGGAAGTACAGGAGCGAAGGAATCCGTTCCCGAAAAGCGTCCAGGAGTGTCACTGTCTTCTCCGGAACAGGATTGTAATTGCCCCAGAGCATCTCCCGGTCATCGGCATTCGGGCCGATAAGGGCAATCCGGTCCGATGGCTTCAGGGGCAGGATTCCGTCCCGGTTCTGAAGCAGGACGATGGATTCCCGAGCCATTTTCCGGGAAAGGGCCAGATGTTCCTCTCCCTCGACGATATCGTCCCCCAGGTGCTCCCAGGGCTGGATATTGCCATCCAGTTCGCCCAGACGGATGCGGGCGGAAAGAAGCCGTTCAAGGCTGCGGTCCACCTCGGCCTCGGAAAGAAGCCCCAGTTCCACCGCCTCGGGAATGTGCCTGTAAGACGTGCCGCAGTTCATGTCGACACCGGTATGGACGGCCAGGGCGGCAGAATGGGCGGCGTCTGATGCATAGCCGTGGCGGCCGGGTTCATAAAAGTCGGTCAGGGCCCAGCAGTCGGACACGACGATCCCTTCAAATCCCCACTCGCCGCGGAGGATGGTGTTCACCAGATAGTCGTTTGCGCTGCACGGAATGCCCCTGAAACGGTTGTAGGCTGTCATCACTTCCTGAACACCGGCCTTGGTCACAAGGTCCCTGAAGGCTGGCAGATAGGTTTCCCGGAGGTCCCGTTCGCTCACCTCCGCATCGAACTGATGGCGCGTGCTCTCCGGGCCGGAATGGACGGCGAAATGCTTCGCGCAGGCATGGGCTTTGAGGATTGGAGCGTCCGGCGGGCCCTGCAGGCCGCGGACCACAGCCATGCCCATCCTCCCGGTAAGATAAGGGTCTTCTCCGTAGGTTTCCATGCCCCGGCCCCATCGCGGGTCCCGGACGATGTTGATATTCGGAGTCCAGTATGTAAGCCCCTGATATTCGCCCACATGACCCGCTTCCAGAGCCTGGCGGTTCTTGACGCGGCCTTCGTCGCTGACTGCCGTGAAAACCTCCAGCAGGAGCCGGTCGTCGAAAGAGGCCGCCATGCCGATGGGCTGGGGGAAAACGGTAGCTTTTCCGTTGCGGGCCACCCCGTGCAGGGCCTCGTT
>JAFUWW010000024.1 GCA_017471085.1 Bacteroidales bacterium | reverse complement strand
GTCATCGGCGGAGAAATTCCATCCGCCATTGATGTCGGGAACCGATGTTTTGGCCGTGCAGGCACAGGCCAGAACGCCGGCAGCCAGATAAAGGAAACGTTTCATTTGTCAGTTAAAGTTAATGGTTGGTTATAGTTCATTCATTGGGATCAGTTTTACAAAAATACGGTTTTTCGCCCGTTTTAGCAAACATCCGTCAGTACTGCTTTACCGAGACCGGTCCCAACAGGCCGGAGGGACGGAGCGGGGTGTCGGCCCGGTAGAACTGCATGCTGGTCCAGGTGATCTTTTCCGGGCAGTTCTCCTGGAGGTCGCCGATGATGCGATTGCTCCAGACATTGGTCACCTCTATACGGAGGGTATTCTCCCCTTTCTTCACCGCCTCCGTCACATCCACCGTAAAGGGAGCTTTCCATACTGTTCCGCAGTCTATTCCGTTCACCCATACATGGGCCAGGTCTGCCACTTCCCCAAGGTCGATGACCGTCTGTCCGGCCTTGGCTACCGTAAAGTTCTTTGAATAAACAGCGGTGCCGGAGAAGTACTTCACGCCAAAGTCGGCCGATTCCGTCAAAGAACCGGTGGCAGGCAGCGTGACCTGTCCCGGAGCCCCGCGGCCGGCCTGGAATTGAACCTTCCAGGGACCCTCCAGCACTTTCTGCGCCTTGACGGGACGATTTTTCACCGTTTCAGCCTGCCTGGCTTTCCCGGAGAACACCACGAACACGGCATCGTCATTCACCAGGTGCAGGGTGACCAGGGTCCGTCCCCCTTCCTGCCGATAGGTCACATCTTCCACCAGTCCGGTCTCCGGATGCCAGAGCTGCGGACGCAGCCCCTGCACGCGGAAGGAAGCCTCCACCGTACGGAAATCGGCCCCGGGCTTGTTCACCCAGTAGATCTCAGCCTGGGCGGCATGGCGGTGGACAAAGCGCAGGCCTTCCGGCAGGATGGCATCCTGCGGCACCCCCTCCAGGGCCGATGCCAGCGTCTCCGGGGTGCAGATCACTGCGCCGGCCTGCCGCAACGCTTCCAGCTTCGAAGAAACCTCCGCGCTGCGCAGCCCGGGGGCGTCGTCATCGACACAAAGCACCGCGTAGGACATACCGGAGGGCGTTTCCAGGCGGCCGTCCTTTACGGAAAGAAGGTCGATCAGGCCCGTAGGGTTGATGAAATCGTAGCTATACCCTGCAGGGACATACTCCGGCAGGCCGAAGGTGTATTTCCCGGTGACATTGGTGTCTTCCCCGTAATAGATGAGCACATCGGCCACGAATCGGCCCTGCTGGAGCAGGTAGCTGCTACGTCCCAGATAGTCCGTCCAGGCACGGGCTTCCTCCGCCCAGGTGTCGTTGCGGTTGAACCACTGGCCGAAGGTCATCAGGCCCAGGCCGGGCAGCAGGCTGTCCACCGGCTGATGGGCGCTCTCGTGGATCACGAAGCGGTTCAGGCCCTCGGACATCTCCAGGTCGGCGATTTGCTTGAGTTCGCCCGGAGCATAGCTCCAGCCGCGCCCGCCCAGTCCGGTTGCCGTAAACGACTCTGCGGCAGCGACATTCTGGCCAAAGATATGGGCCACGGAGGCCGATTCGCGGATGTCGGCCCGGGCACCGGGGATGGTTGACCCGACGCCCTGGTCATTGGGCATCCAGCAGGCTGCCATAGGCACTTCGGCGCTGCGTTTCACGTCCATACCGTCCACCATATATACGCGGCCGTTCTCGTGGGATTCGCTGTAGCGGCCTTTCATCCCGTATTCCGTGGCAAACACCGACAAGCGGTCGTAGTTTTCGGCAATCAGTTCGCCGATCGTCTTGCGCCAGTCGAACAAGAAGCGTTCGCTTTCCGCCACGCTGCCGATGATCTCGCCGGTGAGCACCGGCATCCAGGGCAGAAGGTCGTAGCCCCGGCGGGCCTTGAATTCGGCCATCATAGCCGGGGTCCAGGTCTGCTGGTCAGCCTCATAGCTGTCGGTAAGCACGTACCGGATACCCCGTGCGCCCATCAGATGGCCCGCCACGGCCTTATACATATCGAAATAATGGCGGAAATAGGCTTCCCAGGCCACCGGGTCCAGTTTGTCCACTTCCAGGCCGGTGGATTCCAGCGGGGTGGGATGGTTTACTTTTCCGGTAAGGGCGAAGCCGAAGCGCAGGATCTTCCACTTGCCCTCGGGTGCGTTCCATTCCAGGACGCCGTCCTTTACCAGGGAAGTAAGGTCCAGCACGTCACGGGTGTAAGTCCCTTCTACGGATTCCGGAGTAGGATACTGATGCAGGTCCCGCGGCGAAGCGAAACCGGCCTTCTCCTCGGCGTGGTGCACACGGGCGGTCCGGTACAAGTTGAATTCGGCTATTTTGGAATACTTGGGGGCGACGCTGCCGGCGCCATAGGCGGCCATAGTCTGGTCGGGGACGGGATTGGCCACCCTGAGACGGAAGAAACGGCCCCGGACGGGCGCAAAGGCGATGGTCTGGCGGGCGGTGCCGCCGGCTTCCACCACGGCCACTTCCCGGAAATGCTCTCCGTCGTCGCTCACTTCCAGCACGGTGCCCCTGGAGGCGGCGCTGTTGTCCCACAGCCCCCTCACCCGGCCGTCAGACACGGTGACGGCCGAGAAAGTTTCCGGCTGCGGGAACTCGTACATCAGCCAGGCGTACCCGGTTTCCTTGTTCACGGGAAGGCGTTTCACGCTGTTCACGTCGTCATCTGTGAGCATCTGCAGATTGAACTTCCCGCCGGAGGTGGTGAGCACGGCGCCCAGTTCTTCCAGGGTGCGGTCGTCATCGGCCAGACGGACGGCCACGACGGCAATGTCCTCATAATAGGGAGCGCTCTTGTAGCGCATGGAGGTGGCGTCCATCATATCCCCGCCCAGGGCCACATTCTGGAATTTGCCCTTGTTGGTGTATGGCGCCGGCAGTTCCAGCTGCAGCGGACGGCCTCCCTGCACCCGCATCTCCCGCCATACCAGGCGTTTCATAGCGTTCCGGGACTCTACCCAGGGACCGCCGGTTGCGCTCCAGCCCGGAGAACTGGGGATGGTGACCTGCATGCCCAGGGAATCGGCCACTTCCAATGCATACCGGAAGGCCTTCTGCCATTCTGGATGCATGTAAACCAGTTTTTCTTTCACCACGGTGGGCGTATCCAGGCCGGCATCGAAAATGTGCACCCCGGAAATGCCGGAGCGGTGCATCCACACCAGGTCTTTCAGGATACCGTCTTGGGAAATATTGCCGTCCATCCAGTGCCACCATACTTCGGGGCGAGCCTCCTGGGGCGGAGTCTGGAAGCCCCGGCGCAATTGCGAATAATCCTGAGCCCCGCAGAAGGTGCTCAGGATTAGGCAAAGAACACCTGTTGTCAGGTATCTTTTCATACCAACTAACCTTTATTTCTTTTTTTCAGCCTTCTTTCCGGTCACGGAGAAGGTGTTCATCATATAACCGCTCAGGGTCCCGTCCTCTTCCAGGGAGAGTTCGAAATTGACCACAAAGCCGTCGGCATCGAATTCGGCGATGAGCACGTTGTCATCCACCTCGATGCTGTCGAACCCCACGTCCCGGCCGTCCTGCGTATGCAGCGTGCCTCTCAATGCATCGTTGGAGAAAGAGACGGTCAGGTTAACCTGCATATCTCCATTGGGGATTCCGGTGACGGTGAGGTCCCAGGTACCCAGGAAAGGTTTCTGCTCAGGGGTCTGGGCATGCAGGGAAGCAGTTCCGAGAAGGAGGGCGGCAACGGCCGCGACAAGGATTCTGAAGGTTTTCATTATTTGATTGTATTTAGCGTTATTTCCTGGTGCAAAGGTACAAACTGTTGATCATCCCATCATGTCTATCAATTCCATGAAATTGTTCTTTTAGATAAAAAAACACTTGATCAAACCAGAAATAAGCGAAAAATACCTATATTTGGATAAATAAAGCTGGCTTATCTATGGATTATAAACCCCAAGACCCCGTATACGACTGGATGGATTTTGACAAACTGCCCGCCATGGGGCATTCGTTGGTGTACAATGGTGATTTTGCCCTGGGAGACAATTTCAGGGACCTGGTGCCGGACTGGGAAAGCCGGCCCAAGGACTCGGATCCTAAGTACAGGGAGCCATTTCCCGTCCGGATCAACTTTATCCTTCTGCTTACCTGTACGGATGGATGGCTCGACGTACAACTGAACCTGCAGGATTTCCACCTGGTCAAAGGAGACTTCCTGATTGCCAGCCCCGGGGATGTATGCGTTTTCAAGCAGGCATCCCCTGACGAGTCGCTGGAAATGTTCACGATTGCCATCGGCAACAAAGACTATCTGGATATGCGCCAGCGGGAAATGGCTATAGACCTAAGGACCGTTTTGACCAGCTGCCGGGTTTTCCACCTGAAGGAGGAAGACCTGCTGGCGTTTCAAAGCTTTTATCGCATGATGGGACGGAAACTGCAGGACGCGTCTTTCGGACACAAGGCCGACCTTATCCGGTCCTACCTCTCCCTGATGGCCGTGTATGCCCGCCAATGGCTGGACGAAGACTCACGGAGCAAACCGGCGCAGAGTCGGCAGGAGGCGCTCTTCCAGCAATTCATGGAAGAGCTCAGCAGGCATTTCAGGGAAGAGCACGACGTGGCTTTCTACGCCGACAAACTTTGCATCACCCCCAAATACCTGTCCCAGCTGGTGCATCAGGTAAGCGGTAAATTTGCCAGCGAATGGATCCGGGAGCACATCCTTCTGGAAGCCAAAGCCCTGCTCAGGGCCGACAATCACACGATCCTCCAGATCAGCGAACGCCTGAACTTCCCCAACCCGTCCTTCTTCAGCCAGTTTTTCAAACGCTACACCGGGCTAACGCCCAAACAGTACAGGAATCAGTAGCTTGCAGTTTTCCGCCTGCTCGCTGTCGGTACCGATATAGAAATTGTAGGCGTCGTCCATCACCCAGGAACCGTCCCGGCGGAAGCGGAGTTCGGCTAGCGGGATGCGAACTTCGGCCTGTACCGTTTCAGAAGGCTTCACCTCTACACGGGAAAAGCCCTTGAGTTGCTTATGAGGGCGGTCTTCACCAAGTGCGGAGCCCTGGCTGCCGGCGTACACCTGCACCACGGCAGCGCCTGACCGGGCACCGGTATTGGTAACCGGAGTCCGTACGACAACGGATTCTCCCTTCAGGACAGCGGTACTTTCCCCCAGGGCAAAGGTGGTGTAGCTCAGGCCATAACCGAAGGGATATTCGGCCGTCTTTCCTTCCTTGTCCAGCAAAGCATAGCCATGATAATAGCCATATTCGATTTCATATGGCCTCTCGCCGATAGAAAGGAACGGAGGATAATCCTCCTCGGACCTGGCCACCGTGAACGGCAGATGTCCGGAGAAATTGACATCGCCCCGGAGAAGGCTGCCCAGGGCAACGGGACCCTCGCACCCTGAATAGAAGTTCATGACAATGGCATCGGCCCATTCCTGCCAATCACCGGTAAGGATGGCGGCGCCTGAATAGAGCACCACGACGGTTTTCCGGCCCTGTTCCTTGAGGGAACGGATGAGCTCCACCTCTTCCGGTTCCAGGCGCAGGTTGGCACGGTCGCCGCCGGAATGAGCCGGTTTCACGCTGGCGTCTTCTTTCATGGAAGCAAAGAATTCTCCTTCTTTCTCCGCATTGCTTCCCACACAGATCACCGCGACATCCCCTTCCGAGGCCGATACCGGGAAAAACCGGCCCAGGCCTTCCAGCGGAGTGATTACCTCGCGGTCCCAAATACGGCTGGAGCCATGGTCGCCCACGTTGGCGATATCGGCATAGGGACCGGTGACCTGGACTTTGGTTTCCGGAGCCAGCGGAAGGACACCGTCATTTTTGAGAAGTACCATCCCCTTCTGCGCGATTTCAAGTGCGAGGTCACGGTGAGCCCGGCTGCCTACCACGGCTTTGTCCCTCGGCTGAATCTTCGGGAATTGCAAAAGGCTGGCACGGAGGATATTGGACACGGCAGAATCGATGTCTTCCTGCCGGATGGTCCCCTTCTTCAGCCCTTTTTTGATCTTGCCGGCGGAATAGTGCATCGTAAACATCATCTCCATGTCCAATCCGGCGGGAAGGCTCCCCTCGGCCGAGTGGACTCCATTCACAAAGTCGCTCATGACAAAGCCCCGGAACCCCCATTCGTCCCGGAGGACGGTTTTCAGCAGCAGCGGATTCTCGCAGCAGAACTTTCCGTCGAAACGGTTGTAGGCGCCCATGATGGAAAGGGCTCCGGC
>JAFUWW010000023.1 GCA_017471085.1 Bacteroidales bacterium | reverse complement strand
ATTCCCCATTTGTACTTGATCATCATGAAGCCGATACAGCCGGTAAGGGCGGCGTACAGCTTGGCATAATGGAACCAGCCGTTCATGTACAGGTGAGTCTGATTTTCGAGGGCCCAGGATGCTCCGGTGCGGGCACCGATGGCGATGGCTACGAAATAGCCGGTGAGCAGGACGGGAACGACGAAGAAAGTGATGATGCCGCCCAGTTTGGTACGGCGGGCGAACTCATTGAGGAGGATGAGGCCTGCGAGTACGACAAGCAGCATTCCCCATTGAGCCAGGGCGTTAGCCCCATAGACTTGGAAAAACATAGATAATGTGGTTTAGTTATTAGTTGTATTGATACAATAAATCCTTGTTGTCTTTCACAAATTTAAGGGTTTCCTTCGAAAAACGCAAAGAATTCGCACATGAAAGCAGGTGCGATTCACCTTGCCGAAGCGGGGGGGCCTATCGGCTGACGACCGCCTGGCGCTTTTCTTTCCACACAGCGTACAGGGCCCAGGCCAGCGTAAGCACAATGGCCATGGGAACCCCGACAAGCAGCATTTCGCGCAGCATGACGGCCGCGCCTCCCGTTTCTCCCAAAGCTGTGAAGAACGGGAAACGCCAAGTGAGCTCACCATTGATCACATGGTCTACGATGAGCATGAGGGAACCGCCCCAGAGCATTTTCTCCAGGTCCGGGATGTGTCGTTTAAGCGGTGAGGCATCGGGGGCCGACAGGTTCTTTGCGTTGAGCCTGCGATAGATGGTTGTGGCGACGGCCTGCGCCAGAGGTACTACGAAACAAGACATAATTATACTTCTATTTCTTTGATTTCTACTTCATTTCCGCGGACGAGAAAGGTATTCCCGCTTCCGCAATACGGGCATGTCTTCCCATGTGCCACCGTAGCGTATTCTTTCCCGCAATCTTCGCAGTAGGTAACGGCCGGGATGGGCAGGATCCGGAGTTCGCAGCCTTTCAGCACTTCCTCCTTGTCGGCCGCCCAGCGCCAGCAGTCGATGAGGTATTCCGGCACTATCGTGGATACCTCGCCGATTTCCATCACGACGGCTCCGACATGCTTCACTCCGTTCTCTTCCGCTACTTTCTTCACGTCACGGATGATGTAAAAGACAATCCCCAGTTCGTGCATTACTGTTTCTTCTTGAACAGAATGTTTCCGGTGCGTTTGAGCATGTACGGGAGGATGCCGCCGAATTTGTCTTCGGAGGTGCGCATGTGGCTGGCTTCCGGGTGCTCACGATACAGGTGGATGGCGTCGAATGCGCACTTGGTGGTACAGATGCCGCAGCCAATGCACTTGTTCTCGTCCACCACGGAAGCGCCGCAGGAAAGGCAACGGGCCGTCTCGATCCGCACCTGATCCTCCGTCAGCGTGCCCTGATACTCCTTGAACCTGTCGCTCTGGGGCTTTGCGCCCGGATCCTGGCGGGAAGAAGTGTCGTAGGACTCCACCTGGATATCGGCCTTGTCCAGTTCGATGAAATCACGTCTGTTGCGGCCGATGGTCATGTGGCCGTGCTGGACATAGCGGTGCAGCGATTCCGCCGCCTCCTTGCCCGCAGCGATGGCGTCGATGGCGAACTTCGGGCCGGTGAAGCAGTCGCCGCCCACGAAAATGTCTTCCTCGGCCGTCTGGTAGGTAAGTTTGTCGGCCACGGGATAGACTCCGCGGATGAATTCCACCTTGGTGTCTTTCAGGAGATCCTTGAGGATGACTGTCTGGCCGATGGCAAAGACGATGCAGTCCGCCTCCAGGGTGATGAGTTCGTTCTCGTCGTACTTGGGTGCGAAACGGTGGTTCTCGTCGAAGACGGAGGTGCACTTCTTGAATACGATGCCTGTAACTTTATCTGTTCCAAGTACTTCCTTGGGTCCCCAGCCGGGATTCAGCACCACGCCGTCTTCCCTCGCCTCGCGACGCTCTTCGGCCGAAGCGGGCATGATGTCTTCCGTCTCCAGTGAAAGCATGGTCACGGAGGAAGCGCCGCTGCGAAGCGCCACGCGGGCTGCGTCGATGGCCACGTTTCCGCCGCCGACGACCACCACCCGGCCGCTGACTTTCACCTTGCCCGTATTGGCGCCGTGCAGGAAATCGATGGCTGTGGTGGTACCGGGGAGGGTTTCTCCCGGAATGCCGGGCAAACGGCCGCCCTGGCAGCCGATAGCCACATAGAAGCCCTTGTAGCCCTGCTCGCGAAGCTGTTTGATGGTAACATCCCGGCCCACTTCCACACCGGTCTGGATGTCTACGCCGATCTCTTCCATGATGTCGATCTCGGCCTTGAGCACATCTTTGCCCAGTTTATAGGAAGGAATACCGTATCGGAGCATGCCGCCCGGTTCCTCGTTCTTTTCGAAGACCGTCGGGAAGTAGCCCATGGTGGCCAGATAGTAGGCGCAGCTGAGGCCGGCGGGGCCGCCGCCGATGACGGCGATCTTCTCCTTCCAGCGGCCGCGGTTGGAACCCACCACGATTTCCGGGACAAAGCGTGTATCGGCCTTGAGGTCCTGCTCGGCGATGAATTTCTTCACGGCGTCGATGGCGATGGGCTGGTCGATGGTGCCGCGTGTGCAGGCATCTTCACAGCGGCGGTTGCAGACCCGTCCGCAGACGGCCGGGAAAGGATTCTCGCGCTTGATGAGCTCCAGCGCCTCTTTGTATTTGCCCTCGGCGGCCTTCTTGAGATAGCCCTGGACGGCGATATGGGCCGGGCAGGCCGTCTTGCAAGGCGAAGTGCCGGTGGGATAGCAGTTGATGCGGTTCTTGTCGCGGTAGTCCTCGTCCCATTTTTCCGGTCCCCATTTCACGGCATCCGGCAGTTCGTGTTTGGGATACTGGATTTCCCCGTGCTTGGTGCACAGTTTCTGGCCCAGTTTCACCGCTCCGGCAGGGCAATATTCCACGCACCGGCCGCACGCCACGCACTTGGTCTTGTCCACCCTGGCCACGTAGGCGCTGCGGGACATGTTGGGCGTGTTGAACAGCTGGGAGGTACGGAGGGCGTTGCAGATCTTCACATTGCAGTTGCAGATGGCGAAAATCTTCCCTTCTCCGTCGATGTTGGTCACCTGATGCACGAAGCCGTTGTCTTCCGCTCTCTTCAGGATTTCCATGGCCTCTTCGTAGGTGACGTCACGGCCGCGGCCGGTTTCCCGGAGATAGTCGGCCATGTCACCCACGCCGATGCACCAGTCGTGGTAATCGTCGGCGCATCCTTCGTCCAGTTTCTTCCGGCCGTACCGGCAGGAGCAGATACCCGCGCCGATGTGCCCCTCGTAGCGTTTGAGCCAGTAGGAGATATGCTCAATGTCGATGGATTCATTCTCCATGGAAATGGCTTTCTCTACGGGAATTACGTGCATGCCGATACCCGAACCGCCCATAGGGACCATGGGGGTAATCTTTTCCAGCGGGAGGAAGGTCATGCGTTCGAAGAACATGGCCAGCTCCGGATGGCGGTCCATCAGGTCTGTGTTCATATTGGTGTATTCGGCCGATCCGGGCACGAACATGGGCACCCAGTATTCCCGGTCTTCCCGGTTGTAGGTGGTGCCGGGAACAGGACCGTCCTTGGTATATTTGTCACCGTAGTCGAATTCTACGAGGCCGAAGTAGCCCAGCCTGTCCAGCAGGGCGTCGAATTCCTCGTCCGACGGCATGTAGTGCTTCTGGCGGTTCCATTCCATCAGTTCGGGATACTTGTGGTGCTCCCTGACCGTAAACGGTTTCTTGGAAACCAGATCCAGCAGGAAATCCAGGGCGGCTTCCCTGGTGACGGCATCCATTTCGTCCTCGAAGATGCAGGCCAGACCCCAGTATTCCGGGGCTTCGGTGGTCATTTTGATCTTGCCGGGAATGCGGTCCGTCACTTTGCGGACGAATTTGATGAGCTTGGGATTGGGATTTTTATCTCCAAAATGCTTGGGGATAAATTTCTTGGACATTTCAGGCATATAGGTGAAGGTTATCAGTTATTGTTCTTTCCAGGAGCGGATCTCTTCCAGGAGCCAGGCCGCCAGTTCATCCACGCCCTCCCCTGTCTTGGCGCAGATGGGGATCACGCGCGCCTTGGGATTGCGCATCCGGATGTACTCCCTGCATTTTTCCAGGTCGAAGTCGAAATAAGGCATCACGTCGGTCTTGTTGATGATGACGAGATTGCACACGGAGAACATGAGCGGATACTTGAGGGGTTTGTCGTCGCCTTCCGGGACTGAGAGGATCATGGCGTTGCAGCAGCTGCCGGTGTCGAATTCGGCCGGACAGACCAGGTTGCCCACATTCTCCAGGATCACCAGGTCCGAGCCTCCTTCCGGCAGGTTGTCCAGGCCCTGGCGGGTCATTTCCGCATCCAGATGGCACATACCGCCGGTATGCAGCTGGATGGAGGGGATGCCGGTGGCTTCCTTGATTTTGACGGCATCCACGTCACTGTCGATATCGGCCTCCATCACGGAGACCTTTATCCGGTCTTTGATGCGGCCGATCAGTTGGATCAGCGTGGTGGTTTTGCCGCTTCCGGGGGCGGACATCAGATTCAGCAGAAAAACGCCTTTTTCCTTCAATTCCCTCCGAAGGGCGTCTGCGTCCAGGTCGTTGTCGGCGAAAACGCTCTTCTTGATTTCGATGATTTTGACGGGATCCATTCCGTAAAGTGTTATTGTTGTGTGGTCAAGATTCAAATTTAGGGCATTTTCACCATTAAATCAAGAGAAGTCTGCGTTTTTTGCATATCTTTGCACCCATGAATCATTTGGGAGAAATCATTTCGCTCCTTGTAGCGGTCTCCTGGACCTTTTCCGCCTGGTTTGCAGATAAAGCCAGCCGTCGGATCGGCTCCATGGTCACTAATGTCGTCAGACTTGCGCTGGCCACGCTTTTTCTCGGTATGCTCCTTTGGGTGACCATCGGCCGGCCCTTCCCTGCTTTTGCCGACGGAGACACCTGGCTTTGGCTGGGCCTGTCTGCCCTGGTGGGGTATGTATTCGGGGATTTCTGCCTCTTCAACTGCTACCTGCATATCGGCCCTCGGTTCGGACAGCTCCTGATGACGCTGGCCCCGCCCAGCGCCGCCATTGCCGGATGGGCGCTGCTGGGTGAGACGCTCTCCTGGAAATCATGGCTGGCCATGGCCGTGACACTCGGTGGAATTGCTATTTCCATCCTAAGCCGGGGCAAAGACCATCACCTGCGGCTTTCCCTGCCATTGAAAGGCATCCTGCTGGGCATCGGAGCCGGCATCGGCCAGGGTGTCGGCCTGGTGCTGAGCAAGGTTGGCATGGAGCATTATGCCGGTGCGCTTCCTGCCGGGGCCCCTGCCCAGATGGAGGAGATGCTCCCCTTTGCTTCCACCATGATCCGCGCCATTGTGGGATTCGCCGGCTTTTTCCTCCTGCTTTCCCTGCAGAAGGGCCTTGGGAACCTGAATAGCGCCCTTCATGACGGAAAGGGCATGAAGTATGCGACGCTCCTGACCATCTTCGGCCCGGCGCTGGGTGTTTCCCTTTCCCTGATGGCCGTCCGTTATGCCGACGCCGGCATCGCTTCCACCCTGATGGCCCTTACACCTGTGTTCATCATCGCCCCGGATGTCCTCATCAACAAAAAGAAAATCACCGCCAAGGAAATAATCGGTGTGGCGGTGACTATGACAGGTGTAGCGATGTTCTTCTTGCTGTAACCTTACTGCATTTGCCGGATGCGGACCTCGATTCCGGGCAAAGCCTCCGGAATGCCGCTGATGTCCGTCTGGCTGTAATGATACGGGACCAGGATCTTGGGGCCGATGACCCTGGCCGCCCTGATGCACTGCTCGGGAGTCATCGTATACGGCTGATTGACAGGCAGGAAGGCAATGTCGATGTTTTTCAGTCCGGCCATTTCCGGCACATCTTCCGTATCTCCGGCGATATAGATGCGGAGCCCGCCGAAATCCACCACATATCCGTTCCCGTTGCCCTTGGGGTGGAACTTTTCGCGGCCGGGCGTGGTGTTGTAGGCCGGGACAGCCTCCAGCATGAGCCCGCCGGGCAGTTCGCGGGTCTCACCATTGGCGATGGCTTCTCCCTGGCCGATCTGCTTGCGGCTGGTTTCGTTCAGCAGCAGCAGCGTACCCTCACCCTTCAGCTGCCCGATGGCCTGGGCATCCAGATGGTCGCCGTGTTCATGGGTCACCAGGATGGCATCGGCCTTGGGGAATTCTGCGGAGAAGTCGGTGGGCTTGCCCAGGCCGGTAACCGGGTCGAACTGATAGGAACGGCCGTTGAACCGGATTTCCACGGATCCATGCTTGATGTAAGTGATTTCCAGGGGTTTCCCGGAAGGCGTGAGGAAGCGGTCCACCTCGTACTTGGTCACTTCCCTGCCCTCGCCGGTCCAGGCCTGATAGCCGCCCAGCATGTTGTACACTTTATAGCCGGCTTCCGTAAGCTGCCTGGCGGCATCGGCGCTGCGTCGTCCGCTGCGGCAGTATACATAGACAGGCTCCTGCGTATCGTAGACAGCCTGCACCTGCTGCACGAAATCTTTGGCGAAATAATCCATGTTCAAGGCACCGCGGAGGTGGCCTTCCCGGTATTCGTCGGCCGTGCGTACATCGACAAGACGGGTGGCAGGGTCGTTTTCAAGCGCTTGGGCAAAGGCACCGGCGGGCATGTCGCCGGTCTGCGCTTTGCAGGAGATAAGTCCCCAGAGAGAAAAAGCCATGAGAGAGATCAATATCTTGTTCATTATTAAGGATGTTTGAGCAGACAAATATACTCTTTTTTATTCTTTCGAAGACTCCTTGCACTGAGCTTCCAGGGCGTAGCAGCGGCCGCGAAGGAATTTGGCGAGCTCTTTGTCGCTGAGTCCCGCCATTTCTTCGGGAAGAATCGGTTCCCCGATGCGGACGCTCAGGTTGGTGCCCTTCTTGTTCAGCATCTCGTGCGGGAGCCGGACGGTTCTCAGGCGAGGGTGGATTCGGCCAAGCCAATGGAAAGTCTTTGAATTGCTTCCGGTAAAATAGATGGGGATTACCGGCAGGCCGGAACGGCGGATGAGTTTCATCATGTTGTCGGCCCAAGGAGCATCTTCGACGACCTTTTCTTTTCCGGGTGCCGTCCGTTTTTCGCCTTTCTGCCAGGTAGACACTTCCCCGGCGGGAAACAGGCCCAGAGGCTTTCCTTCGGCAATATGTCCGAGCGCAGCACGGATGCCGGACACGGTTCGCGTATCGCCGGTGGAGAGGTTGTTCACCGGGATGAACCGGGAACGGAGACTGGGAATCATGGCCAGAAGGAAGGTGGTGAGGATTTTGTAATCGGCCCTTTTCCCACCCACGACTTTGGTCAGGATCAGGCCGTCCAGGCTTCCGATCGGATGGTTGGAGACAGTGATGAATCCGCCTTCCGCCGGAATATGGTCCAATTGATGGGCGGGAAGGTCATAGGTAACTCCTACCGCCTCCAGGACTTGGGCGGCAAATTCCGGCCCTTCCAAGTGACAGTATCGGGCATTGAGGGTGTTTATTTTCTCAAGTTCCAGTACGGAGTACAGCAGGCGGGAAATCCATTTCCCGGTCCACCCTTTCAACCTCAATTCTCTCTGGAGGCCTTCCCGGTCCAGGATGATCTTTTGCATGGTGTCGGTTTTAATATGATGTAAAGATACAAAATAATTCGTTCATGCAAGGATAGCACCGGCTATCGGGCGCCGATTTCCTGGGAATACAGCTTTTCGAAGAGGCTGCGGAGGAGGGATTCGTCCTGGATAATCTTCCGGAGATCCTCCAGCGGCGCTTCATTGGGCGACCCCGGGATCAGCAGCTTCAGGTAGCCTCCTTCGGCGTATTTCTCGTGCAGATGCTCAAGCGTCCGTTCCCAGTGTCCTTCTTTGTCCAGGCCGGGATAATGGGCCAGGCCGAACTGGATGGTGCGCCGGATGATGGTTTCCGGCACAATCATTCGGTCCGCTTCGGCCACCAGGCATCCGTACAGGCTCCTCGGAGGTGTATGGGCCGATGCCCTGTGGTCTTCCGCCGCCTGGGCTATCACCTCTATCTGTTCCGGAGTGAACCATTTCCTGAGACGCCCATCGGCCCGGATAATCTTTCCCGATTCCAGATGGTGGGTTTTCCGGTCCACGGCCAGGCCCAGGTCATGGCAGGTAGCAGCCGTATACAGCATATCCCGGGATACCTCGGGATACTGCCGTGCCATGGAAAGAGCCCTGTCTATGACGGCGCGGGCATGGTCTTCCCGGTGCGCCTTGTCGAAAGCCGCGTAGCGGGGAATCACCTCCTGCTCAATGTATTGCTCCAGTTCCGGATTCATCGCTTGAATTCCACGATGAGGGCACTCTTGGGGAGGACGGACACACCGTCCTGCAAG
The DNA here is from genome assembly GCA_017471085.1 of Bacteroidales bacterium. The sequence goes on along the minus strand of JAFUWW010000023.1, from coordinate 33,806 downwards.
GTCATCGTCTCGCCGGTAACCACGTCGCGGCCGGTCACGGGACCGCTGATGAACTCCCTGTAGTGGTTCCAGTCCAGCGTCCGGGGTTCAGCGGTGTTGTTGATGTAGACGAAAACCGCATCGGTATCGGTGTAACGGAAGAAAGCGTAGGTGTTGTCCGTGATATTCACGGCACCCACATTCTTCCTGGACAGGAAATGCAGGGTCTCCCCTTCCTGGACTGCCTTGCTGGTCTTCCTCCACTGGAAAAGCGTGCGGGTATAATCGTGCAGGTCGGCGGCCGAAGCATAGAGTTCCGGGGCCGATGCCCGCCCGACGGCCGTGAAGAGATTGGTCTCATCCCCTTCCCAGCCTCCGGGGAAGTCGATGCGCTTGGCACCGTCATGGCTCGGAACATCCTTCCGCTCCAGAAACATCATCTCGTCGCCGTAATAGAGCTGCGGGATGCCGCGGAGGGTGCACAGCAGGGCCAGGGCCAGTTTCATGCGCTGCGGGTCTTCCCGGAGCACGTCACCCGTGCGGGCGTGGTCGTGGTTGGCGAAGAAGGTGAGCATGTGCGAGAGGTCATGGTAGGCAAAGTCCTGCGCCAGGACCGTGTAGATGCGGGTCATGCCTTCGTCCCAATTCACTTTATCCTCGCACAGAGCCGTGATCATGGCATGCTCCAGCGGGAAGTCCATGATGGTGGGCAGATTGGAATTGAATCCGTTCTTGTTGGGATTGTCCTTCTGCCAGTAGGCCACCTGCGGGATGTTCATGTCCCAGCACTCGCCCACGATGTTCAGGTCTGGATACTCGTTCAGCAGGGCCTTGCACCATTCGCTCATCGGCCCGGGCTCATTGTAGGGATAGGTGTCTACGCGGAGACCGTCCAGGTCGGCGTATTCCACCCACCAGATGGCCCATTGCTGGAAGTATTTCAGTACGAACGGATTGTCCAGGTTCATATCCGGCATGGAGGGGACGAACCAGCCGCTTTCCTGGCGTTCCCGGTCGCGGACCGAGGCATGCGGGTCCATGTACACGGAGAACAGAGCGTTCATCTGCATGTAGGGTTCGTTCACATGGTACCAGTCCTTGAAGGGGGTATCCTTCATCCACCAGTGCGCAGTCCCGCAGTGGTTCGTGACGATGTCCATGATGACCTTCAGGCTCTTCTCATGGGCCTTGGCCACAAAAGTCTTATAGTGTTCGTTGTCGCCGAACCGGGGGTCGATGTGATAATAGTCCGCACAGGCATAGCCGTGATAACTCTCCACGGGCTGGTTGTCCAGCAGCAACGGGGTGCACCAGATGGCCGTGGCGCCCAGGTCGGAGATATAGTCCAGATGGTCGATCATGCCCTGGATGTCGCCGCCGTGGCGGGCAACCGCATCCTTCCTGTCCACCTTGTCAGGCGTGGCCGGTACTGTCCAGGGGCGGGCCGAGCCGTCGAAGTACTCGCCTCCCTGCCAGGCCTCGTCATTGTCCCCGAAGGCCGATGCAAACCGGTCCGGCATGATCAGGTAGATGAGGTCGGAAGTCGTGAAACTTTTGCGGGCTGCACTTCCCTCCCGGCGTTCCCGGATCAAGTACGGGTATTTGTATTCCGCACCGGCGGTGTCGGTGAATACCAGGTAGTAGGTTCCCGGCTGCGCATTGGTGCCGATCCGGATATCCACGAAGGCGAAATCGGGATTGTCCGCCTTTTGGATGCCGGTCACTTCCACGCCGGCGCCTCCCTCGATGCGGACGGCGGATTCGCCGATTCCCTGCCCCTGGACCATGAGCTGGAGCGGTGTCTTCATGCCGGTCCACCAGCAGAGCGGTTCCACACGTACCACCTGCCCTGCCGTGGCATCTGGCACGGACGCAGGGTCGAATCCTCCTGAAGAGGCACAAGCAACCATAGCGAGCGAGAGAGGAATTAGCAAACGTTTCATTATCAGGCGAATAATTTATTTCTGTTTTGTGAGTACCATATACTCACCCGGGGCGAGCGTAATAGAATAAGGAGGCACAATTACTTCTCCGGTGAAAACGTTTTTGTACTCGCCTTTCATGTTAAGCGTCAGCGTGACAGGGTCGGACTGCAGGTTCAGGAAAGGCTCGGCCACCTGGTCGCCCTGCGGACGGTTGTCGTTGGCATCGGCCTTTGCCTGTTCCGCTTCCTGTTTCACGGGAACGCCGAAGTTGGCCAGGACGATGACCATGTTGTCTTTCAGCTCGCGGTGGAAGGCCACCCAGCCTTCCGGGGCTTCCCACCATACGATCTCACCGCCCCTTTCTCCGGCGGCCAGGGCGGGATTGTCGTGCTTGAGGTCTACCAGGGTCTTCCAGAAAGTGGTGTACTTGTTGGCGCTCCAGTCCGTAATGGGGTCTTTCTCAAAGAATTCCAGCCTGCGGGAAAGGCCGATTTCCTGACCGGTGTAAATGAGCGGCTGGGAGTTCGGGAGGGTGAAGCAGAGAACGGCGCAGGCATCGGCCGCGGCGCCTTCGCGTTCGAATTCGGTGCCGGACCAGGAATTCTCGTCATGGTTGGAAGTGAAGGTCAGGCGGAAAGCCTCCTTGGGGAAACGCTTGGCATCGCGTTCGACATAGGCCTTAAGGTCATCCACGGTTTTGGCGCCCTGGGCCAGGCTGTTCAGCAGGTGGTGCAGTTCCCAGGCATAGTTGGCGTCGAAGGTCTCCAGCGGGTCTGCCAGGTTTTCGCGTTCGGCCTCGGCCAGCAGGTAAATCTCCGGATAATCGGCATTCATCTTGGGCAGGATGCCTTTCCAGAAGTCGGCGGGAACCTCGCCTGCCGCGTCACAGCGGAAGCCGTCCACACCCTTTTCCAGCCAGAAGCGCATGGCGTCGTCCTGGGCCCACCAGACTTCCTGGTTCTCATAGTTCAGGGAGCGGGTATCGGTCCAGTCGTATTCCCAGATGGCGTTGCCCTCGGCGTCGCGCTCGTAGAATTCGGCCGGTTTTTCGGTCATCCATACATTGTCCGGGGCGGTCTGGTTGGCCACCCAGTCCAGGATTACCTTGAAGCCCATGGCGTGAGCCGCCCGGAGCAGCTGCTCGAAGTCTTCCATGGTGCCGAACTCAGGATTCACCTTCTTGTAGTCGGAAATGGCATAATAAGAGCCCAGGGTGCCCTTGCGGCCCTCGGTGCCGATCTCGTACATCGGCATCAGCCAGAGGATGTCCACGCCCAGCTCTTTCAGGCGCGGAAGCTGGGCTTCTACACCCTTGAAAGTGCCTTCCGGGGAGAACTGGCGGATGTTCACCTCGTACATCACAGAGTTGTAGGTCCATTCGGGATGGAAAGCGGTTTCTGCCTGTTTCTTGCAGGAGACCAGTGCCAGCAGCAGCGCTGCGGCCGTTAACATTCGTTTCATATCCTTAGTCTTTAAAAGCATTCATGATGTCGGAGGGGCTTCCGTCACTGTTGAAAGCACCCTGGTTGTAGGTACCCCAGATGCCCTGTTTGGTGCCGGTGAGGCGCGTCAGTTCCTCCGGCATTCCGTACACGGCGGGCTTCCAGTTCCCGTACACTTCCGGCTCCCAGTAAAAGACGCCCTTGCATCCGTCTATTTTCCGGAGTTCGGTCATGAACGACTGGAGCACGGTGGCGGCGTCGGCCTTGGAGGGCATCACGCCCACTTCCGACACAAAGACGGGAATCTTGTAGGTATTGTACAGTGCCTTGATGCGGGAAAGCGCCTGCTGGTTGTACTGGCTGGCCGACATGTTCTTTTCGGCCTGCGGATAGTGGCTCAGGGCAATGGCGTCGAACTTGCCGCCCTCTGCCTTTATCTGCTGGAACCACCAGCCATTGTCTTCGTAGGCATTGTTCAGGTGCGGCATCACCAGTGCCTCTGGAAAGACGGCCTTGGCAGCGTCGTAGCCAGCATTGTACAACTGGGCAAAGTGTTTGCGGCCGTCCTTGATATCCCCTTTGTCGGTCCACAGCTGTCCGGTGGGCCAGAGCATGCCGTTGCGGGTCTCGTTGCCCACCTGTATCCAGGCAGGAGAAACCCCCGCATCTTTCAGTGCCTCAAGCACTTCCGTGGTATGGTCCGCCACATGGGTGCACATCTTGTCCAGATGGTCCTTATCCCCTGTCCAGGCCGATGGAACCACCTGGCGGGAAGGGTCGGCGAAAAAGTCGCTGTAGTGGAAGTCCACCATCAGGGCCATGCCGGCGGCCTTGACCCTTTTGGCCAGGGCAACCACATCGTCCTTTCCGCTCCAGCCTTTGTAGGGATCAACCCATACACGGAGACGGATGGCATTGATGCCGCAGTCTTTCAACACATCCAGGAGGTCGGCCTGGGTGCCGTCGGCCTTTTTGAATGTCTTTCCGTCGTGCTCCATCTCGGAAAGCCAGCTGATGTCCGCGCCCTTGGCAAAAGCGGGCGTGACCACTTCCGGCCTGGAAGGTTCAGGTTCCGGGTTCACAACGGGATCCGGAACCGGTGTCTGCCCGCAGGCGAGCAGCACGGCCGGGAGAATCAGGTAGATGAGAAGTTTGTTCATTGTCAAGTGGTTACAGTTCAAATACTACAGAGGAATGAGCCCCCAGGGTCAGGTCTTTGCCGGAGGTGGTCGCTGTGCCCAGCAGAGCGACGGGCTTGGCCATGCTGTCCGTTACGGTAACAGTCTTCTCACCGGCAGCCACATTGTGGATGACAAGGAGTTTCTGGCTGCCGGAAGCCATGTACCACGAAGCGATGCTGGAACCGGAAATGGACGTGGCGGACATCTCGCCTTCCGCCAGAGCCGGATAAGTGTTGCGCAACTGACTCCAGGACTTGTACACGTTCAGCAGAGAGTTGCCGTCCGATGTCTGGGTGGCTACGGAGATGCTGCCGGTGAGCATGGAACTGTCCACCTTGTTGTTGACTCCGGCCTTCGCACAGTCTTTCGCGGCGGCATCCCAGACAATGGGAGCGCGCAGATATTCGTCTCCTTTGCCCTTGGAATTGCCCCAGTAGCCCAATTCTTCGCCCTGGTAGATGTAGGGTTTGCCGGGCGTGGTCAGAATCATGGCTGCGGCCTGCTTTTCCTTGACGATGTCTTTCCCGAGGTCATCGGCCGCCCTTACCTCGCCGTCGCCGGTCTGGCTGGAATGGTCATGGTTGGTCATGAAGAACGCCGTCTGGGCATCGGCCCTCACACTCTTGTGGTCGTTGACGAAGCCGGTTACGGTAGAGACATAATTGGTGGCGGAATGGTTGGTCAGCGTCCTGTAGAGCAGCGGCCAGTAGCCGAATTCGAAGCAGGAAGTAAGGCCTTCGTAGTAATACTTTTCATCGTTATGCGACGACCACACTTCACCCACCATGTAGATATTGTCAGAGTGGCCCTCCGCCTGATAGGTGGCATTGCAGTGCTCGTACCATTTTTTCAGGAAAGCCCTGTTGGAAGCGTTGTTGAAGGAATTGATTCCGCCGCAGATGTGTTTGACTGCATCCAGCCGGAAACCGTCGACCCCCATTTTGATCCATTTGTCGGCCGATGCCGTCAGGTCCTGGAAGCAGGCATTGGATTCGAGGCTGGAAAGGTCGCCATAGTTCAGGTCGGGCATCCAGCTGCCGAAAGCGCCCATGTAGTAGAGCGTCTCGATGGAAGCGTTGGTAATCTCGATCCGGTAGCGTCCGGAACCGGTAAAGCTGATATCACCGCCGTTTGATACCAGTTCCAAGGGCTGCCCTTCGTGGATGGAAGTGGCCGTTTTTGCCCCGAACTTGGAGCCGTCGTTCCAGTTGTCATACCTTCTCAGAAGCATGCCGCAGGAGCCATCGATATCCATGATCAGATAAAGGGTTCCGTCGCCGTTGTCCACGAACTTGATGGCCTGTCCGTCCTGCCCGTCTTTCCAGAACCAGAGATTCCAGTTGGAGCCGCCGGTCTTCGGGGCCTCGTCCGTTTTGGTGATGGTCATCTTGGGGGATCCGGCCGATGCGGCAACCCACTCGCCGGAGACATAATTGGTGCCTTTCAGCATAGGGAACTTGCTGTAATCGGCCGAAGGATTGGTGCTGAAGAAATAATAGTCCCGGTACGGGCTGGAAGGATCCGCGAGAGCCTGCTGGAACCACTCGTTTCCCTTTCCGGAATGGTTAAGCACATAGTCGATATAGATCTGGATTCCTTTTTCATGCGCCTTTTCAACCAGGTTGCGGAAATCGGCCTCCGTGCCATACTGGGGATTGACCGTATAGTAGTCCCGCACGTCGTAGCCGTGGTACGAATCGGCCGGATGGATGGGACTCAGCCACAGCGCCGTCACGCCCAGGGCGTCCAGATAGTCCAGTTTGGAGGCAATGCCGTTGAAATCCCCCACCCCGTCGCCATCGCTGTCGGCAAAGGAATAGACCAGGAGCTGGTAGGTGGTGGAAGCCCGTTTGTTCCCGTCAAATGCCGCCGGAGAAGGCGTTACGGGATGATTGCCGGACTCTTGCTGGGTCACGGTCACCGTGCTGCTCTGCTCTTTGCCGGAGAGGCTGGCGCCGATCTGGATGCTGGCGGTGCGGGCGGCATCGGTTGTATTCGCATCCACCGTCACGGTGATGGAGCCGGTCCCCTTACCTGCCGTTTTGTCCATGTGGAGCCACGATCCGGTACTGCTGGCCGTCCAGTTTCCGTTGGTGGTGATGGTCACCAGTTTGGAGGAGTTGTCGTCCGCCTTGAATATGAACGAAGTGGGCGTCACGGAAAAAGTAAGGCTCTCTTCCTGCTGGACAGGGCCGCAGGAAATCATCAGAAGGGCGGAAAGGACCGCCAATATGGTAAATCTCTTCATATCAGGTCGATTATTGGCAGACGGGAGTCCGGTCAGGGGCTCCCGCCTGAAAATTCGCAGATTTACTGCTTGGTCACGGTAGCGTAGGCCTTTCCGTCACACCAGGCATAAAGTTGGATGCTGTACGTGCCGGCTTCCATATTGATGTCGCCACCACCCTGGGTAAGGGCATCGAAACTGCCGCCCCAGTTGATATCCCAGGCATCGTTGGCACGGAACTTCAGAGCGCCGTCGGTCAGGCTTACAGTGGCCTCCCAGGCTCCCTTTTCGGCATTGTAGGTCATGTCCGTGTCGGCGTCCCAGCCACCTGCCTGCGCAGTGCCGATGATGCCGATGGTGGAAATGGGCGTGAGTTTGTAGCTCATCTCGTTCAGGTCCACTTCAACCATGTAGTAGGAAGCCTCGGGAGCCGGGCAGTTGGCGCCGCCGTTGTCGGCAATCTTGCCTTCGCCGTCAAACTCCCAGTCGCCGTCCCAGTTGTCCTCGTTGGGCTTGAACTTGAACTCCTGGCTCAGGTAGCCGAAGCCCTTGTACTTGCCGGTGTTCACGCCGCCCTCCTGGCTGCTGCGCAGCGGATAGACGTTGCTCCAACCGGTATCCCCGCCGATGGCGTAGATGTAGTCGCCGAAACCGCTGGGTTCGGGCTCGGTGCCCTCGCCCTTGATTTCACCCTTGCCGGCATTGAAATCCAGGACAATCACCTGGTCCTTCTGAATGGTCCGGCGAGCCTGGTCGCCCTGGCCTTCATCATCACCGCGGTAATCGATCACACCGTCCTCCTGGAAGATGAACTCACGGGTCCACCAGTCAGAATTGGAGATAGCGGACTCCACGTACATGCGCAGTTCACCGGCAGCAGCTGCTGTGGCCACAAGGGTTTTTCCTTCGGCCTTGAACAGCGCCTGCTCCATAGCGGAATCCCAACCGCCGAAGCAGTTGCCGATACCATAGACGCGGGCGGGTTCAACGTGAACAATGCTGCGCTTGAAGTCAATGTGCACCAGATAGAATCCGCTTTCGGAGACGGTGCAGTTGCCACCGCTCTCGGTGAAGCCTTCATTGGTCTCCAGACCCCAGAAGTCGCCGTTCCAGGCCTTCTGGCTGCAGAACTTGAAGCCTTCGCCGGCCGTGAAATAACGGACCGTCCAGAACTGGCCTTCGGATTTGTTGCATCCGTCGCCCCAGTCGGGCTGGTAGACTACGGGCACCATTTCCACGACACCGTCGGAGTTCCAGTCCCAGCCGCCGAACTCGGCGCCGATCATGTACAGATGGTCGGGATACTCCTTATACTCCTCGACGAGAATGGTGCCGGCCGCATAGTCGTAGGTGACATTGAACTGGCCGTCCACACCGATCTGGATGTTCTTGTCCTTGGCTTCGAAAGCCTCGCCCAGAACCGGCTTGTACACGCCGTACGGGTTGGTCTCGTCGATGGTGCTGGTGGAATTCTCCTCGGGACCGCCCACGCTCTTGCCCCAGTCATGGTCGGCGCGGATCTTGAACTCATCCGAAGCCTTGACGGTCACGTCGCGGATGGTCCAGATGTCGCCGGAGGTGTTGGTCATGTCGAAGTCGGTGTCCCAGGAGGTTCCGTTCAGGGTGCCGATCAGGGACCACATCTTGGGTTTCTCCACAGGTGCCGGCGGTTCGGGCTGGTCAACCGCGATGGAAGCGATGATCTTGCCCGTAGCGTTCTCGGGATCCAGGATGAAGTCGTACACGCCGTCTTCGACCAGGACGATGTTGGCACCATCCTGTCCGAGGGCGAATTCTTCACCCAGGGTGTAGGAGCTTACGCCGTCGGCATAACCGAAGTTCACGGCCCAGTCGGCGTCCTTGCGGAACTTCCACTCGTCACCGGCATTGAGGGCGACGGCCTTGGCCACATGGAGGGTGCCGTTGGTGACCATTTCCACGTCGCCGGCCCAGCTGTTGAACGAACCGATCACGCTCCAGGGGCTGACGTCCTTATAAGCGGCATACGGGTCGATAGTGACGGCCTGGGTCTTGATGATCTTGGCCGTGGCGTTTGCGGGATCCAGGAACAGGTCATAGGCTCCGCTCTCTGCGATCACGATGTTGGCGCCGTCCTGACCCACGGAGAATTCCTCGTCAAGGGTGTAGGAACTTACGCCGTCGGCATAGCCGTAGTTCACGGCCCAGTCGGCGTCCTTGCGGAACTTGAATTCGTCACCGGCGGCCAGGGTCACGTTCTTGGCCACATGGAGGGTGCCGTTGGTGACCATCTCCACGTCACCGGCCCAGCTGTTGAACGAACCGATCACGCTCCAGGGGCTGACGTCCTTATAGGCGGCATACGGGTCTTCCTGCTGTGCCACGGACGCGATGATGCGGGCAGTAGCGGAGGCATCGTCCAGGATGAAGTCGTACAGACCGTCTTCGGCAATCACGATATTGGCGCCGTCCTGGCCCAGGGAGAAGTCTTCACCCAGGGTGTAGGAGCTTACGCCGTCGGCATAACCGAAGTTCACGGCCCAGTCGGCATCCTTGCGGAACTTGACCTCGTCACCGGCAGCGAGCTGGACGGCCTTGGCAACATGGAGGGTGCCGTTGGTCCACATCTCATAGTCGTCGGCCCAGCCGTTGAACGAACCAATCAGGCTCCAGGGGCTCTTTTCGGTGTATCGGCCGTACGGATCGCCGGTAGGCAGATAGACCTCATAGTCCGGAATGTTGATGGTTCCGGCCGATTCTACGTAACCGTTCCGCATATTGTCGCGGGCGGTTTCCTGCATGGAGGCGCGGAGAGCCATCACGATGTTGGCGGTGCTGCCTTCCGAAAGTCCGTAGGCGATCAGCGTCTTGGAAAGATTGGCTACGGTAACCGTAATCTGGTTTTCCTTCACGGAGGAAGGGACCTGGATCTCGGTGTTCTCTCCATTCACGGATTTCAGGATCACGGAATGGTTTACGGGCATTTTCTGGTTGAAGTCCTGGTTGAAGGACCCCGGGGTGAAATCCACTACGATGGCCTCGTCGGTCACCGCGTAGGATTGTACCACAGGAGCTGTGGCTTTCGAGGCATCGAACATCACCATCTGCTCCCGTACGCAGGATACGGCGGCAAGGGCCACCAACCCTGCAGATACTATGGTTGATATAAATTTCTTCATAAGGCGGATCATCTATTAATAACCGGGATTCTGCTCCAGGTTGGAATTGGCCAGACGGTCGCTGTCAGGAATCGGGAACAAGGTGCGGTAAGAGTCAACATCCTTTCCTTCCTTGACTTCGCCCTTCCACTGCCAGGTATAACCGGAAGTGAATTTTCCGAAGCGGATGAGGTCGTTGCGGCGCCAGCACTCCTGATAGAGTTCACGGGCACGTTCATCCAGGATTTCATCCAGCGAGAGAGAGGAGACAGGGGCGAGGCCGGCACGGGCACGGACCTGGTTGAAAGCGTCAAGTCCGTCGATGCTGGCGCCACGGGCCTGGCATTCGGCAGCCATCAGCAGCACGTCGGCATAGCGCATCATCGGGAAGTCGGTATCGACGAAACCTGCTTCCTTTCCATAGCCGCCATTGCGGGTACGGTTGCGGAATTTCATGAAGGCGTAGCCGTGGGAGAATTCACCCACGTCGTCGATATCGGCCTGCTGGGTCTCGGTGTAGAAGAGCTTGCGCTGGTCGTCATCGCTGAACTTGGCATAGAATTCCGGGGTCATGCGGAGACCGCCCCAGCCGGAGGAGATGCCCATTACGTCGGGATCCATGGCACCGCCCGTAGAGGCGAAGATCAGGTAGTTGGTGCAGCCGTAGCTCTGGGTATAGACACCGTCCTGCTGGATGGAGAAGATGATCTCGTCGGTGCAGAGGTTGTTGTCGGCCAGGAAGAGTTCCTGGTAGGCGGGATAAACGCCGGCGGAGCTGGTGTGCAGGCTGTAACCGTCGCCCATGAGGCTCTTGAGCACATTGGCGCAGTCGTTCCAGCGGGGCGCCCCGGTGAACACCTCGGCGTTCAGGTAGAGTTTGGCCAGCAGGAACTTGGCGGCACCCATGCTCACGTGACCTTCGGCCACATTGTTCTTTCCGGGCAGGTTGCCTGCGTCGATGATGGAGGTCAGCTCTTTCTCCAGCCAGGTGAACAGATCGGTACGGGAGATCTGAGAAGGATTTACGCCTACGATATCGTCCTCGGTGGCAAACGGCACATTGCCGAAGCAGTCCAGGGCATGGTAGTAAGCGATGGCGCGAAGGACGCGGGCCTCATCGACATATCGGGAAATCACGGAAGCGTCGTAATTGCTGAGATTCTTTACTTCGCGGATGAATTCGTTGGCCGATGCCACCTGCATGAAGATGCGGGAATAGAACGCATAGATGAAGGTGTCATCCGTAGTCCAGTTCATATAATGGAAGTTCTTGATGGTCTGGTCGTTCCAGCCGCAGAGACTTTCATCGGTGGTGAGTTCTTCGTGATGGTACAGGCCGCGGATGTACTGGGAGGCACCGCCGTCCAGACCGGAGATGGAAGGGCTTCCGTTCGGTCCGTAATAACCGGAAGTGGCAAAGCCCAGATATACACCGGAGATATAGGAATCAAGGGCTGCCTGGCTGGTGAGCACCTTGTCCACGGTGTTGGCGTTGGGGTCGATGGGAGTAACATTCAAATCCCCCACGCAAGCGGTCATAGTTGCAGCTGCTGCAACGATTCCAAGAATATTCTTGAGAGTTTTCATAATGCGCAAGCCGGATTAGAAGTTAAACTTGACGCCCGCAACAAAGGTTCTCGGGCGGGGATACACCGTTCCGTCGATACCGCCGAAAACTTCCGGGTCGATACCTGTGTACTTGGTGATGGTAAGGAGATTCTGGACAGTGCCGAAAATATTCAGGGAAGCGTCGCGTCCGCCGTCGGAGAAGACCTTGGGGAAGGTGTAGCCGATGGTGAAGTTGTCCAGTTTCAGGAAGGAACCGTCCTGCAGGTAGTAGTCGGACAGATACTGGGCCTGGGTGAACATGGACTTGGGAGCGGAGGAAACGCGGTTGCTCACGAACTGGTTGGTCCACAGGTCGGCCAGCATTTCGGTGTCGGAAGCCACGTTGTTGTATACCCAGTTTCCGATGGAGGCGTGGCCGGAGAGGGCAGCCGTCCAGTTCTTGTAGTTGAAGCTGGTGTTGAAGCCGAAGGTGTAGTCGGCATCGGCGTGGTGGCCCAGGTATTTGTCGTCGGCATTGATCTGGCCATCGTTGTTGCGGTCTACGTAGACACCGTTGACAGGGTTGCCGGCGGCGTCATAGACCTGCTGATAGAGGTAGAAGGTGCGCATGGGATAATCGACCTGGATCATCTGCACGTTGTTGCCGGTACCGCCGGAGATGCCGCCGGTCTCGATGCCGGTCGCATTCTCGTCGGAGGCGGTGAGCTTGGTGACACGATTCCTGTTGTAGGCCATGTTCACGCCGAAGGTCCAGCTCAGGTCGCGGGTCTCTACCAGAACACTGTTGATGTCAACTTCCACACCCATGTTGGTCATGGAGCCGATGTTGGTATTGAGGTAGTTGGTCAGGTTGGACAGGCCCGGAACCGGGATGTAGTTGAGAATGTCACGGGTGTCACGCTTGTACACATCTACGCTGGCGGTGAGGCGGTCTTTCCAGAAACCGAAGTCCATACCGGCATTGTAGGTGGTGGTGGTCTCCCACTTCAGGTTGGCGCTGTAACCGAGGGCGACGACAGGAGCGGAATACTGCTCGCCGTTCACGAAGTAGTAGGAGCCCGGAGAGTTGATGCTGAGGAACTGGGCGAAGGTGTCGTAGTAGCCGCCCACCTCCTGCTGACCGGTTTCACCCCAGGACAGACGGAGTTTGAGGGTGGAGACGGGCTCCACGTTCTCCATAAAGGATTCTTTCTTGATGTTCCATCCCAGAGCCACGGACGGGAAGATACCCCATTTGTTGTTCTGGAAACGGGAGGTGCCGTCGGCGCGGAGCGTGGCGGTGATCAGGTAACGGTCGGCGAAACTGTAATTGGCACGGCCGAAGAAGGAAAACAGGTAAAGTTCGCCCTTCCCTTCCGTGTTGCTCATTTCCAGACGGTCGGACAGACGGTACTTGTAATTGTGGTTGTTGCTCCAGAAGTGCTGCCAGGAATAACCGGCCATCAGGTCGACGAAGTGTTTCTCCGCGAAGGTCTTGTTATAATCGGCATAGAACTCCAGGGTGGTGTTCCGGCGTACATAGTCGTAGTCGGTGTGGGAACCGCCGCCGGATTCAGTGGTGTTGTGGATGGAAGCCTCGGAGCCCTTGGCCACCTCGGTGGTGCCGTTGGACTTGGCCCAGTCGATACCCAGGTTCAGGTTCAGGCGAAGGTCTTCGAAGCCGTGGACCTTGTAATCGAACTGGGTATTGCCGATGAACCGGAGGGCGTTGGCATAGTCGGTCTGGGAGGCCAGGAGGGCTACCGGGTTCAGGGTTGCCATGGTGTTGGGGTTGCCGGCGGCATCGAACCAGGTGGTATAGCCGTTGATGCCCTTGGCGTCATAGACCGGCTTGGTAGGGTCGTAGTGGTTGGCGGCACCGATGGCGCCCTGGTTGGCGTACAGGTTGTAAGCATAGGTGCCCTTTCCGTTCACATTCACGGTGAGGTGATTGTCGAAGAAAGAAGGAGCCAGGTTCAGGGCCAGTGTCCAGCGGTCCATCTCGGAGCCCTTGAGCGTACCGTTCTGCCAGGTGAAGCCGGTGGAAACGCGGTAAGGCAGCCAGGAACCGGCGCGGCCGTTGACGCTGAGGTTGGCGTCCACGGAAGGAGCCACGCGATAGATTTCGCGCTGCCAGTCGGTGTTGGTATTGCCCAGAGCGGCTTCAGCTGCGGAATTAGGACCGTAGAAGTCGCGGATGAGGGAACGGATGCCGTTGGCGTCCAGCAGGCTGTTGTACTTGGCGATGGTGTTCACGGAAGTAGTGAGGTCGACCGCTACATGCGGAGCCCCTTCGGCCGTTTTGCTGCCCTTCTTGGTGGTGATCACGATAACGCCGTTGGAAGCGCGGGAACCGTAGATGGCGGTGGCCGATGCATCCTTGAGCACGGTGAAACTCTCGATATCTTCCGGGTTGATGGAAGAGAGTGGGTCGCTCATGCCGGAGATGCCGTCGTTGGACACGGGAAGGCCGTCGATTACATACAACGGGTCGTTGGAAGCGTTGATGGAGGAGCCGCCACGGATACGGACGGTGGCACCGGAGCCCGGCATACCGGAACCGGCGGTAACCACCACACCGGCGCTCTTGCCCCGCATGAGGTCGGCCGGAGAAGTGATGACACCCTTGTTGATCTCATCGGCCTTTACCGTAGAGACGGAGCCGGTGAGGTCGCTCTTCTTCACGGTACCGTAGCCGATGACCACCACGTCGTCGAGGAATTCGGTGTCTTCCACGAGGGTGATGGTGGCCGGAACGGCATTGGCCGCGAAGGTTTGGGTTGCATAGCCGATGCAGCTGATTTCGATGACTGCATTGGCGCTGGAAACGGTGAGTACGTAGTCGCCGTCGAGCCCGGTGGAAGTTCCGTTGGAAGTTCCTTGCTCAACCACCGCGGCCCCGATGACCGGGCCCATGGCGTCTACTACCACACCTTTAACCTGGTATCCGCCCTGGGCGAATACGGTTGCGCAGGCTGCGAGCAGCACTGCGGTTGCGGTTAAAAACCTTTTCATTTAGCGTGTAGTTGATTAATGTATAGTGATTTACTTGGTCTTCTTGGTCTCAATCAGGGCGACGCATGCGGCACCTGCCACCAGGAACACGCCGGAGGCGATAAACATGGCAGCCTGGCTTCCCACCAGATTGAGCACCAGACCGCCGGTAGCGGCGGCCACGATCTGCGGCAGGCAGATGGTGCAGTTGAAAAGGCCCAGGTAGGAGCCCATGTGCGGGCTGCCCTCCAGGGCGTTGGTCAGGAGCGTGAACGGCAGGGCCAGCATGGCGGCCCATGCGAAGCCGATGAGAAAATAGCTTACGAAGAGGGCGTACTGGTTGTGCATGAAGAACACCGAGGCAAAGCCGGCCGCGCCGATCAGCAGGCTCATCGCATAGGCCAGCTTCAGGTTCTTGAAACGCGGAATCACGAGGGCCCAGAGGATGGAACCCACGGCCTGGACGGCAAAGACGATGCCCACCCAGTTGCCGGCGGACTGATAGCCTTCGGAAGCTACGTCCGTGGTGCCCCACACATTGGCGGCAATGGCTCCGTTGGAATAGGTCCACATATACAGGAAGGCGGCCCAGCAGAAGAACTGCACCAGACCCACAGTCCAGAAAGTCTTGGGCGCCTTGACCAGGAGTTTCAGCAGGCCCTCTCCTTTCTCCTCCTTCTCTTTGGCCGGGTCGATGCCGTGGAATTCGGCATACTCCTTCGGAGGCATCTCCTTCACCTTGAAGAAGGTGAACAGGACACAGAGGATGAGGATGGCGGCGCCGCAGTAGAAACTGTAGATGACGCTGTCGGGGATCACGCCTTCAGGGGCGATGTTGGAAATGCCGATCCAGGTGAACAGGTAAGGGAAAATGTAGCCCACCAGCGAGCCGGCGTTGCACAGGAAACTCTGGATGGAATAGGCCTGGGCCTTCTGCTCCTCGTTCACCATGTCCCCGACCATCATCTTGAAAGGCTGCATGGCCACGTTGATGGACGTATCGAGGAAAATGAGGGAGAACAGGCCGAACCACATGGCGCCGCTGAGCCCCAGGAACAGCCGGGTGCTGAAATTGAGGCTGCCGGCATTGGGAAGGAAGATCATCACCAGCACGGCAACGATGGCGCCCACCAGCAGATACGGCTTGCGGCGACCCATCCTGCACCAGGTCCTGTCTGAATACTTGCCGATGAGGGGCTGGACGATCATACCCATGAGAGGAGGAAGGATCCAGAAGAACGACAGCGAGTGCGGGTCGGCACCCAGCGTGGCGAAAATGCGACTGATGTTTGCACTTTGCAGTGCATACGCAATCTGGACTCCGAAGAAACCGAAGCTCAGGTTGAACATCTGCCAAAAGCTTAAATTTCGTTTTGCGGACATGGTTATTGTGCGTTATAATCACATAGTTAACAAAGCAAATATAATCAATTATTCCTTATCATATTCGCGCGGGGGACGAATTGTCGCATTAGGGCGATGAACGGACCGATTAAGCAGATGAATCGGAGGGCCGATTTGCGCATTATCCCGTTTTTTAGTACTTTTGCGTTCACATGAACAAGGTAAGCACATCACTGATTATTCACGGAATGGCCTTGCTGCACGGAGCTGTGGCCTGGCTATGCCTGTATTTCGGGATAGCGGACACGCTCATCCTCACGGTCCTTACCATGACCATGACCCTCCTGCTGTGTCTCAAGGAAGAGCTTCCCATCGGCCTGTCGTCCATCATCATCGTCCTGGTGAATGTGTTCGGTTTCCTGATGGGCAACTGGGGAGCGAGACTGCTGGTGCAGTTTTTCAGCAGCGATGTCCTCCCGCGCGTGCTGTCCACGCTCATCACCACGGAGCTTCTGGGCTGGGGACAAGTCCTGTTCCTGCATGTTTTTCCTGCCGTCCGGCATTCCCGCGAATCGTGGCGGGAAGATGTGGGCTGGCTGGTGGCTGCGGTAGCCATCGTCTTCATGCTCCGGATCGGTATCAACCTGCTGATTTCCAGAGAGACAACCAGCACCCAGACCGTGCTGGTAATTGTGGAAGTGGGCGTTTTCTGCCTGGCCTTTGTCATCTATTTTGCCGCCCGCATGCGCGACCAGGCGGCCCTGGAAAGGGAAAAGACCCATCAGGCCGAATTCAGTTACATGACGCTCAAGCAGCAGGTGAATCCCCATTTCCTGTTCAATTCGCTCAACATCCTGGATTCCCTGGTGCAGGAAAACACGCGCGAAGACGCCAGCCGCTACATCCACAAACTGGCCGGAATCTACCGCTACATGCTCCAGCATGAAGGGGAAGACCTGGTCCGCCTGTCGGACGAAGTGGAATTCGCCCGCATGTACACGGACTTGCTGAAAGTCCGTTTTCCCGAAGGCTTTTCCGTGGAGATGGATATTCCGGAAGAGGATCTCCGGCGTTTCATCGTCCCCTGTTCCCTGCAGCTGCTCCTGGAAAATGTGACCAAGCACAATGCCATCCAGCCGGACTCCCCGCTCAACGTGCGGATCGCATCGGATGGCGAAGCCATTACCGTAAGCAACAACATCATTCCCCGCCTCTCCCCATCCCCATCCACCGGACTGGGTCAGAAATACATCGTACGCCAATATAAGGACAAAACCAGCAAAGAAGTAGTCATTTTCTCGGACGGGAAACGCTACAGCGTCACGGTCCCGCTCCTGTAATCTCTTTTCCCCATGCTCCACATGAATGCCCTCATCATAGAAGACGAACCCCGCGCCCAGCGGATGCTCCGGAACCTGCTTGCCACCTATTTCCCGGAAATCAGTGTCATGGCCTGCACGGCTTCCGTAAAAGAAAGCGTGGAGTGGCTCCGGATGCATGATGGAGCCACTCCGGACACCCTTGCACCGGACGTGATTTTCATGGACGTGGAACTGCTGGACGGTACCAGCTTCCAGATTTTCGACAAAGTGAAAGTGACCTCCCATGTGATCATGACCACGGCCTATGACAATTATGCCGTCAAGGCCTTTGAGGTGAATTCGCTGGATTATCTGCTCAAGCCCATCGAGCCGGATGCCCTCAAACGCGCCGTCGCCCGGGCCGAGGCTTCCCTTGCAGAGATACCCCAGCCGGAGCGTCGCACCCCGCGGGAGAAGTTCGTCATCCGCCTGAACGACCGGATCGTCCCTGTCAAGACCAAAGACATCGCCTACATTTATTCGGAAGCCAAAAACACCTACCTTGTTACGGACGAAGGCATTCCGTATGTGGTTGACGAGACCCTGGATGCCATTGAACAGGAGTTGCCGCAGGAAAGTTTCTTCCGGATTTCCAGAAGCAGCATCATAGCGGAAGACGCGGTAGACAGCATAACCAAACTGGTTGGCGGCCGTCTCCGCGTCCTGCTCAAGGGCAAACTCCCTTCTGACATCGACCTTACGGTTTCCCGATCCAGGACCGATGCCTTCCTGGAATGGCTGGAGCGGTGATTACCGTCCCCTGCCGGATGTGTGGATCAGATTCCCGATCTGCTTGTTCAATTTTGTATTCGCAATCAGGCTTTCCAGCGTGCAGTGCATGCGGAAACGCCAGTAATAGCGCGGAATGGCCGGCACGTTGATCCGTTCGTCCACCGGATTTCCCGGATAGCGCACATCCCCGTCGATGGCAATCCAGTCCTGCAGCGGAAGGATGGCCATCATGGCAGGTGACTCCATGTGCTGGAACAGGATCTCTTCGCAGACCCACGGTTCACAGAAATACGGAGCGTCACCGATATGATGCAGATTCTCGTGATAGAAACGGGCGGTGAGGGTGCGGTCTTCTTCCCACCAGGCCCTCAGCGGGGCCATGTCGTGGGTGCCGGTGGCGCAGACGCACAGGTACGGATAGGTGGCCGGGTTGCCGAAGAGCACCTTCGGGTCCTTGGGCATCCGCTGGATTTCCAGGGAGAGGATGTTCAGGTCGGCCATGGTTTCGGGCACGCAGGCAGGAATCATGCCCAGGTCTTCACCGCACGCCAGCATGCCCGTGGATTCAAGCAGTTCCGGCAGTTTCTTATAGGCCGATTCTTTCCAGCAGGCATCGTTCCTGTGATAGAAGAAATCGTTGTACAGGCTGTTGTAGCGAGCTTTCTGGCCATCGTCCAGGGCGAAATAGGCCTTGCTGGAGAGCGGAGCGGAAATGCGGGGATGATAGCATCCCTTCTTGCGCGGATCCTCGATGAAGAGCACGTCCGTCTCATCCCACCCTTCCTGCGGAGTAACATAGCGGCCGCCGGAAATATCGAATCCCCTCTGGCGGAGTTCGTCCCCGGTGAACGGTACGGCAGGGTTGAAATAGCCCATGAGGCCGGTCTTGTACTTGACAGGAATCTCCCAGATGCGGAAGAACCCGAGGATGTGGTCGATCCGGAACGCGTCGAAGTACTCGTTCATCTTCCTGAGGCGGTTCTTCCACCAGGCATAGCCGTCTTCGGCCATCTTTTCCCAGTTGTAGGTGGGGAATCCCCAGTTCTGGCCATCCACGGCGAAAGCATCCGGCGGGGCGCCGGCCTGGCTGTCCATGTGGAAGAGAGCCGGGAAGGTCCAGGCATCGCAGCTGATGCGGCTCAC
Source organism: Bacteroidales bacterium (assembly GCA_017471085.1). The sequence goes on along the minus strand of JAFUWW010000023.1, from coordinate 14,793 downwards.
GCCGATCGGAAGGTCTCCCTTGAGCACCACGCCGTGCTTATGGGCATAGGCTACGGATTCTTTCAGCTGGGCGTCCAGTTGATATTGCACATAGCAATGGAAGTCAACTTCGCTTTGGTGTTCCTGGACAAATGCGTCCACTTTTTTCTGGCTGTATTTGGCATAAGCCCCCCACTGGGAGAAGTCGGCCGTTCCCTTGACTTCGCGGATGGCGCAATAGGCCGCATACGGAAGGAGCCAATAGGCGTTGTCGGAAACAAATTTCTTGTATTCAGGGCTTTCCATTACTTTTTTGCCCTGTTTTTCAAAGGCTTTCCGCACATAGCGGATCTTGGCCTCGTTCACTTTCTCATAATCCACCTTGTCCAGGGCATTCAGTTCGTCTTTTAGGACTTTATAGGCCTTGTCGGCGCGGATTCCGAGGGCAGGCAGATGAAGGAACTGCGGATGAAGGGCGAAGGACGAATTGGCGTTGTACGGATAGGAATCCGTCCAGGTATGCGTCATGGTGGTGTCGTTGATGGGAAGCAGCTGGATTACATTCTGCCCGGTTGCCACGGCCCAGTCCACCAGCTTCTTGATATCGTGGAATTCCCCTACTCCGAAACTGTCTTCCGTACGGAGGGAGAAGACAGGGATGGCTACGCCGGCTCCTTTCCAGGGAATCAGCGGGAACTGCGGGTCCTGATCGGCCAGAGCCAGCCGTTTTCCCTTGGCGGGAATCTCTGCAAAAAGGTGATTGGCGCCGGTTTCCCACACGATGGGCTCCAGGGTTTTGCGGTCCACTACCAGGAACTTGTATTCAAAGGCATCCTTCACGTCCAGGTCAATGCTCCACATCGGAAAGTTCCAGTCGTTCAGAAGGATAGGCTTGTCCCATCCATGCAGGGTCTTTCCTTTTGTGCCGGCAATGGCAACAGCCTGGTCCGGACGGATTTCGGCCCCGGGAATGCTGAAAGTCACATTGCCTTCCTGCATGCCGGCCTCTCCCCGCTGGCGGGAGAAGATGACATCCTTGAAGGCCGACGACCAGAAAGCCGAATTGGCTGGACGGTCCAGCCAGCGGGAGCGGATGTCCAGATTGCCCGTTTCGGGCAGGCGGAGCGTATGGTTCTGCCATTCCCTGCGGATTACCTTTCCCTCTTTGACGATGGAAAAAGTAAAATCGTGCGTCTCGTCAAAATCTTTGGCTGACAGCTCCTTTTCCCAGAGCCCGCCGTAGATGGATTTCATGTTCAGACTGCGCTTGCCGATATTCAGGACGACCTTTTCGCCCCACTGGGTAACATACCGGACGCTGATTTTGATTTTCATTTCAGTGTTTTGTTAAGTTATTATGGTACAAATATATACAAATATTTTTTATTGTCCTCCCAATCGGCCGAAGAATTCCAGCACTTCGGCCCAGTGGCGGAACGGGTCTTTGCCGAATTCCAGCACCGTGCCGGGAAAACCTGCGGCGCCGCATTGCTCTGTGTGCGCATCCAGCAGATAATCCCCCATCATCAGCTCCTTATGGGTGGACAGGATCACATGGTCCCAGGCGGGAACGTCCAGCCACCGGTCTATCCATTCCTGACGGTCCTGCTGGCACAGGAGGTAGACGTCATAGTCTCGGTTCAGGGTGTTGAAACCCTTTACGGCCTCGTTGACGGGGTCTCCGTTGCGGGTGTCCAGCAGCACGTCGTCCACATTGATGAAGAGGGTCCTCCGGGAGCGTTTCTCCTGCCTGTCATCTATCCATTGGATCACCGGAAGGACAGCGTGCAGCAGGGCTTTTTCATTCAGCCTGTGCTCGCCGTTGAAACGGATGGCCTGGCGGTAATGGGCGTGGAATTCGTCGTAGCAGTCTACCAGCGTGTCCTGGCGGCCGAAAAGCCCCCAGACGCGGTCTCCGTCGGCCTTGGCAAAATTTTGGGCCGTTATTCCGCGGAAGTCTTCCAGCAGCGCCTTGGTGACCATGAACCAGGTGGCGCCGTCTTTTCGGGGATTCTGGAATTCCGTTTTTCCCAGGCCCATATTCTTCTGGATGGTATCGGCCAGATGCAGGGCGGGATTCACGCAGATGCGGTCGTATCCGGCGAGTTTTTCGGCGAACATGCCGCCCATCGAGGTGCCGACGATCAGGTCCGGCTGCTCTGTTTCGCAGAGTTCCTGCAGCATCTGAAGGGCCACCTGCGGTTCTACCGGCACGTCCGGCGAGATAACGGTGGCGTTCGGCATCAGGATGCGGAGACGTTCCGCAGTGCCCGTGGACCCTGCGGAAGCGAATCCGTGGATGTAGATGATTTTCTTCCCGGCCATCAGGGCAGGCCGGGCGTATTCGTAGAATTCCATTCTATTTGTGCACTAAGTACTGCTCTTCCTTATAGGTGAGACCCATGAAGAAGATGGCCAGGAGACAGGCGGCGATGAGCAGCAGGAAGGTCCAGCTCCATCCGGCAGCCTGGGCCACGTAGCCGATTACGGTATTGGCCAGCAGGAAGGTGCCGAAGAAATAGCCGAAGAAGCCGGTCAGGCCGGCGGCTGTGCCCGAAGCATTCTTGGGGGCCAGGTCCAAAGCCTGCACGCCGATCAGCATCACCGGACCGTAAATGAAGAAACCGATGCCGATGAGCGAGATGATCACCACCGTGAGATTGTCGATGAAGAGCCAGTACAGGACGATGAAAACCAGCACCAGCGCCATGAACAGCATGGTGGGCAGGGCCCGTCTGCCGTGGAAGAGTTTGTCGGACAGCCAACCGCACAGGAGCGTGCCGGGAATGGCGGCGAACTCATAGGCGAAATAGGCCCATCCGGCGCTCTTGAGGTCGATTCCCTTTTCCGTCAGGATGGTAGGAGCCCAGTCCAGGCAGCCGTAGCGGACCATGTAGACGAAGGCGTTGGCCAGGGCGATGTACCACAGGAACTTGTTGTTGAGCACGTGCTTGAACAGGATTTCCTTGGTAGAGAGGGTCTCTTCGTGCTTTTCGGAGTAATTCTTGGGATAGTCGTTGCGCCAGGCCTCGATGGACTGGAGCCCGCACGACTGGGGCGTATCCCGGAGAAGGACAAAGGCGAGCAGGGCGATGAAAACAGCCACCGCTGCAGGGAAAGCGAAGGTGCCGATGAGGAAGTAGAGTTCTGAATGGGCGCCGTAGAACCAACTGCCGAACCAGGCGGCGCCGTAGGTTGCCATCGGCCCGACAAGGGCACCGCCGACGTTGTGGGCGCAGTTCCAGATGCTCATTTTGGTGCCCCGTTCGCTCACTGAGAACCAGTGGGTCATCACACGGCCGCAGGGAGGCCATCCCATGCCGTTGAACCAGCCCACCAGGAAATTGAGCACGCCCATCACCAGGATGGCCAGTGTCTTATGGTCTGCGCCGATGAATTGGATGGGCACAATCATGAAGCACATGGAGATGGCAGTAAGGACCAGGCCCAGAGGCAGGAAAGCCCTGGCATTGGACCGGTCGCTCACGCTGCCCATCAGGAATTTGGAAAGGGCATAGGCAGCGGCGTTCAGGCCCAGCACAAAGCCCAGTTCGGTTTTCTCGAAGCCCAGCGGCGCCATGGCGGGAATGGCCATGGACAGGTTCTTTCTGACGAGATAAAAGCCGGCATATCCGATGAAAGCGCCCAGGAACACCTGGAGACGCAGCCTTTTGTACTTTGCATCGGCCTCGGGGCCGGTTTCTGCCGGTTTGTAAGCCGGCTGTTGCAGGAATTTAAGCATTATTTTTCAGTGTCATTAATATCCAAAGCCTCTGCCAGGATGGAGATGGGATTGGCTACCTGATAGCCGGTAGACATCTCAATCTGCCATTTGCAGGTTTCGCAGTCGCACGCCACTACGTCCGGGTTCACCGAACGGATCTGCTCGAACAGAGGGGCTCCGATGGCCTGGGACGATGCGTAATTCTCTTTCTTGAACCCATAGGTGCCGGCGATGCCGCAGCAGGCCGAATCCAGCAGGGTGAACTCCAGCCCGGGAATCATGCGGAGGATCTTCTCCGAGAACACGCCCCAGCCCATCTTTTCCATGTGGCAGGGCACGTGATAGGCCACTTTTTTGTGAAAATCGGCCCGGAATTTCAGCTTGGCGCCCTTTTCCAGTTTTTCGTAGATGAAGCGGGTGGCCATCAGGAGGGAATTCTTCACTTCCGCATTGTCTACGCCCAGCAGGTTGGGATACTCTTCCCGGATGGTGAGGGTGCAGGTAGATGAGGTGGTGACCACTTTCAATCCCCCGTCGGTCGCTTTTTTCAGTGCCTCGATGTTGTGTCGGGCGTTCTTGGCAGCCTTATCCGACATGCCGTTGGTGATCATGGCGATGCCACAGCATTTTTCGTGGTCCAGCAGTTTCACGCCCACCCCCAGCGCGTTCATCACTTTCACCAGGTCTTTGCCCAGGGCGGGATTGTTGTAATTCACATAACAGCCGTGGAAATAGGCCACCTGCTCTTCGAAGGCGGCCTGTTCCTTCTCCCTGTGCCGGAGCCAGCCTTCGAAACTGCGTCCGCTGTATTGGGGGAAGGTACGGCGATGGTCGATCTTGAGCATGGCGTCCAGGGCCGTTTTGGTGATGCCCAGGCCGGTGACGCCGTTTACGATGGGGGCGAAAGGCCGGGCCAGCGAGCCCATGAAATCCGTGGATGCCAGGATACGGTCCCGCAGTGGAGGGATGGATTTCTCGTATTTGATTCGGGCCGACTGGATCAGGTCCGCCACTTTTACGCCGGAAGGACAGGCCACCTCGCAACGCTTGCAGTTCAGGCAGTATTTGAGGGCGTAATTGAAGAAATAGGGGTCTTTCAGGCGAAGGCGTTCACCGTCCGGACCCGCCTGCTTGGGGCCGGGATACAGCGGATTGACCTGAAGCACCGGGCAATACGCCGTACAGATCGTGCATTTCATGCACTCCTCGAAGTTATGCTTGCTCTGGGTGAATTCTTGCAGTTTCATATCAGTCAGGCTTCATTTCCGGATTTCAGGATTTCATCAGCGACAGCGAATGCGCTGCGGACGGCCAGGCCGGCGCCGCTGCCCAGTTCCGGGTGGGTTTCGCCCAGAACAGAGCCTATGGCGAACAGGTTCCTGAGCGGCTTTCCCTCCAGCAGGCAGTGCAGGGACTCATCGGTTTTTACGCCATATTTCATATAGGGCTGGTCTTCCATGAAGGCCGGATTGTACCAGTCGCTGCGGTTTTCGTCCTGTACCACGTCCACTCCGAAGACAGGTTCCGAGATCCGGAAAGGATTGGAACGGAGGCCCTTGGAGAAGAATCCGCCGGAAGCCAGGATAAAATGCGAAGCCTCCAGGAAGTGGCTGTCCAGGTTCTTTGTCACGATACTGTGCACCACCCCGTCGTGGATGTTGTGGGCCGACAGGACCTCGTCGCCCATCAGGTATGTGCCGCCCAGCACTTCGTAGCGGCGCTTGAGGAGCATCTGCGTGCGCACGCCGGGAACTGACGGAGGCAGGGTCCCCACGAACACCACCCTGGCCGGGATGCTGCGGCGGATGCGGTCGGGAACCGAAGTGTCCTGCAGGCCGAATACCTGCGGCAGGATCACGGTATCCTCGTCCTTGAGCAGCACACGGATCTCCTGCACGGCTTTTTCCCAGATGCGGTCCATGGTGCGGGCTATCTGCACCGAACGCATTTCGCTGGGACTTTTCTCCAGCTGCTCCATTTCCGGCATGTTCAAGAACCGGATGCGGCAGGTCATGCCTTGCTTTTCCAAACCCTCGGCCAGGAAGGACGAGAAGAAGTCGTGGTATCCCAGGAAGTTAACGATAAGGACTTTCCGGGCGAATTGCGGCGAAGGAAAAAGGTCTACGTCTTCCAGCGAAAGGGTGGATGGACGAAAGGTGCCCAGCGGCATCAGACGCACCCCGGGCGTATAGTGCACGCGGATGCCGGCCTCTGCGAAAAGGTCCGTCATCCGCCTCGGCGGCTCTTCGATCGACTCAAAGCTGCCCGAGAAAAAATGCAGGGCGTTCTGCCCGGTGCTGACGATGGCCGTGGACTTTCCTTCTTTCTGCAGGCTGATTCCCGCAGTAAGGCCGGCCAGGCCGCCGCCTATGATAACAGTATCGAATTTCATAGTCCTAATACGTGTTTATAGACCCACTGCGTGTATTCCGCCTCACGGAGGGTGTCACCCCAGCCGATGGGGAAATTGCCTTTCCAGCGCTCGTTCAGGAAACTGGTCAGGTCGGCCCTTTCCTTGTCGATGCAGCCATGGGCCTTGGCAAGGAGCCCGGCGGCACGGCAGGCGCAGAATTCGCCCTGACAGGTACCCATGCCCACGCGGGTGCGCCGGCGAAGGTCTGTCAAGGTAGACACATCCAGCCTGTCGATGGCCGATTTGATCTCCCCTACCGACACTTCCTCGCATTCGCAGATGAGGGCGTCGTCCAGGCGGTCCGTGCCTCTGATGAGGGTGGCGCCGGTGCCCAGGCGGGCGGCAGCGGCTTTCTGGGCCATGGAAGGGGCTTCCCAGATTTTCTGGGCAACGTCTTTGTAAGATTTCTCTTCCGATCCCGGGAGCGGCGTGGTGGCCGTCTCGCATTTTTTGTCCACGCCCAGTTTTCGGCAGACCACGTCAGTGGCCATTTCTGCCATCAGCCTGTAGGTCATGAGTTTACCGCCAGTGATGGTGACCAGGCCCTTGAGCCCGTCGCGCTCCTCGTGGTCCAGGCATACGATGCCTCGGGAGATGTTCCGGCCGGTGGGGTCGTTGTCGGCGCTCACCAGCGGGCGTACGCCGGCATAGGCCCGAAGGATACGGGTCGATGAAAGCGAAGGGGCCAGTTTGGCTCCCTCAGTGATGAGGAGGGTGACCTCGTCGGGGGTCACGGCCACATTGTCGCATTCTTCGAAGGGGATGCGGGTTGAAGTGGTGCCGATGACGCAGACCGTGTCTCCCGGCACCAGGATATCGGCATTGGAGGGTTTGCGGCAGCGGTTGATGACAACGTTGTTCACGCGGTGGGCGAAGATGAGGAGGGCGCCTTTGGCGGGGTACATGTTCACCTTGACGCCGGCAAGTTCCGCGATATGCTGGCCCCAGATGCCGCAGGCGTTGACGATGACGGGAGCGTAGAAATCGGCCTTCTCCCCTGTCTGGCGGTTGCGGGTATGGATGCCCGTCACTACGCCTCCGGCTTTGATGATGCCGGTCACTTCCGTGTAAAGGCGCACCTGCCCGCCATGAAGTTTGGCGTCCAGCATGTTGGCAGCACACAGACGGAAAGGGTCTACACTGCCGTCCGGCACTTTCACGGCACCGATCAAGTCCGGATTCACGGAAGGCTCCATCCTGCGGGCCAGGTCCGGGTCGATTATTTCCGCGCTGATTCCCGCCTTGAGGCAAGCTTCAACGAAGGTTTGCTGATAGCCCAGATCGTCTTCGGGAAGGGTGATGAACAGGCCGTCGGTCTCGTCTATGCAGTGGGCTGCGATGCGCCTCAGGATCATGTTCTCCTCGATACATTCACGGGCCGATTCACCGTCGTTCACGGCATAGCGAGCTCCGGAATGAAGAAGGCCATGATTGCGGCCGGAAGCACCAGTGGCTATATCAGACCTTTCCACCAGCAAAGTGCGCAGGCCTCTCATCGCACAGTCCCGCTGCGTGCCGGCACCGGTTATGCCTCCGCCGATAATAATGACATCAAACTCGTTCGGTTTCATTTCGTCCTTAAATAACATACAAATATACTCAACCCCATCCAAAAGCGCAAGCCATTTACCCTCCCCTTTCTTCCTTTTGCAAAAATATTCGACAAAGTATTTGCAGAATCCGAAAAAATCCTTACCTTTGCAATCCCAAACGATGGTGCTGTAGCTCAGATGGTAGAGCAATGGACTGAAAATCCATGTGTCGGCAGTTCGATTCTTCCCAGCACCACTGAAATCGGCCTTCTACGTATGTAGGGGGCCGATTGCTTTTAAAATGTGGCTCGTTTTTCGATTGTTTTGTCAATCTGGAAAGCAAGTGGCTCAGCGAGCCACATCGCGTGTATCACTGAGCCGGTGCATTTATAAAACACATAGCCCAATTCCGATTTATCGGCTCGTTATCTGCCGAATCCAGTCAAAGACCTCATCCAGTGCGTAGTCACCGCTATGGGGGCGGTTCCAGGCCAGGAGGAAGTCTACGTCCAGTCCGGCGTTCTGCAGCTTGGTGGCCCCTTCCAGCGGAATCTCCTTGAACCCCAGCTTTCGATATAGATGAATGGACGCCTCCAGGCGGGTATTGCATACGGAATTGCGGACATCGTGTTACCCGGCATAATATTTGCGGCAAATAAAAATATGCGCAAATGGCTGAATATTATTGCCGTATTGGGTCTGCTGATTCTCCTGATTCCGCAGACTGTCGGCTTATCAGTAACCCGTTGCGCACATTCCGGACATATTCTGCTGGCAGGATTTCCCATAGACATGGATTGCGGCATGAGCAGTGACTCGGACTGCATGCAGCATTTTACCTTCAAAGTCTCGGACTTTTCCTCGGATGATGCAGGTGCGGAACTCAATCCGCCACAGTTGACGGCATTTTTTCCTTTGCCCGTTCTTGTGGTAATCCATACTGCTTCGGCTGTCTTTTTTCACCCGGCCATTCAGGCATCACCGCCGGGTACTCTTTCACATTCATTTCTCCCTCTCAGGAATTGATGTTGGCTGCGATTACCTTCAGTAAGACGCAGTATAACGCATTAATTCCAGTTTAAATGAGAAAACACTTTATATTCGCATGGCTTTTATGTATCCACGGAGCCATGGCATTCGCGCAAGTGGATACAAGCGGCATATACGGAGAGCGGGCAGATTCTTTGGACGCGGCCGTATTTACCGGCCGCACCAATGCAAATTACCTTTCCAGAGGAAAGGAGCTCCGCACGGAGGTCATCTCATCCGCCGGACTCATGAAAATGGCCTGCTGCACACTTGCGGAGAGTTTTGAAAACTCTGCCAGCGTGACGGTTGGCTATGCCGATGCCACCACCGGCGCCCGCCAAATACGCCTCCTGGGGCTTTCAGGAATCTATACCCAGATGCTGGATGAGAACCGCCCCACGATGAGAGGCATTACGGCCCCGTTCGGACTCTCCTATATGCCAGGCCCCTGGCTGGAAAGCATCCAGGTGGGGAAAGGTTCACCTTCCGTAGTAAACGGGACTGAATCCGTCACCGGCTCCATCAACCTGGAGCACCGGAAACCAACAGATGGGAAGCCGCTGTTTGTCAATGCTTCCTTGATGAATGACACAAAGACTGACTTTAATGTCACTTCTTCTCTCCAGGTGGCAGACAATCTTTACACTGTCCTGATGGGACATGTAGATGGCAATTTCAGGACCTATGACATGAACGGAGATGGATTTGCAGACGAACCGGCTCTTCTCCAGATCAATGCGGCAAACCGCTGGCTCTGGTATTCTCCAGAAGTCCAAGTCAGATGGGGCTTCCACTATGTCCATGACAGCCGCAAAGGAGGCCAGATGGGAGGTCCTTGGAAATCAGACATTGCCAACAACCTGGCAAATGCCTACGCAAAGATCGGCCGTTCCCTGAGGGATGACGGTTCTTCCAGCATTGCTATTGTTGCGGACTACACGCTTCAGAAGACATCTTCTGCCTTTGGACATAACTTGTATAATGCGCAGCAGCACAGCCTGTTTTCCAATCTGATCTACCGCAATGCCTTTTCTGAGGCCCATGACCTCACAGCCGGTGTCAATGCCACCATCGATCTTCTTGGAGAAGATATCAGAGGCGGTGGCCAGAGCCTGGACGATGTGAGGAAAACCCTCGTACAAATTAATCCTTATGCGGAATATACTTTCCGGCAGGGGGAACGGCTTTCCGTCATTGCGGGCCTCAGCGGAACCATTATTCCCGGGCATGGCTTTTACCCTGTCCCGCGTTTGACTCTAAAGTATCAGCCTGACGATGCACTTGTCTTCAGGCTCAACGGAGGAAGAGGAGTGCGCTTCTCCCATCCCGTGTCCGACAACATCGGCATACTGTCAACCGGAAAAACCCTCACCGGGGACCTTACGGAGCGTCTCTTGGAAGACGCGTGGACCTTCGGCGGCAATGCCACCTGGTATTTCAGCGAAAGCACTTACCTGAGCCTGGATTACTTCCATACACGCTTTGTGCAGGCGCATTTCACCAACCGCGAATCGGCCACGGATATCATCCTTTATGCCTTGGATGGACACAACGCATGGTCACAGAATCTTCAGGCTGATTTCAACATTGAGCCTATGGACCGGCTCACTTTCACCCTAACTGGCCGATATACTGACGCACGCACCTGGCAGCCGTCGGGAGAGGTCAGGGAACTGCCTCTTACCTCACGTTTCAAAACCGTCCTAAATGCCCAGTATAAGACCCGCGCAAACCGCTGGATCTTTGATTTTACTGCATCTTTGAACGGCTCATCGCGGGTGTATGACTTCATGAAGGAGCTCCGGGACAAAGAGGGCACTCTTCTTTACCCGGGAGGCAGAACACCGGTTTATCCGCTGCTTTATGCTCAGGTTACACGCCGTTTCCGCGGCTTCGACCTTTATGTGGGCGGAGAAAACCTCACAGGCTCCATGCAGATGGTGCCTGTTGTAGATGCGGATACGCCCTTTTCCCAGACTTTCGACGCCGCATCGGTCTGGGGGCCCCTGATGGGAGCCAAGTTCTATGCGGGAATTCGTTTAACTATTTGGAAATAAACTATATAACCGTCATGAAAAAGATTATTGCCATACTGATTCTTATGCTTGTCAGCGTTGCCTCCTTCCCTGTCCTTGCCGGAAAACCCAAGCCTAAGACAGAAACCGTTACCTACATCGTTAACATGCACTGCCAGAACTGTGTGAACAAACTAACGGACAACCTGTCTTTCCTCAAAGGCGTGGAAGATTTCAAAATCTCCCTCAAGGACAAAACCATCACCATCAAGTTCAATCCCGCCAAAGTACAGGAAAAGACTTTCGTGGAAACCATTGAAAAGCTGGGCTATACAGCCACTAAAATCCAGCATACAGTACGAAGTCAGGATCGCAAGCCATAATTCTCGTTTTGACGGCCTAAAGTTAATCATTATCCGCCATATGGCCAAACGAAAAGCCCCCTGGGCGATTGACAGGTTCAGGTCTCAGTATTTGCGTGTGCGGGAATAAATATGTAACTTCGTGGCGATTATGGCTTCGAAAAAAGGAAAAATACTCATTGTGGACGACAACGCCGGGATCAGACAGGCGTTGAAGATCCTCCTCCCCCTGCACTTTTCCGAGGTGGAGACGATTCCCTCGCCCGCGACGCTGGTGTCCATGCTGGAGCGCTTCCGGCCGGATGTGGTGCTGCTGGACATGAATTTCTCCGCCAGCATCAACACCGGAAACGAAGGCCTCTATTGGGCCGGCGAGATCAAGAAAATGGCTCCGGAGGTGGAGGTTGTGTTGTTTACGGCCTATGCCGATATCCAGCTGGCGGTGGAAGGGATGAAGCGCGGGGCCTTTGATTTCATCGTGAAGCCCTGGGAGAATGACAAGCTGGTGGCGACGCTCACCGCGGCACGGGACAAAGCCAGGAAGGCGATGGGAAGAGACGCTTCCGGATTACCCCTCGGAAAGACAGGCAGTCATCCCGAGACAGGCGAAGGAGCCCTGTATTGGGGCAGTTCCAAGCCGATGGCCGCCATCCGGAAAACCGTCGATAAGATCGCCCCGACCGATGCCACGGTACTCATTACCGGCGAAAACGGCACCGGCAAGGATGTCCTGGCCCGGGAAATACATGCCAGGAGCCTGCGCAGCGGAACGCCGATGGTGGCCGTGGATGCCGGCGCCATTACGGAAACACTGTTTGAGAGCGAGCTCTTCGGCCATGTCAAAGGCGCCTTTACCGATGCCCATACCGACCATGTGGGCAAATTCGAACAGGCCGACGGCGGGACCCTTTTCCTGGACGAAATCGGCAATATTCCGCTGCACCTGCAGGCCAAGCTGCTGCGGGTGCTCCAGAACAGGAGCGTGGTCCGCGTGGGCGGCTCCCAGGCCATTCCCGTGAACATCCGCCTGATCTGCGCCACGAATATGGATCTGGAGCAATTGGTGCGGGAAGGACGGTTCCGTGAAGACCTTTACTACCGCATCAACACGGTCCATATCGCCCTGCCGCCCCTTCGGGAGCGCCGGGAGGATATCGTGCCGCTGGCCGAACGTTTCATCGGGCAGTTCGCCGAGAAATATCACCGGAGCGTTTCCGGGCTGGACGAATCGGCCCGGGCGAAGCTGGAAAACGCCCGCTGGAGCGGCAATATCCGGGAATTGCAGAATGCCATGGAAAAGGCTGTCATTCTCTCTGAGGAGGCTATGCTCACGGCGAAAGACATCCAGATCGAGCCGGGTGCGCCTGCTTCCGGCATGCGCAAAGCCGTCAGCGAGGCGGAGGAAGAGAAGCTGGTGCGTGAGGCCGTGGCACGGTCGGGCGGGAATATTTCCGCGGCTGCCAAAGCCCTGGGCGTCAGCCGGCCGATCCTGTATGCCAAAATGAAAAAATACGGACTCTAATGTCATTCTGAGCGAAGCGAAGAATCTATGTCTGCCTGGCAAATCATACTGCTCGTTTCCATCGTCGCCATCGTCGCGGCGATGATCGCTACGCTTAGGACCCGCCACAAAGACATCAAGAAGGTCGCCTACATGATGGACGCCCTGGAAGACGGGGAACTCAACTTCCGCTTTCAGGAGACCAGCCGCTTCAACCGCACGCTCAACCGCATCCGGACCATTTTCGAGAAACAGCGCCAGGCCCACGAGCAGGATTCCTGGACCAAACTCATCCGCGTCCTCACGCACGAGATCATGAATACGGTCTCCCCCATCGCCTCGCTGTCCGATGCCCTGTCCAAGTCCATGGACGAGCATGGCCACAGCGAACTGGACGTTAAGGCCGGGCTGGATACCATCAGCGATTCCTCCAGGAATCTCATCAAGTTCGTGGAGACCTATCGGCAGCTTTCCGGGGTGGCCCGGCCGATTCGGAAAGCCATTGACCTCCAAGAGTTTATCGACGGGATTATCGCCCTGAACAGCGAGTATGCGACCTCCTGCGGCGCCGTCTGCACCTACCGGCCGGACGAGCCGGACCTCATGATCTTTGCCGACGAGGGGCAGATCTCACAGATTCTCATCAACCTCATCAAGAATGCCCTGCAGGCCGGCGCGAAGCACATCGACATCTCGGCCCGGATGGGCAGGGAGGACGAAGTCATCCTGACGGTAGCCAACGAAGGCGAGCCTATTCCTCCCTCGGCCCAGGAACAGATTTTCATTCCTTTCTACACCACCAAGAAAGAGGGCTCCGGTATCGGACTCTCCCTTGCCCGCCAGATCATGCGCCAGCACAACGGCAGCATCGAGCTTGTGAAGAGCGATGCTGCCGAGACAGTTTTCCAGATGGTCTTCCGGTAGAGAACCTGTTTTCACCGGGATTGTTTGGATGTTGTGGCTATTTACCGGCCGATAGGTATTCTTTCAGCGCTTCAACGTACTTGCCGAAGGCTTCATGACCTGCCGGGGTGATCCGGCAGGTGGTGCGGGGCATCTTGCCTTTGAAGCCCTTTTCAACGGTGATGTAGCCGGCCGATGTGAGCTTGTCGATCTGCACGCTCAGATTTCCGGAAGTGGCGCCCGTCTGTTTCTTCAGGTAGGTGAAATCGGCTTCATCGGCTCCGGTCAGGATGGACATCACCGCCAGCCGGAGTTCAGCGTGAAGGATGGGGTCTAATTTGGGAAACATAGGCTACTTGTACTGATTTTTCACAATCAGGCCCGTGACGGCGAGCACAATACCGGCAAAGGTAAAAAGGAACATCTGCTCTTTGCCTGTCTGTGCCGTCACTTATGGCCGTTCTTGCAGGCACCTGTAAAGTTTTTGCCCCCTTGTGCGCCCAAGAAAGGTTCTCTTTTATCTAGGAGGAAAACAGATTCGGTTTGAATAAGAGACAAACGCATGATTCATAGATAAGACTATTTCTATCTCAGAAGTATTTGCCTTGGAATCTATGACTAAAATTAGCAATATATAGCACGAGAACGACTATCCCGTCTATACATGGTCTGACTGGGTATAACAAAAACACTGTCGCCACCTCAACTTGAGATATCGGCAGTGTTTTCTTAAGCTTTTCCCATCAGTTGATGGAACTGATGGAAGCGAGGGAATGATGGAAACTGCTACAGGAGTTTCTTGAGGTCCTCGATGTCTGGAAGTGCATTCCGGAACTTCTCCGGCATTTCATCTTTGGTCCTGTAGGTGGCAACGCCCATCGGCTTGTTGTAGTCCTTAATCAGGTATTCCACAATAGATTTGTCGGCACTTTTACAAAGAACGAGGCCAATGGCCGGATTCTCGTGAGGCTTGCGGACAAAGTCATCCAGAACGGTGAGATAGCCGTTCAGTTGGCCGAGATATGCGGTTTTAAAAGGACCACGCTTCAACTCCACTGCAACCAGTGCGTTGAGTTCCCGATTGAAGAAAAGCAAATCCACCTTGAAGGTATGACCTTTTACCTCAACGGCATACTGGTTCTTGATGAACAGAAAGTCCTGACCGAACTTGAGGATGAAATCGCGGATATTATCGGCTCACCTGCAAACTTCCGTGGGAACCTACCCAAAGAGTTTGCACAGCCTGAACATGAAGAACGGAAGGTCTGAGACGCCTCTGACCTGAGCACGGAAGCTTTTGATTTTGGAGTTGAACGATTCAGCTGAAGCATTGGT
>JAFUWW010000022.1 GCA_017471085.1 Bacteroidales bacterium | reverse complement strand
TTATAAAGTTACTCCTTGTTTAAAGATGGCAATCTCGCGGATGCCGTGTTTTTCGTTGTTCACCGGGGTGCCGCTGGCGGCTGCCAGGACAAAATCTATAAAGCGGGCGCTCACCTCCTCCATCGGCTCTCCTTGGGCAAGCACACCTGCATTGAAGTCTATCCAGGAGGGTTTGGCCTGGTAAAGCGGCGTGTTGGTGGAAATCTTCATGGTAGGGACGAAGCTGCCGAACGGCGTGCCCCGGCCGGTAGTGAACAGCACGATCTGACAGCCCGAAGCGGCAAGGGCCGTAGAAGCCACCAGGTCGTTCCCAGGGGCCGATAACAAATTCAATCCCTTGACACTGAGACGCTCAGCATATTTGAGCACGCCCCTGACGATGCTCTTTCCGCACTTCTGCGTGCAGCCCAGCGACTTTTCTTCCAGCGTGGAGATCCCTCCTGCCTTATTGCCCGGCGAGGGATTCTCATACACAGGCATACCCTGCTTCATGAAATACTCCTTGAAGTCGTTGATCAGGTGCACGGTCTTGTCAAAGGTAGACTCGTCCTGGCAACGGTTCATCAGGATGGTCTCGGCACCGAACATCTCGGGCACCTCGGTAAGCACGGTGGTGCCGCCCTGGGCCACGATCCAGTCACTGAAGACCCCTAGCAACGGATTGGCCGTAATGCCTGAGAGCCCGTCGGAGCCGCCGCATTTAAGGCCGACACGAAGTTCGCTCACCGGAACATCTTCACGCACGTCCCTGGACGCCACGGCATAGATTTCCTTCAGGCGCTCCACGCCGTAGGCCACCTCGTCGTCCACCTTTTGGCAGACGAACATTTTCACGCGGGATTCATCCACCGGGCCCACCAGTTCGCGGAATGCGTCCAGCTGATTGTTTTCGCAGCCAAGGCTCACGACCAGCACGCCGCCGGCATTGGGATGATGCACCATGTCCGCCAGGACTTTCCGGGTGTTTTCATGGTCTTCTCCCAGCTGGGAGCAGCCATAGTTATGCGGGAAGCACACGATGGCATCTACCGTTGCCATCGGTGCCCGGGAGTCTTCGACTGACTGGAGGCCTAATCCCCCAGAGCCCCTGTATCGCTTCGCTCCGAATTCTTCTTCAAGTTCGGCCTTGAAGCGGGAGACAATCTGCTCGCAGATGCCGTTCACACAGCCCACGGTAGGGATTACCCAGATCTGGTTGCGGATGCCCACCTGGCCGTCGGCCCTTCTAAAGCCTTTGAATGTACGTTTTGTCGCGCTTTCCGGAATCTCCACGAGAGCGGGCTTGTACTCATAATCCAGCAATCCTTCCAGGTTGGTCTTGATACAGCTGTGGTCCACCAGAGTGCCGGCGGCGGCGTCACGGGTCACATGGCCGATGGGAAAACCATACTTGACCACGTTCTCCCCCGCCCCAAGGCTCCGGAGCACAATTTTATGGCCGCGCGGAATATCCATCTGCAGCGTCACGCCCTCTACCACCTCGCCTTTGGCAAGGTCCTGGAGCGCCACCGCCACATTGTCGGCCGGATTGATTTTGATGTATTTCATTAGAAGTTAAAGTAGTTCTTCGCGTTGTTGTAGGAAATATCCTCCACCATCTTGCCGATGAAATCCAGTTCACTGGCGGGAAGTCTCCCTTCTTCGATATCCTTGCCCAGGACATCGCAGAGGATGCGGCGGAAGTACTCGTGGCGGGGATAGGAAATGAAACTGCGACTGTCGGTGAGCATACCCACGAAGCGGGAGAACAGGCCCAGGACGCTCAGGGCGTCCATCTGGCGGCGCATACCCACTTCCTGATCCAGGAACCACCAACCGCTGCCGAACTGCATCTTTCCGGGAACGGTTCCGTCGTTGAAGGTATAGAGCATGGTCATCATTACCTCGTTGTCCTTGGGATTCAGGCAGTACAGGATGGTTTTGGTGAGTTTGTCTTCGGAGGCCAGGCGGTCGAAGAACTTGTGACCGGCAGCGGCGATTTCCTGGTCGTGGATGGCATCGAAACCGGTGTCCGGACCCACGAGGCCGAACATCTTGCTGTTGTTGTTGCGGATGGCGCCGATGTGGAACTGCTGGGCCCAGCCGGCCTCGGCGTCCATGACGGCCTGGTCGTGCAGGAAGGCGCTGCGGAATTTCTCCAGTTCCTTGGGATTGGGCGTAATGCCCATGAGCACTTTCTTGAAGATGAGTTCAATCTCCAGTTCCTTGTAGTCGCAGGAGTAGAAATTCTCCAGCCCATGGTCGGAGAGCTTGCAGCCGTTGGCGGCAAAGTAGTCGTGGCGTTTCTGCAGGGCCTCGCACAGATCCGCATAGGAATCGATCTCCATGCCGGCAGCTTCGCCCAGCTGCTGCAGATAGGCCTTGTAGGCCGCAGGATTCTCGATAGCCATGGCCTTGTCCGGACGCCAGGCGGGAATCACCTTGGTACCGAAGGGTTCGGCGGCGATCTTCTTGTGCCAGCGAAGGTCATCGGCCGGGTCGTCGGTGGTGCAGACGGTTTCCACGTTGAAGCGGCGGATCAGAGCCTGCCCGCGGAATTCCGGCGTGGCCAGCTTGGCGTTGCACTCCTCGAAAATTTCGCGGGCCGTGGCAGGGCACAGGAGCTTGTCGATTCCGAACACACGGCTCAGTTCCAGATGCGTCCAGTGATAGAGGGGGTTCCTCATCGTATAAGGCACTGTCTCCGCCCATTTTTCGAAAGTCTCCCAAGCACTGTGTTTTCCGCCGGTAAGATAATCCTCGGGAACACCGTTGGCACGCATGGCTCTCCACTTGTAGTGGTCACCATAGTGACCGTCTACCAGCCACAGCTGGGTAATGTCGCGGAACTGGATGTTCTCGGCAATCTGCTGCGGCACCAGGTGGCAGTGATAGTCAATGATGGGCATCTTCTCAGCGTGCTCATGGTAAAGCATCCTGGCGGTCTCCGTCCGGAGCAGGAAATCAGGGTTGATAAAAGTCATATCCTTATGCATTTTTAGATTCTTTGGAAGGGAGTCGGGCGGTCGGGCCCGGCTCCCTTTGATAAACAGAACTACTTCCTGGGCTTGTAGTTGGGAGAAGCGGAGTTCCAGCGAGGATCGCCGATGTCGGCCTTCTTGAGGTCGGCATTGACCAGCGTCAGGTTGAACTCGGCCGAACCGGCGCAAGGATCCTCGGTGAGGACACCGCCGTTGCCGGCAGTGGCCGCAGCCTGGTCGATGGCACCGGTGAAGAAGCTGCCGCCCACATTAAAGAACCAGTTCTGGCCCATGGTGGGAACCGTGGCGCCGGACTTGGCCAGCACGGTCTTGTCACCCGTGAGATTCAGGAACAGATTCTTCTGCACATTGTACTTGGCGGGTTCGTCGGCGCAGGAACGGATCCAGAGCAGGCCGTTTCCGGCATCGATCGAGCAGGCGGCGAAGGTATTGTTGATTATGGCCACGCTCTCAGCGATTCCCTTGTCGATGCGGGCGAAGTCACGTCCGCCATCGTAGAAGGTGTTCTTGGAGATGTTCACCAGGGCATAGGCACCCTTGCGGATGTCGATCATGCCCTGGCCGGTGCCGAATCCGTGGACCAGGTTCTTCTGGAAGTCGAACAGGTCTACCTTGGAGTCGGTACCGTTGCCGTAGAAGAGGCTCTTGTTGAAGCCCACGATCTCACAGCCGATGATCTGCACCTTGGTGAGTTCGGTAGCTTCGGCAATCTCGAAGGTATTGCCCAGGGCCTTTTCCGCGCCGTTGAAGCGGATGTTCTCCGCGCTGAACGAAGTGGTGCCCACACCCAGTTTGAAACCGCCGATGATCTCGGTGCCGGTCTTGCCGGTAAGGGAGACGGGGTTGATCAGGGTGATCACGCCGCTCTCGTTCACCTCTCGGAGGTCATACGTACCGGCCTTGAGGGTGATACCGGCCTTACCGGCATCCAGGGCGGTAGTGAGTTCCTCCACCGTACCGACGGTGATTTCAGAGCTTACGCGGCCGGCGTTGGGATTCCAGCGGGCTGCGCCCACATTGGATGCCAGGCAGAGGGCATCGACCAGGGTGTAATCCAGGGCAGCCGCATCCTTGACGGGATTGTTGACCAGGACGACACCGCCGTTGGAAGTGGCGATCTCCTCCGTAATGACGCCGGTGAAGAACTTCTCGGACGTGCAGTTGTAGAAGAAGTTGCCGGCAATCTGGTCCGGGACAGTGACACCGCTGGCCTTGGAGAGGAGGTTGTTGGAACCGTTCTCGTTCAGGAACAGGTTGTTCTTGAACACATAGGTTTCCGGCGTGGAACGGACATACAGTACACCGTTGCCATTGTTGAGGGTGACGCCGTCGAACGTATTGTTGACGATGTTCACGGCGCCGGTCACCTTGCCTGCATCGGCCCGGATGAAGTCACGGCCGCCGGCAAAGGTACTGTTGCTGACGGTAACCACACCGTAGGCACCCTTGCGGATGTCGATGGTGCCCTGTCCGCCGCCCAGTTCACTGGCGAACACATTGTCAAACACCAGGGCGTCGAAGGAAGACCCGTCGGCGTTGCCGTAGAAGAGGCTCTTGCCGATCTTGGACACGTTGACGTTGCGGACGGTGAGGTTGCGCAGGACGGAGGCATTGCCGATGTTGAGGAAGTTGTTGGCGCCGTCGCCCTCGAAGGTAAGCCCTTCGATGACGATGGTGCCCAGCTCACCTTCGGCCAGGTTGATCTGGCCCACCTTGACCACGGCTCCGCCATTCCCCTTCAGATGCATGCCGGCAGTGAGGGTGAGGGCTGACGCGCTCAGGTCATACTCGCCGTCGGCAAAGGTGATGTCGGTCTTGCCGGCCTCTACGGCTGCGGTGAATTCCTCGGCGGAAGATACCGTGAAGGAATTGCCTTCGCTGATGGAAGCGGTGGCAGGATTCCATCTGGGATCGCCGGCGCCAAGGCTCATCACAACGGCATTGGTGAGGGTGAAGTCACCGGCAGCGGCATCCTTGAACGGATCGGCGCTCAGCAGCACGCCACCACCGTCCACAGCCAGGTCGGCGTCGATGCAACCCGTGTAGAACTTCTCACCGATGTTGAACCAGACGTTCTTCTTCATCTTGGGCTTCATGGCGGCGGTACGGCCGCTGATGGAGTTGGCGATACCGGCGACGATGTTGTAGGAAACTTCGTAGACGGAAGGCGTAGCACGCACGCAGAACACACCGCCGGCATTGGCGCTGTCGTTCAGGTTGTAGAGCGTGTTGTTGGTGCAGTAGACGGCGCTGATGACGCAAGGAGCGTCGATGCGGAGGAAGTCGCGGCCGCCGGATACGGTGGAGTTCTTGAGCGTGAAGCTGTTGTACTTACCGTTGCGGAGGTCGAGGACGCCCTGTCCCGTACCGTGGTTCTTCACCAGGATACCGTCGAAGACGATGTCGCCGAATTGGAAGACATCGGCCGTGTTGGAGGCATAGATGACACTCTTGGCAAAGCCGTCGATGACCGTGTTCCTGATAACGATCTCTTCCGCGGAAACGCCGGTGTTGTCCAGGTTCAGGAAGATGTCGGACTTGTTCTCAGGATCGCTGCCGATGACCGTGAGGTTCTCGGTGGAGAACCGGCCCACTTCACCGCTGAGCTTGAATCCGCCGTACACAACAGCACCGTCCTGACCCTTGAGGGCAAGAGGAGCCGTTACGGTAAGGTCACCGCCCAGTTTGTACTCGCCGGGAGCCAGGGTAACGGCATCCTTTCCGGCCGTGATGGCTGCAAGCAGGCCGTCCACATTGTTCACGACAAGCTCGGAAGAATCACCGCCACCGGCAGGCAGGACTGCGAAGGCAGCCACACCGGCGGCAGACTCTGTATTGTAGATATCGGATGCACCCGGGTTGGCATACACTTCCACCTTATAGGCACCGGCATCCAGCATGGACGTGGTGGTGCCGCCGATGACGAACTCGCACTCGTCCACCTTGCTGGCCTTGCCGTTGAAAACGACCGAATAGGAGCCTGCATTGGGAACCGGAATCCAGCTGATGGTGATGTCCTTGGCCTCGCCTGCGGTGATGGAGGCGGGATCGGCCACAGCCTCCGGAGCAGGCAGTGCGGTATTCACCGGTGTTTCGTCATCGGTCCAGGACAGGCTTGCCAGGGAGACAGGGCCCGAAGGATAGATATACACGATGGAAGGTTCGGTGATGGAAGAGATGAGGATCTTGGTAGCGTTGTCCTGTTCCTGAAGGTCGGAGACACCGCCCTTCAGCGCGATGGAGGTGCCGTCGAGAGGTCCTACACCCACTACCAGATGACTCGTGTAATCAGCGGCGTTGTCAGCCTTGATCACCAGGGAGCCGGGCTTGTCTGTCTGGAAAGCCAGGTAATTGTGCTGGGGAACGCCTGCACGGTTCACCACAACCGGGCCGCCGAAGGCAAGCATGCCGTCCGCAGCGACGATGGGCATATCTTCCGTGGCAGAGACCAGCAGATAGTCGCGGACCATCTGCTTCTTGATGCTGCCGGAGAAGAACTTGGCATTGCCCAGGTTCCAGGTATGCGGGACGGGGACCAGGGTCATGGTAAGGTCTTCCGGTTCCTCAACGAAAGGAGTCCACCATTTAGAGGCGCCGATGCCCTTTCCGGCGATATCGGAAGAAGCCAGTATGTTGAAGTAACCGCCGGCGGCGTTGTAGCAAGGAGCATCTTCGAGAATGACGGCACCGGCCTGAGCGGCGGTGAAGTTGTCGGTGAAGAAGCTCACGGCCCCGTCGTCACCCACGGGCAGTCCCCAGAAGTAGTTCTCGGAGGCGGCCACGGACATGTCGGAAGCAGTCTTGTACTTGGTATTGGCGCTTTCGAGGGTAGCCTTTCCGGTCATACCCAGGAAGAGGTTCTTCTTGAAGGAGAACTCACCGGGAACAATCTGCAGGCCGAAGATACCGGCATTGTTGGTATTGTCAACGAAGCACAGGTTGAACAGGGTGTTGTTCTCGAAAACCAGCTTGCCAAGGGTACCGGCATCCATACGGACGAAGGTACGCATACCCTGGGCGATGGTGTTGTTGACGAAGTTGAGCGCGCCGATGGTGGTAGCCTGACGGATATCGAACACGTCGCCGCCCACGGTACCGTCGGCATTGATGTTGGTAATCTCGCAGCTGTCATAGGTCACTTCACCCAGCACCATGTCATTGCCCCACTCGTAGATGAGACCCTTGGTGTAATTGGTGATGACGCAATTCTTGTAGATGAGATCGCCGATTTCCTTGCCCTTCAGGGTTCCGCCATTCTTGTTCTGGATGGCAAAACCGAATCCGGAAGGGGCAGCGGCGGTGGGAGCGCCGTCGAAAGCTATATTCTCAAAACGGAGATTCTTTCCGCTCCAGGTATCCGCGATATGGAGTTCACCTGTCAGGACAGGCATGTTGCCGTCCACATCCAGTTCACCGGTGAGGCTGAAACCATTGGCGATGTCCAGGGCTTCGATGTCGTAGGGAGAACCGGAAAGCATCAGGTAAATCTTGGCATCCGGGGTCTTGACGGCATTCAGGAGGCCATCCAGGCTGCTCACCTCGGTGAGACCTTCCGCAGAGGCGGCGGTCCAGGCATTCACCATACCGCGGGATGCGCTCTTGAAGAAGAGAATGATTTCATATTCAGTGGAGGGAGTCAGTCCTTCCAGAAGGGCTTTTCCGTTTTCGATTTCCTGGGCGGACAGCTCGTGGGTAGATTCCTCACTGCTTCCGGCGAGGCGGTACACAACACGGTCCACTTCCTGGAAATCAGGAACTTCCGTGCTCCAGCCCACCGTGAGGGAAGTAGCGGTGCGCTCCACCAGTTTCAGGAACAGATTGTCCTTCACTGCATAGGTCTTGATGGCCTTGGTGTAGCTGGCCACCTTGGAATCCTGCTTGCCTTCCTTTCTGGCCTGGACAGAGAAATAATAGGTGGCATCGGCCTCCAGCTTCACTGTATACGGCACCTGGGAAGGTTCCAGCGAAGTACTGCTGTAAAGGCTGGACAGGCCGGCGTCGGTGTAGATATTCAGGAGATACTCCTCTGCATCCTTGGCAACATCCCAGGTGAAAGTGACCACGTCACCCAGGGCAGCGTTCACCCGGGCATCCAGGTTCATCGGCTCCAGGCAGCGGCTCAAGTTCATCTCGGTAATTTCGTCAAACTGTTCCTTGAGGGCACAGGAGACGGCTCCGAGAGCCAGGACGGCTGCGGCGATGTATTTCAGTATGCTTTTGTATTTCATGACTATTCGGGATTATCGTAGTGGTAGTCGTTCTTGATGGCACCCTGACTGTTCGTTATGGTATCGTAGAAAATCGGCCAGAACATGTATTCGTCGGGGTTGTTGTAGTAGATGCCTTCGATCCGGTTGGTGTAGAAACCGCTCTCCTTGGCGTCGTCATACTTGGTCATATAGTCGCTGGTAACCTCGTAACCGGCAGGAATCTCATCCAACACGCGGGGAAAGAAGAAATCCAGGCCGTTGCCGGCGTCGTTCAGACGATAGGCCACCTGGCCCGTGAACAGGGCATAGTCGTCATAGAGGGAACGGAGATCCTTCATTTCCTCCTTGGCTTCGTCAAGTTTGGACTTGAGCATGTTCCAGCGGATCAGGTCTCCCTTGCGGAGGAACTCGCCGCAGAATTCGAGGGCGCGCTCGTCCACGATGGCCTTGAAGAAATCCTCCTTGGAGTTGAGCCTGGATACATACAGTTCGGCGGCATCCTCTCCGACTGCACGGGCACGCACGGGCAGCAGATACTGCTTGGCGGAGGCGGGACCACTGAGTTCGTTCTCGATCTCGGCGGCCATCAGGAGGATATCGACATAGCGCATGACCACAGGCTTGATGCCGTCGTCGTTGCCGCCGGTATAAGGCTGGGCGTTCATCCATTCGAAACGATACTTGCCGAAGTACCACTTGGCTATGCCGGCCATTTCGGGCTCAGAATTCTTGGTCCACTTGTAATTCACGCAGGTGACGTTGCGGCGCTTGTCGTTGTCGTCATACTTGAAATACATGGTGGGAACAGGACCTGCATCACCGCCGCGGGAGACACCGTTGGTAAAGGACGCGCCTTCGGAAGAGATGGCAAAGGTGAAGTTCCAGCGGCCACGGCCGGCGCCGAACGGGATTACATACAGGGTCTCGAAGGAAGGACCGGCCGCCAGGTTTTCCATGTTGTTCAGCTTGTACCAGTAGTTCTCGAAATCGGGTTCCAGGGAAGCCTTGCCCACGGCGTCCTTCAGATAGTTGAGGGCCTTGGGATAGAGAACGTCCTTCTGGAGTTCGGAATCGGAGGAGAGACGGACGGTACCCAGGTCGCCGGTACCCACTGCGCCGTCGGCCGGACGCAGGGCATAGCCGCTGGCAGCCAGGGCGATACGGGCATAGAGACCTTCTGCGAACACTTTGTTCACCCGGTCGGTACGGGAAGTGGCGGCCGTCGTACCAGGATAAGGCAGGTAAGGG
This sequence comes from Bacteroidales bacterium, assembly GCA_017471085.1. The sequence goes on along the minus strand of JAFUWW010000022.1, from coordinate 24,208 downwards.
ATGGCCTCTTCCAGATCGGCGAGAATCTGCTTGAAGATGTCGTCACGGCTGGACTTGGACACATAGATGGAGTTGGCATCCACCGGAGCGAAACGAGCGGGAACATCGCCCCAGGCCTTGATGAGGTCATAGTAGATCATGGCCCGCAGGGTAAGGGCTTCACCCAGGAGATAGGCCATGCCGGCATCTTCCTCCGTATTGCCGTACTCACGCAGGCCCTCGATGACCAGGTTGGCGCGCTCGATACCCGTATACATGAGCGGGAAAGGCCCGTTGGAGAGGTTCAGCTGGGCATTGTTAGGTTTGCAGTCGTAGGCGGCGATGTCGGACTTGCCGTCACCAGGCTTGTAGGTGTTGTACCACTCGATATCAGTATTGAAGCCATACCAGGGCAGAAAACGGCCGCGGTACGAGTTCACCTCGCAGAAGGCTTCGGTAATGCCGAAGATGGTACCTTCAGTGAGCGAGTAATTGGAATAGACGGAGGCCGAGTCGAAGGCCGACGGGGATTCCGCATCCAGGAATTTATCGCAGGAAACCGCCAGGGCGGCGATCATCACCGCAGAAAGGATATATACAATCTTTTTCATGATGGCAGCGGATTAGAAGGTGAGGTTGAGACCGGCCACGAAACCGATGCTCTTGGGATAAGCGGAATAATCGACGCCCGGAGTCAGCGGAGTGGCACGGCGGGTATCGACTTCCGGATCATAACCGGAGTACTTGGTAAGGCAGAACAGGTTGGTTCCGGTCACGTAGATACGTACGCGGCGCAGATAAACCTTCTTGGTGAGTTCTTCCGGCAGGGTGTAACCGATGGTAGCGCTCTGGAGGCGGAGGAAAGAAGCATCCTCAACGGCCCAGTCGCTGAATACGGCGTTGCCTACGGCAGGGCTCCACATGGTCTTCCCGGCATTCACGGAAGCAAGCTGGGAAGGATCGGTGATGAGTTCACCGGTATTCCAGTCGACATTGGTCCAGCGGTTGGAAACCTCCATGCCGGACATCAGGTTGCGGTTGTAGAACTTGCGGGAAGAGGTGAATTCCACCTTGTTGGCATTGTAAACCTCATTGCCGATCATGAAGTTGAAGTTGGCGCTGAAGTCAAATCCGTATGCATAACCGGAGAAGTTGAAGCCGCCGGTGAAATCCGGGCTGGCGTTGCCGATCACGGTACGGTCCGCCACGGTAACCTTTCCGTCACCGGTGATGTCTTTCAGCTTCATGGCGCCGGGCATCATGTAAGAAGCACCGATCACTGCGCTGTCATCGGTCACACCCTCGTTCAGCACCCACTTGGAACCGTTCCAGGTGAAATCGTTCGCAGAGTAGAAACCGTCGCTCACATAGCCGTACATGTTACCGAGAGGCTCACCTACCTCCACCACATAATCGTCACCGATTTCGGTGGAAGCCCAATAGGATTGGGCGGTGATCCTGTCGAGTCCGCCGAGGTTCGTCACCCGGTTCCGGTTGTAAGCGATGTTACCGCCGATATTCAGGGAGAAGTCCTTCTTGGAGACGATGGGGGCATTGAGGGTGAGCTCGATACCGCGGTTGCGGGTGGAGCCCAGGTTGCGGTACTGGCTGTCATAGCCGGAGCCCGTGATCGGGAAGTTGATGAGGAGGTTCCGGATATCGTTCTGATAGACTTCCACACTACCGCTCAGGCGGCTCTGGAACAGGGAGAAGTCCATACCCACATTGTGGGTGATGGTGGTTTCCCAGGTCAGGTCGGGATTGTTCATGATCTTGCCGGCCATCCAGTAGTTGTTGCTCTGGCTGAGCCAGGCGGTGGTGATGGCGCTGTACTGCTTCAGGATCTGGCCGGAAGGAATGTTGTTGTTACCGGCCGTACCGAAGGAATAGCGGAGCTTGAGCTGGTCCAGCCAGTTATGGGTTCCCTCCATGAAACTTTCATTGGAGACTGTCCAGGAAACGGCGGCCGAAGGGAAAATACCCCAGCGGTGACCGCGGGCGAACTTGGAGGAACCGTCGGCACGGACCGTGGCACCGATGGAATAGCGGTGCTTGTAATCGTAGTTCACGCGTCCGAAGAAGGAGAGCAGCTTGTCATCCGGGTCGACGTAATTGTTGGTGGAAGCAGGATTGGAGGCGGCAGACATGAAATGCCAGGCGTTCTCCGCGGTATAGGTAGGATCAAAGCCGTCCACCATCATGGTAAGCGTATTGCTCTGGGTAATGGTAAGTTCCTGACCCAGGAGGGCGGTGAGGGTATGGTCTTCGTTCTTCAGCAGGTTGGCGAAATCGTAATTCAGGGTGTTGGTATTGCGATAACGGGTGCGGAAAGCTTCCTTGTGCTGGTTGGAAGGCGTATTTTTCACCGTCGAGTTGTTGGCCACATAGTAAGTGGTGAGACCGTAGAAGCGGTCGTCGGTCTGGGTATATTTCTCCAGGCCTCCTTCAATCTTGAGATTCAGGTTGTCGATGATTTTCCAGTTGAAGGCGGCGTTGGCGTTCCAGGTGGTACGGATGCGGCGGGAGTCGTTGTCGGCCACGGACTGGAGCGGCGGGGCGTTGTCGCCATAGTCCTGCTCCTCATCTACTCCTTCCAGCGTGGAAGCCAGGGGAATGGGAGTATAAGAGACGGAATGCTTGAGACGGCCGTTGCCGGAAGTGGTACCGGTATCGTTGATTCCGTTGGCACCGCCGCCGCGCACATTCACGCGGGAATAACGCACATTGGCGTCGATCGAGGTGTTGTCGGAAGTCTTGAAATTGGCTTTGAAATTCAGGTTGTCACGGCTGTAGGTGGAACCCACCATGATGGCCTGGTCGCCCATGTGGGCATAGCCCAGGGTCCAGTTCACACTGTCGCTGGAGCCGCTGACGGAGAAGTCGGCCGAGAAGGTATTACCGGTATTGCCGAACACGGCACTCACCCAGTCGTTCCCCTTGAGGCCTTTGTACAGGTCGATATCGTTGAAGGAACCGAAGTAAGGCTCATAATACGAACTCAGGTTGTCACGGACAGCCCCCAGTTCGTACTGGAACTTCACGAAGTTCTCGGCGTCCATGGCGACGATGGCGTTCCGGTTAGCCATGGTCTTGAGACCATAGTATGTATTGAACTTGACCGATACACGCTGGCCTTTCTCGGCGCTCTTGGTCGTCACGATCACGACACCGTTGGCACCCCGGGAGCCGTAGATGGCCGTGGAGAAAGCGTCCTTCAGCACGTCGATGCTCTGGATTTCAGAGGAAGGGATGTCGTTGATGGACTCCACCGGGAAGCCGTCCACGATGTACAGAGGGGCGCTGTCCTGGGTGATGGAACCACCGCCGCGGACGCGGATCTTGATGTCGGCGTCCGGATCACCTTCCGTGGTGACGACGGAAACACCGGCCATCTTGCCGGAAAGGGCCTGGGAAACGGTGGTCACCGGCTGTTCGGTGAGTTTGTCACTTCCCACCGAGGAGACGGAACCGAGCAGGTCGCGGCGTTTTACCGTCGCATAACCTACAACGACCACCTCGTCCAGGAAGGTCTGGTCGGCGGCGAGGACCACATTGATTTCCGTCTGACCGGCAATGGCAATGGTCTGGTCCGCCAGTCCGATGAACGAGAACACCAGATTGACTGCATCTGCGGGGACCACGAGCGAATAGTCGCCGTCCAGTCCGGTGACGGTGCCCACGGTGGTTCCTTCCACCATGACGCCTGCGCCGATCAGCGGCTCACCGTTTTCGTCCGTCACAATACCACGGATCGTGGTCTGTGCGAAAAGCGACCATGCTGCGCCCATGCAGAGAAGTACAAGAATGAGTTTCTTTGCTGGATTTTTCATGGATTGGTTAATTAATTGGTTATAAAATATATATTAAAGTTTCACATAAGTGCCTTTTTCATTGCCCCCGGCAACGATATCCCTCACCAGGTAGTGCAGATACATCTCCAGGTTGGAGTATCTTCCCTTCGGGTCGATGGAAACGGCGGCGCCGTCTGCAGCATCCGCTTTGTCCATTCCCCAAGCGTCTTCCACGGTGTCCGGAATCCCGTCACCGTCAGAATCTTTCACGGCAGAGAGTTCCTGGGCCGATGCTGAATAGCCGGGCCAGCCGCCCACATCGGCCGGAGTATTGATGATCTTCCCGGTATTGGTGCGGAACTGCTCCACGGCCCGTTCATCCACGCTGTCGCGGTGCAGCCGGTCCCCCGCCCAGGAAAGGACGGCATCCTTGCCGGCCTCTGCGTCGTGCGTGGTGGTGTACACGGCCTTGGAATCCGGACCGGAAAGCGGATAAGCCGCCTGCTGGAACGAATAGCCGGAAGGAAGCGTATAAGACGATGCCTCATGGAAATAGACCCCGTGGACCAGATTGTTGTCGGACAGGTCGTCGTGGCCCGTATGGATGTTGCCGTCCATATAAAGCCCAGGATAGCCGTAATTCACCTTCGAAGACGAATAGACGCTGTAGGCATCGACAAAGTAATAGCGGTCTTTCGAACTGGGGCCGGGCTTATAATAATTGTTCACAAGATTGAAGCGGCCGCCTTCGCCGCCATAGGTGGAATTGTCGCCCCAGTTGTAGATAACGAGGTTTCTCAGGTCTACGTTGCCCCGCTTGCTCCAGTCGAATTCTCCTCCGTTCTTGGGGTAGATTTCCGGATGGTCGATGCGAGGATTGCGGCTATGGTGGTTGGACAGGAGGTTGTGGTGGAAACTCGCGTCCTTGCCGCCCCAGATGCCGCCGTACCCGTGTGCACCTTTGGAATGGGCGCTGTCGTTCATGCTCTCGGTGAGCAGGCACCACTGCAGGGTGAAGAACTCGTTTCCGTAGAAGGAGGCGCATTCGTCAATGGACCAGCTCATCGAGCAGTGGTCCAGGATAAGACGGCTCTGATACCTGCCCCAGATGCAGTCTTCGCTGTCTCCCGCATTGGGACCCTGGTCGCCCAGACGGAAGTGAAGGAACCGGATGATGACATTGTCGGCGGCAATGTTCACCGTGTAGTTCCTGAGACAGATGCCGTCACCCGGCGCCGTCTGGCCTGCGATGGTGAGATCCCCATTTTTAATCTGGATGCGGGATTGCAGGTCGATGGTACCGGCCACGTCGAAGACCACGGTACGGGCACCGCTCTGGGTCACGGCCCAGCGGAAAGAACCCTCGCCGCTGTCGTTCAGGTTGGTCACATGAAGGACCTTTCCCCCGCGGCCGCCGGTGGTGTACATGCCGCCGCCCTCGGCGCCCGGGAAAGCCCGTGCCACGCCGTCTTCTTCCGCGGCCGGAATCCTGAACTCACTGTATTCTATCCCGGAAGGAGTCGGCGAAGGACCGGGACCGGGGTCTGAAGAACCGGCCGTGGTGGCATCGGCATAGGACCAGCCGGAAACGCCGCCTGCTCCCTGGGCCTGGACACCGAAACGGTAGGTGGTTGCCTTGGCGAGACCGCTCACCGTCACATTGCGGGTGAGGGTTTTTCCCTCCTGCTCCACCTTTCCGTCCCGGGAAATCTGCCAGAGATAGCCCGTAGCGCCTTCAACCGCATTCCATTGGAAGGTCAGCGCGTTTTCCGAAGAGCTGTGAAGGGTGATGCCGGAAGGGGCAGACGGTGCAACAGGAACCACCGGATCATCCTTCTCTCCCCCGCAGGAGGACAGAAGAAGGACAGCGGCGGACACCAGGCCATATATCAGTTTTTTTCTCATAGTTTCTCGTATTCAAGCGCAGCCCAGATCAGCGGGCCGATTCCCTTGGGATCGTTCGCGCGAACACGCTCATTAATATAATAATCGTAGTCTCCCCTGCGGTTCTCCTTGCCCCCCAGACCGGCCACTTCGCAGCACTGGTTCAGGCTCACAAGGCCGTCCTCCCGGGTGACAAAGGTATCCAGGAGGGATTCATAGGTCTGGACGGCAGCCTCCCGGCCACGCAGCATGCCCAGACGGATTCCCTTCAGCCATGCATAGGTAAACATGGCGCTGCAGGTGGCTTCCAGGTAATTGCCTTCGCGGTAGGGCTGGTCCAGCACCTGGAACCACATGCCGGTTTCCGCATCGGCATAAAGGGGCAGCACCTGATAAAGATTGTTCAGAATGCCGATGAGGGCATCCTTGTACGGACCGTCCGGGAGAATTTCTGCCACGTCCACCAAGGCCATGCAGTACCAGCCCAATGCCCGGCCCCAGGCGTGGTCGCTCTGGCCGGTCTCCGGATTGCACCAGAACATCTGGTGCGAAGAATCCCAGGCATGACGCAGAAGGCCGGTTTCCGGATCGTAGGTATGGTTGTATACGGTGGTAAACTGGAACACGATGTCTCCGTAGTTCCTTTCCCGCTGCAGGCTGTCCGTCACAAAGCGGCGGGTATACTCGGCATAGAACGGCTGGGCCATATACAGGCCGTCCAGCCACATCTGGTCGGGATACACCTGCTTGTGCCAGAAACCGCCTTCTCTCGTGCGGGGCTGGTCCTGGAGCTGGCTGTAGAGGGAATCCATGGCGGCCCGGTATTTCTCTTTTCCGGTGATGTCGAAGAGCTGGAATAGGGTGCGGCCGGGGCAGATATGGTCCGTCGAGAAATTGGACTTCTTGTAATTGTAGATCCGGCCCTCTCCGTCGATGATGGCATCGTACCAGGCATCCACGTAGGACCGCACAGATTCCCGGTCACGCCGGGAATGACGGGCACGACCGGCCAAGCCGTCATGGCCGGCTTGACCGGCCTTCTCGCAGACATCCAGGAACGCCTTCAGTTCCAGCCCTGTCGTGTAGTTCCATTTCAGGTTGCCTTCCTGTCCATCGATATAGGAGGCCGCCTGATGACGCGCCATCTCCGAACTGACCACCTCTTCAGAGAGGAGAGGTGCCTTGGCCGTACAGGCGGTCAAGGCGGCAAGCAGTATGAGGGACAGCTGTCTCATCGGTTGTCGTAGGGATTCCATTTGATTCCGTCTTCTTTCTGATACATCACTTTCTCGAAAGTGTAGTCCGCTGCCTGGGCGGCCGTAAGGATGTGGCTCCAGGGTACGCGGGGGCCGCGGGCGCCCGGACCGGAACTGCGGTATTCGGCATAATAGGAGTTTTTCCTGGTGTCCGGCTTACCCTCTTTTTCCCAGTCGTGCCAGCCTTCCGCCACGATATGGCCTCCCAGTTCACAGTCGATGAACACAGTCTTGGCGAAAGCGCCCCAGGGACGTCCCAAATAGCATTTTGTAACCCCTTCGGCCGCCGTGAGACGGCAGTTCTTGAAGACATAGCCGTATTTCTGGCCTTCCAGGGTGGAAGCCGCCGTCACATAACTGTCTTTCTTGCTGTGGATGGTGCAGTTTTCGAAATAGCCGATGCTGGTTCCGAAGATGAAATCCGTAGTGCCTTCGATATAGCAGTCCAGGAAATAATTCCGCTTGATGCCACCGAACTTTCCGAACCTGCCGTAGGTATAGAGGGTGTCCTGGTTGCCCAGGAAACGGCAGTTTTTGAAGAACAGGAAATCACCGTCCGTGAACACGGCAACGGCCTGGCCGATATCCTTCCCTTCTCCGGCGGAATTCTCGAAGGTCATGTTCTCGAACGTGATGTAACTGGCATGGATGTAGATGGAGGCGCTGCCGGAAGTGCCCACGGTGAAATCGCGGCCAGGCCAGAACTGCTTGGCATATTTGCCGAAGGTGAGGAGGGTCTTCTGAGCATCCTCGCCCTTGAAATGCACGCGGAACTTGGTGTGAGGGATGGTTACCTCCTCCTCATAGACACCGTTCCGGATGAATACGGTGGTGATTTTCTCGTGGCTGTAGTCCGGAATGGCATTCACGGCCTCCTGGACGGTCATGTAGTCGCCGTGGCCGTCCGGAGAAACCACGATGTCGTATCTTACCAGATGGGCGGCTATTTCCGGAAGCTGCTCCTTAATCTTTTCACAGACGATTTCCGCCACCTTGCGGGCACCGGAAGCCACGGTATGGGTATTGTCCTCCTTTCCGTCCGGAGCGCAGGCGTACTTGCCGGCGGGAAGATGCATGAAAAACGGACGGGAGGCGGCGTCGCCCAAGCCTTCGATCCAGTTGAGCGTAGCCGTCGTGATATCCAGCAGCGGAACATTGAATTCCCGGGCCACCTGTTTCATGGCTTCGGGATAGTCCGTGTGGCAGTTCCTGTCCAGCTTGCCGTCCTTGAACCAGCGGCGGGCCACCGGAGTGAGAAGGACAGGATGGGCTCCCGCGTCCAGGGCGGTTTTCACGAACAGGCGGAGATTCTCCTGATAGGCACCGTAGGCAGGGGCATAGCGGGCCGGATCGTCTTCCTTGGCGTCGTTATGGCCGAACTCGATAAAGACGTAATCTCCGGCCTTCAGGTTGGCCTTCACCTTGTCCCAAAGCCCCAGGTCGATGAAACTCTTGGTGCTGCGGCCGTTCTGGGCATAGTTGACCACATCGATGCTGCCGTCCAGGAAATTGGGGAACATCATGCCCCAGCCCCGCTCGGGATTGCCCCCGGCCAGGTTCTTTTCCGCCATGGTACTGTCGCCCATCAGATGGATGGTGAACGACGACGAGACAAGCCATACGGCTACCAGATACAGGATTCGTTTCATTGCTTGGTTACTGTTTGGGATACATTCTCCATCACTACCGGTCCGCAGAAGTGGAACTCCGACTCCTGCAGAGCGGTGAAAGTGCTGTTATGGAATTCCAGGCCGGTGAGCGGACGCTCCGGCAGGCCGTTCACATAAATGGCCTGCTGCGCACCTGCGCACAGGATGTCGCTGAAGCGGATGTCCCGGAATTCGGGAGTGGTTTCGTCCACGGGCTGGATGTCGCTTTCCGCATCCTTGTCCATGTCCGTGGCGGCCACGCCGGCATAATAAAGATTGAAGATGACACCGTACGTGACGATGTCCTTCATATAGATATGGTCACACCAGATGTCCTTTACCAGGCCCCCGCGGCCCCGGGCGCTCTTGAAGCGCAGGCCCACGTCCGTGCCGATAAAACGGCAGCCGGTGACCCAGATGTTCTCCACGCCGCCGGACATCTCGCTCCCCACCACGAAGCCTCCGTGGCCGTGGTAGACGGTGCAGTCGCTGATAATCAGGTTGCGGCAGGCCTTTCCGTGGCGGCGGCCGTCCTCGTCCTTGCCGGACTTGATGCAGATGGCGTCGTCGCCCACATCGAAGCTGGATCCGGTAAGGATCACATTTTCACAGGCGTCGATGTCGATGCCGTCTCCGTTGGCGGAATAGTGCGGATTGCGGACGGTGATATTACGGATGGTGACGTCCTTGCAATAGAGCGGATGCAGGTTCCAGCAGGGGGAATTCTGGAAAGTGACGCCCTCCAGGAGCACCCTTTCGCAATTCCGGAGGCTCACCAGCACAGGGCGGAGGAAAGTCTTGATCTCATTCTCGTCCAGGGAAGGGTCCGGATAATTGAGCGAGCCTGCGGTGGCGCGGGCCTTGGCATACCCTTCGTCCGGGAACCAGACGCTGCCGTCGGCCGACAGTACGCCGCCCCGCTTCACGATGGATTTCCACTGGTCCTCCCCTACTTTACGCTTTTTCACTTCGCGCCAGTACTCACCGCTGCCGTCAATGACACCGCCGCCGGTGATGGCGATGTCCGTTGCCCCCTCCGCATGGATGGGAGACAGGCAGCGCCGCACATCCAGTCCCTCGAAATTCGTGTCGATAATGGGATACAGCGACTGGTCCGGACTGAATACGATGATGGCGTCCTTGTCTATCTGCAGGCGGATATGGCTTTCCAGGCCGATGGGGCCGGTGAGCCAGATGCCTTCCGGAACCACCAGCGTACCGCCGCCCTGTTTCCCCAGCGAGGCGATGGCCGCGGCGAAAGCATCCGTATTGAGGGCGATGCCATCGCCCTTGCCGCCGAAATCCAGCAACGAGACGGTACGGGAAGGGATGGAAGGGGCCGCTACCCGCGGCATGCTGAAGGGGACTCCCTTGTACAGGGCATCTTCGCCGGAAGGGGCGGAAACCCCGCCACAAGCACCCAGAACAAGGATGCAAGCCGCCAGGATGGTATTTTTGAAGGCTCTCATTGGCACATAGTTATAGTGTTCAGGATGCAAATATAAAAGAAAAACTTGAAATTCCGTTACCGTGCACGGAAATTTTACGAATTATTTATTAACTTTGCCTGTGAACAAAACCAAACCCATAGCATGGACACTCCGGATAAAGTAACCATCAATGACATAGCCCGCCTGTCCGGCCTTTCGAAAGGCACGGTGGACCGCGTCCTTCACAACCGGGGAGAAGTCTCCAAGAAAAGCAAGGCCAAAGTCATGGCCGTGATTGAAGAACTGGGATACCATCCCAATGTGATCGCCTCGCTGCTGGCCCGGAAGCAGGAACACCTCATCGGCGTCCTGCTCCCCCGCCCGGAACCCGGGTCTTACTGGGAACTTGCCGCGATGGGCATGAAGGAAACCTCTCCGGCCTCCGGCACCCTGGGCATCCGCGCGGAACTGTTCACCTACGACCAGTACGATGAAGATTCTTTCCGGAATGCCGGCAGCGCCCTGCTGGAGAAAAACCCCTCCGGAGCGGTCATCGCCCCGATGTACAAGGAGGAAACCCTTGCCTTCGCAGCCCGGTTGCAGGAAAGGGGCATTCCCTATGCCTTTGTAGACACAAAACTGGAAACGCCTGATTACCTGGCGTATTTCGGCATCCCTACCTATAAGAGCGGCTATCTGTCGGCCGATATGCTCACGGGGGGAGAACCCGTCAGGGAAGTGCTCGTGGTGCGGATTCTCCGGGACAAGAAAAAGCAGTCGGACCCTACCGTCCTCCGGCGCTCCGGCTTTATGGACTACATCTCGGAGCACTGCCCGGGATGCACCGTCCGGAGCCTGTTCATCGACCCCTCGGATCCGGCAGCGACGGACGGAATCCTGGAGGCCTTCTTCGAGGAATTCCCGCAGGTGCGCCATATCGTCATGTTCAATTCCCGCATCCATCTCATCGTGCCCTTCCTGGAAAGGCACCCGGCAAAGGGAAGGCACGTCATCGGCTTCGACAATCTGGAATCCAACCTGTCGGCCCTCCGGCGCGGAACGGTGAACATGCTCATCGCCCAGCATCCGGACATCCAGGTGGCGCGCGCCATAGAGGTGCTGGCCGATTCCATCGTCCTGGGAAAGGCGCCTTCCCGGAGAGACAATTACATGCACATGGACCTGCTCACCCGGTACAACGCCGAAGATTATTGATGATGAAAAAGTTGCTCCTCCTCCCCCTGCTGCTCGCCACGCTTTTCGCCGCCGCTCAGCAGCGCTTTACGAACCCGGTGCTCCATCAGGATTTCTCCGACCCGGATGTCTGCCGCGTCGGAGAGGATTACTATATGACAGCCTCTTCCTTCAACTGCTTCCCCGGCCTTCCCATCCTCCATTCCCGCGACCTGGTGCACTGGGAGCAGATCGGCGCCGCCCTCACGGATTATCCGGGCCCCGGCTGGAATGCCCCGGAAGACGATTTTCACGGAACCGTCCAGCACGGAAACGGAGTCTGGGCGCCGGCCATCCGCTACCACGAAGGCTGGTTCTACATTTTCTGCGGAGACCCGGACCGCGGCGTTTTCATGGTGCGCACACAAGACCCCGCCGGCACCTGGGAAGCCCCCGTGTGGGTGGTGAAGGCCAAAGGATTCATCGACCCGTGCCCTCTTTGGGACGAAGACGGAAGGGCCTGGCTTTCCCATGCGCTGGCCGGCTCCCGCGCCGGGCTCAAGAGCGTCCTGCTGGCAGCGCCGATGGCCCCTGACGGCACTTCTCTCACCGGACCTTCCCGGATCGTATACGACGGGCACCGCACCCAGCCCACCATCGAAGGCACCAAACTTTATAAAAAGGATGGCAAGTATTACCTGTTCGCCCCCGCCGGCGGCGTTTCCACCGGCTGGCAGACGGTCCTCCGGGCAAACGATATCTTCGGGCCATGGGAAGAGCGCGTCGTGATGGCTTGGGCTCCCGGCACCGTCAACGGACCGCACCAGGGCGCGTGGGTGGATACTCCCTCCGGAGAAAGCTGGTTCCTCCATTTCCAGGACAAAGGCGCCTATGGCCGGATCGTCCACCTGCAGCCGATGACCTGGCAGGAAGACGGGTGGCCCGTGATCGGCGAAGACCCGGACGGGGACGGCGTGGGGCAGCCCGTAACAGCCTGGGAATGCCCCGTCTCCAACGGTATGCCGGCACCGGCCTCCCGGCTCAACGCCTACGGATTAGGGAGGGAATGGCAGTACCCCGCCGTTCCCTCCCCCACCTGGCACGCCACACTTCCGGACGGGTCGGTTCGGCTCTATTCCGTGCCGCGTAATGCGACGGAAACCAACCTCTGGAACTGCCTCAACCTGCTGCTGCAGAAATTCCCCGGCGAAAGCTTCACCGTATCGGCCAGGCTTCGCTTCCATCCCAATGCACAACTGCCAGGAAAGGGAGAGGAAGCCGGTTTCATCGTGATGGGCAACGACTATGCCGTGCTCCGGCTCACAGATACCAAAGCAGGAGCCTGCCTGCAGTTCGCGGAATGCAAGGATGCCGGGAAAAACGGCAAAGAAACCATTACAGACCTGACAGTCCTGCCATACAGAAAGGAACCTCACGTCCTCCCCTATGCCTCCGGAAACGTGCCGCCGGTTTCCTACCCGGACTGGCAGGAAGCACTCCTTTGGGTAAAACTGGAAGTACATCCCCGGACCGTGGAAGGAAACGTGCCCGAGGCAGTATGCCGGTTCAGCTATTCCACCGACGGAAAAAAATACCGCCCCGCCGGAGGGGAATTCTCGGCTTCTCCAGAGACCTGGATCGGGGCCAAATTCGGCTTCTACTGCAACCGTCCCGCCCCCAGGAACGACGCCGGCTGGGTGGATGTAGAAGAACTGCAGGTGCGGTAGGATTTGCAAAATCCAAGTTCCCGCCGTACCTTTGCGCCATAAAAATGGTGGGACGATCTGTCGCGGTGCTCCGGCACTGAGGAAAGTCCGCACAGGAAAGGGCACCCGTCTGTGGAAAGCACAGTAGGGAGTAATCTTTAAATACCGTAACAGAAAACAACCGCCGCGGGAGGTCTTTAGGGGCCGATATCACCGCCGGCAAGGGTGAAAACGCGGGGTAAGAGCCCACGACGCGGCATGGCGACATGCCGCGGGTACGGTATCCGGGCCTGCAAGACCAAATATACCGGCAGATGAGGGCTGCCCGTCCGATGCCGGGGGGTAGGTTGCGAAGATAAATGACAGATTCAAAAACAGAAAGCGGCTTACGGCCCCACCATTTTTTTATTCTCCTTTCATCACGCGGGAAACGGCGGCTTCCACATCGGCATACTCATAGCCCCTGGAAAGGGCGAATTTGAGCAGTTTCAGCCGGCACTGCGGGTCATCCTTGAGCGTCCGGTACTTCCCCGCCACCACGCCGTCCAGTTTTTGCCCGGCCTTCTCCGGGTCGATTTCCTGCAGCGCTCCGTCTATTACGGCATCCGGAATCCCCTTTGCACGCAATTGGAAACGGATTTTCACCGGCCCCCACCCTTGCAGCGAGGCCTTTTCCCGGGCAAAGGCCGACGCGTAGCGGGCATCGTCCACGAACCGGTCCTCCACCAGCGATGAAAGAATGCGGGCGGCGGCTTCTCCGTCTCCTTCCATGTCTTTCAGGGCTTTGCGGTAAATGTCCTGCGAAGCATATTCCGCCCTGGAACAAAGGCGCTGCAGCCGCGCCAGGCATTTTTTTTCTTCCATCGGCCTAGAAATTAAAGCCCATCGACAAGTAGGCGCCCACTTTCCGGGTGATGGTAGACCAGTGGACATTCAGCTTAAGGGGGCCCAGGATGGAATCATACGCATAGCCGATTCCTGCGCCGAAAACATGCTCCCCCTTTTCGAAAGAGCCGAAATTGTCGAAATCGTACGAAGCGTTGAAGATGGCGCTCACATAATGGCCGGTGCCTATCCTCAGACGCGCATCCAGCCGCCCCATCATCATGTAATTGCGCCGGAAAGAGGCCATGTTGATGCCGGTGAACGGAATCTGATGGTCTGCATAGCGGCCGGCCAGGTCGCCTCCCATGATGTTGGCAAAGACAAGCGGAATGTCTTCTCCAAACAGGAAGCGGACATTTCCCTGCGGAATCAGGGTAAACCGTCCCCAGGTAACCGGCATCATGCCGTCCAGCGCCGCAATGCCGAACCAGCGGGAATTGTCCTTGGCGAAAGCCCGGGAGATAAGGTCGCCGCTGACACCGGCCGATACGCCTTTCGTGGGGAAATACCCGTCGTCCAGGGTTTCCATGCGGGCGTTCACGAAGAAACCGGGATAATCCTTGGGCATGGAGGCCAGATCGTAACCGCCCACTTCCACATCCGAAGCCAGCACGTTTCCTACCTTGAAATACTGGTTCCGGAATCCGGCCTGCACGTCAAAGGAAGACCATTTCATGTTGGAAGCGTAGATTTCCTGGCTGAACACGCGGAATGTGATATTGTACAGGCTGCCCGCCGAGGTGAAACTGCCGCGGTCGGTCCAGCGGAAACGAGCCCTGGCGTTGATGGTGGGCAGTTTGGGAGAATTGTACGCATAGAGGAAATCCAGCAGGGGCTGGCGGCCGATCCGGGCTGTCATATCCATGGAAGACCCGCGGATGGCATGGGTGTTCAGGCCCACGTTCACGAGGATGGACACCAGGTCTTCCGAATCCAGCCGGAAACCCAGCCCCAGCTGATGCATGGGACCGCGTTTGCACAGGATCCGCAGCCGGTAGGGTTCCATGCTGCCGCGGAATTCGTAATTCACATAATCGTAGGTACCCTGGCCGAAGATGGTGGCCACATCGTCCTGGATGGCCTGCAAGGTGACCACGGAGCCGGCTTTCACCAGCATCTTGGAGCGGATATAATCGGCCTCCGCGGCGGAAACGCCCACGATGTCGATATCCCCTATCACCACCGGCTGATGGTTCAGGTCCGTAGCAGGCCTGGCCTGGAGTTTCCTTTTTTCCGTTCCCACTTTGCGGCGGACGGCGGCCAGTTCGGAAGCTGCAGCCTCCGCGGCCCGATATCCCCTGTTGAACATGGTGTCGATAGCCACCTTGTTAAAACTCAGCATATTATACCCCTCAAGATCCGGATGGATACGGACGTCCACCGAGTTGATGTTCCGCTCGAAGGCATCATTGGAGAGCATATCGATCCCCTGCATGAGGATATCGGCCAGGTTGTTGATTTTGTCGGCCTCCACGCTGCTGGTAGAGAGGTCGATGCCGATCACGATATCGGCGCCCATGTCACGGGCGATGTCCACCGGGAAATTGTTGCGCATACCGCCGTCCGCCAGCACCATTCCCTGGGTACGGACGGGCGTGAAGAGGCCGGGGATGGACATGGTGGAGCGGAGGGCCAGGTTCACCGACCCGTTGTGCCAGATCTTGGCTTTTCCGGAGGCCACATCCGTCGCTACGCAGGCAAACGGAATGGGAAACTTGAAAAAGTCCGTGGAGTCGCTGTAACCAATCGTTCGGGAGGTGATGATCTGGTTGACATTCTGTCCGAATACGAATCCGGAAGGAAGGCTTCCCATCAGATTTTCGTTCAGATAGCGGTTCAGGCTGCGGCCGCCCTCCGCCCCCAGATGCAGGCTCCTGTCCTGGCCGGATTCAAAGGGCATGCTGCCCGCCACATAATCCTGATAGTCCTGGCTTTTGTAATAGAACGGAATGGACACCAGGTATTTCTCTTTGTACCGGGTTCTGGAATAGGGGATATACTCCCGGGCCACCTTGTCGCTCAGGGCCATGTCCCAGTCGATGGAGTGGATGAGGCTGTCCAGGTACTCCGTACCGTATCCCAGGGAATACAGGCCGCCGATGAGACCGCCGATGCTGGTGCCGACCACCATGTCGATGGGGAGGTCCAGCTGTTCCATGTACCGCAGCGCGCCCACGGTGGCGGCACCTTTGGCACCGCCGCCGGAAAGCACCAGCGCCACGGTGGGCCGGCGACGGCGGATCTGCGCCATGCGGCGCTGGATGTCCTTCACGGCCTTGGCATCCTGGGGATCCAGGCCGAAGGTGGAGGAGGAGCGGTCCTGGGCGGCGGCTGAAAGTGCGGCCAGGGCCACGGTCAATGCCAGAAGGATCTTTTTCATAGGCCTTTGTGTTTACCGGCGAGAAGTCCGCAGGCTGCAAAAATGTCTTCTCCGCGGGAGGCGCGGATGGTGGCGGTGATTCCGCCCCTGACCAGCCGGTCCCTGAAAGCCTCCATCTGCGGAAGCGGAGCGCTGGCATAGGGGAAATCGGGAATCCGGTGGAAACGGATCAGATTCACGCGGCATTCCAGGCCCAGGAGCAGGCGCAGGAGGGCATCGGCATGACGCTTTGTGTCGTTCCATCCGGCAAATACGGTGTATTCGAAGCTTACGCGGCGCTGCCCGGTGAAATCGTACTGACGGATAAGGCCGATGACCTCTTCCAGAGGCCAGGCTTTCTGCACGGGCATCATTTCCAGGCGCTCTTCCGGAAAGGGATTATGCAGGCTCACCGCCAGATGGCAGCGGCTTTCGTCCAGATATTTTTTCAAGTTGGGCAGCACGCCGATGGTGGAAAGGGTGATCCGCTTGGGACTCCACGCGAGGCCCCAGGGCGCCGTAAGCACTTCGATGACCCGGCGGACTTCCTCCCAGTTGTCCAGAGGTTCTCCCATGCCCATGAATACGGTGTTGGTGAGCTCTCCGGCCTCTTCTACGGCGAAAAACTGTGAGAGGATATCGGCCGCCTCCAGATTCCCGTGAAAGCCCTGCCGGCCCGTCATGCAGAACTTGCAGCCCATCTTGCAGCCGGCCTGGGAACTGACGCAGAGCGTTTTTCTGTCTTCGTCCGGAATCATCACCGTCTCGACCGCGTTCAGGGGGTCCTCCCCTACCGGGAACAGGTATTTCCGGGTGCCGTCGACCGAAGTCTGGGAGCCCAGGGGGCGGGTCATGCCCACCTCCCACTGCTGCGAAAGCGCGTCCCGGCCGGCCTTGGAGAGATTGGTCATTTCCTCGATGCTGCCAACCCTCTTCTGATACAGCCACTGGGCCATCTGCTTCCCGGCAAAGGCAGGGAGGCCGACTTGCAGGGCGATCTCTTTCAGTTGGTCGGGTGTTTTTCCAAGCAGACGTTGTTTCATGGTAACTCCTCTCTTTTAGAACTACAAAAATAATAATAAACAAGGAAAGAAAAAATGCTTGATTGTCGGAGTTTTTCATTAACTTTGTCTGCAAGCGGTCCGGGATGCCCGCAAACAATACTAACAGTAACAGATTATGGCAAAAGCAGCAGAAGAAATGACAGATGCCCAGGTAAACGCCGCCAAACTCAAGGCGCTCCAGGCAACTATCGACAAGATTGAGAAAGATTACGGAAAAGGAACCATCATGAAGCTGGGAGACCAGCCGGAATGGGATGCCTCCCAAGTGATTCCCAGCGGTTCCATTTCGCTGGACCATGCGCTGGGCATCGGCGGTTATCCCAAAGGCCGTATCATTGAGATTTACGGACCGGAATCCTCCGGTAAAACCACCCTGGCCATCCACGCCATCGCCCAGGCCCAGAAAAACGGAGGCATCGCCGCCATCATCGATGCGGAACACGCCTTCGACAGAACCTACGCCAAGGCCCTGGGCGTGAATCTGGACACCCTGCTCATCTCCCAGCCTGACAACGGCGAACAGGCCCTGGAAATCGCCGACAACCTCATCCGCAGCGGCGCCGTGGATATCGTGGTCATCGATTCCGTCGCCGCCCTTACACCCAAGGCGGAGATAGAAGGTGAAATGGGAGAGAACAAGGTAGGCCTCCAGGCCCGCCTCATGTCCCAGGCCCTCCGCAAACTCACCGCCAACATCTCCAAAACCAACACTTGCTGCATCTTCATCAACCAGCTCCGCGAGAAGATCGGCATCATGTTCGGCAATCCGGAAACCACCACCGGCGGCAACGCCCTCAAGTTCTACGCTTCCGTCCGCCTGGATATCCGCCGCACCACCCAGATCAAGGACGGCGACGAAGCCCTGGGCAACCATGTGAAGGTGAAGGTGGTCAAGAACAAGATGGCCCCGCCTTTCAAGAAGGCGGAATTCGACATCGTCTTCGGAGAAGGCATCTCCCGCAGCGGTGAAATTGTAGACCTTGGCGTCGAGCTGGGCATTATCCAGAAGTCCGGCTCCTGGTTCAGCTACAACGAGAGCAAACTGGCCCAAGGACGCGAAGCCACCAAGAAACTGATGCTGGACAACCCCGAGCTGGCCGAAGAGATCGAAGCCAAGATCCGCGAGGCCATGGACAAGATCGAGGATTGATACTCATCTCCTTTCCACAAAGGGGCCGTCCCAAGCCGCATGCCGGTTCAGGACGGCCTCTTTTGTATGTCCGGAGGGCACGGCCTGTTTCATAGTCACGTTTCCATAGCAAAACATGACTTAGAAGATTGCAACAGGCATTACTTTAAGGGGGCAATGGAACATAGTTTCAGGCGATCGGCATGGGCCTGGGACAACACGCCGGCGCGAAGGAGCCCTTCCACGGTGCAGGCTTCCGGCTGGTTATGCTGGCGGTAGAGGACGATGCCGTGCGCCTCAGGCCGGGAGATATGGGGATGCCGGGCCAGTTCCGTTTCCGGCAGCGTCCAAAGCGGATAAGGTTCGGGGGGAGGGCAACTGATCAAATCGGCCAGTCCGTCGAACTTCTCTTTGTCGAAATGATAGATTTCCATCAACTGTTCCGCGCACGAAAAACCACCCAGCGAGGTTCGGTAGGCGACGATTTTTCCGGCGAAATACGGGCCGATGCCGGGAAGGGAGAGGAACGCGGCACTGTCGGCCCGGTTAATGTCCAGGAGCGGAATGTCGATAAAAGGCTCCAGCCGGGCATAGACAGAATCGGCTACCACATAGGATTTGGCAAAATCGGTCTTGCGGCGAAAACGGCCGCCTTTTTCCCGATAACGGACGATGGACAGCGCCTGCTTTTCGGAGAAGCCCAGCCGCTGCAAGTCTTCCGCAGAGACGGTGTTGGGATTGAACCGGAAAGATTCCACAGTGCGGCTCCGAAGCGTTTTCACCTCCTGAGAATGAGAAGCTTCCTTCCGGACAATCACGGAAGATGACCGGCCGGAGCCGGTCATGACGGAGCGGTCGGAGCCGGGAACGTCATTCCCGGCTTGAGCGGGAATCTCCTGCAGCACTTTCTCGGCCAGGGCGCGGTCCACCACATACACCGTATCGGGGCGGTCCTGGTTTGCCGCAATACGCGTTACGGCCGCCTTGTGGACAAGCAGGGCGGTCTGATAGCCAATAATCAGAAATACAAGGGCGATGGCGCCCGTCACGAAACTGCCTTGGAGGCTACTCTTCCCCTTCTTCGTCTTCCCCTCTTCCATACCGCTTCTTCTTTTCGGGTTTTACCGGCTGCGCGCCGGCCACAACAATTACGATTTCTCCTTTGGGTTCATGTTCGCGGAACCAATCCGCCACTTCGCGGAGCGTTCCGCGCCGGTGCTCTTCGTGCACCTTCGAGATTTCCCTGGCCACCGAACACTGGCGTCCGTCACCGAAAAACTCCGCAAACTGCTCCAGGGTCTTTACCAGACGGTAGGGCGATTCGTAGAAAACCATCGTCCTGGTTTCCGAGGCAAGCTGCTGAAGCAGGGTCTGCCGGCCTTTCTTCTGGGGAAGGAAGCCCTCGAAGCAGAACCGGTCGCACGGAAGGCCGGAAGAAACGATGGCCGGGATGCAGGCCGTCGCCCCCGGAAGCGTCTCGACCACAATGCCTTCTTCGGCGCAGGTGCGGGCCAGAAGGAAGCCCGGGTCGGAGATGCCGGGCGTGCCGGCATCGCTGATGAGGGCCACATTGAGGCCGCCCAGGATACGGTCTTTCACCAGCTGCACCGTCTGGTGCTCGTTGAACTTGTGATGGCTCTGCAGGCGGCCGTGGATATCGTAGTGATGCAGCAGGACCGACGAGGTGCGGGTATCCTCGGCCAGGATCAGGTCGGCCTCCTTAAATACCTGCACGGCCCGGAAGGTCATGTCTTCCAGATTGCCCACCGGAGTCGGGACGATGTAGAGTTTTCCTGCCATCAGCCCAGTTTTTTACGGATGGCCATCATGAAATTGTACACCACGTCCGAGTGGAGGTTCCATGACGGGAACCGGTTGCGGATATAGTCTACGGCCTGGTCCAGCGTGGTGCAGGCGTTAAGGTCCTGGATGGTGGCATCGTACAGCGCGTAGTCTTCCTTGAAAAG
The DNA here is from genome assembly GCA_017471085.1 of Bacteroidales bacterium. The sequence goes on along the minus strand of JAFUWW010000022.1, from coordinate 3,936 downwards.
CGTGCCGATGAAAAGGGCCCTGTCATACAGCGAGATGCCGCTGCGGATGTTCTTGACCGGAAGGCCGGGCTTGTCGGTCCGCCAGGGCAGGCCGGCCGTTTCGTCCGCATCTCCGGCCCCGGGAACATCGGCGGAAACCGGCTCCTCCGCGACGTCCGGCGCAGGGGCGTCCGGGAGAGGCGGAAGTTCCATCTCCACATCCACGTCAATGGCCTCGCTCCCCTCTTCCGGGATTGCATCGGCCTGGGGATAATCCCCAGCGGGAGCCTCCACATTGCCGATTTCCTCTTCCGTGAAATCGACCGGAAAGTCTTCCTGAGCCGCTTCAACAGGTTCCGCTGCATCTTCCTGAGGGACAGGTTCCCCGGGCTCTTCCGGCTGGTTTTCCAGCACTTCCCGATAGCGGGCGAGTTCCTCTTCAAGAGCCTGGAGGCGGGACTTCAAGGCGGCGAGTTCGGCTTCAAATTCTTGCACGAATTCTGTATGAGTTTTGTCCATAAATGACTATATTTGCAATCACTACCAACAAAGTTACGGAAATGTTTTTGGAAAATGCAAAAAAAGCGGGCTGCATCGAGGTAATTTGCGGCTCCATGTTCTCCGGCAAAACGGAAGAGCTGATCCGGAGGCTCAAGAGGGCCCAGTTCGCCAAACAGAAAATCGCCACTTTCAAGCCCACCATCGACAAGCGCTACTCAGACCTGGACGTAGTCTCGCACGATTCCCACAGCATTTCCTGCACCCCCATCAAAAGCCCGTCCCGGATGCTGCAGATAGCCCCTGACGTGCAGGTGGTGGGCATCGACGAAGCCCAGTTCTTCGACGAAAGCATCATCGACGTATGCCAGGAGCTGGCGGGCCGGGGCGTGCGCGTGATCATCGCCGGCCTGGACACGGACTATCTGGGCAAACCTTTCGGGCCGATGCCGGGCCTGATGGCCATCGCGGAAGACGTGCAGAAGGTCCATGCCATCTGCGTCCGCTGCGGCGCCCTCGCCAACCACTCACACCGCCTCTCGGACAGCCGGAAGCTGGTTGTGCTGGGAGAGAAGGACACCTATGAGCCGCTCTGCCGCGAGTGTTACCAGAAAGCCCTGGCCGAAGATGCGTAAAGACAAGAACCTCTCGGCGGAAGACCTGCCGGTCTACCAAGGCGAATACAGCGAGGACAAACTGTGGAAAAAGGTGGGCAAGATAGCCAGGAAAGCCGGCATCAAGCTCATCTATTACGTCCTGCTGCTGTTTTACGTGCTCAAAGACCCCAAGACCCCTGCCCGTTACCGGATGGTGATCATGGGCGCCTTGGGCTATTTCATCCTTCCGGCAGACATAATCCCGGACCTTCTCCCCTTCGCCGGCATGGCCGACGACTGGGCCGCCCTCATCGCCGCCGTCAGTTTCGTAGCCTCCGCCATCACGCCGGAAATCAAGGAACAGGCCAAGGCGAAACTGCGGGAATGGTTCGGCCCGTACGACGATTCCCAGCTGGGAGAAATGGCGTGAAACCAAACAACCAAAAACTCATATGAAAAAGTTTATCATTCTGACCGTAGCCGCCCTGGGGATCCTCTCCGGCTGCGCCTCCGGGTCCGGATCGGCTTCGAAAGACGCCAAGATGGACCACTTCATCGACGAGCTGATGGGCAAACTGACGCTGGAACAGAAGATCGGCCAGCTCAACCTGCATTCCGCCTCCGGCTTTGTGTCGGCCCTCCGCGTCACCGAAGAGGACGAGAACGTGAAACTGCTCCGCGCCGGAAAGCTGGGCGGCATCTACGGCAGCGGTAACGTGGAGTATCTGCGTGAAATCCAGAAAGTCGCCCTGGAATCCGGCGCCGGCATCCCGCTCATCACCGGCATGGACGTCATCCACGGCTATCAGACCGTATTCCCGGTTCCTCTCGCCCTTTCCACTTCCTGGAATCCTGAGATGGTGGAAAAGACCGCCCGCATCGCCGCCAAGGAAGCATCGGCCAGCGGCATCAACTGGGTGTTCAGCCCGATGGTGGACATCTGCCGCGACGCCCGTTGGGGCCGTATCGTGGAAGGCGGCGGTGAAGATCCGTTCCTGGGCGGCGAACTGGCCAAGGCCTATGTGTACGGCTACCAGGGCCGCGACGGCGTGTACGACAATACAGACGTGATGACCTGCGTCAAGCACTATGCCCTTTACGGCGGTGCGGAGGCCGGCCGCGACTACAATTCCGTATTCCTGAGCCGCCAGGAAGCCCTGAACGGCTACCTGCGCCCTTACCAGCAGGCCGCCTATGCCGGCGCCGCCAGCTATATGAGCTCCTTCAATGAGTTCGAAGGCATCCCCGCCACCATGAACACCTACCTGATGGACGACCTGCTCCGCAAATCCTGGGGTTTTGACGGCTTCATCGTGAGTGACGCCACCGCCGTGCTGGAAGAAGTCGCCCATGGCATCGGCGACCTTCAGGAAGTATCGGCCCGCTCGCTCCAGGCCGGCCTGGACATGGACATGAACTCCGACGGTTTTGTAGGAACCCTTGAGAAATCCCTCCAGGAAGGCCGCATTTCCAAGGCCGATATCGACCGCGCCTGCCGCCGCATCCTGGAAGCCAAATACAAGCTGGGCCTGTTCGACGATCCGTACAAGTACCTGGATCCGGAGCGTGCCGCCAAGGATGTCTATACGCCCGAACACCTGGCTTTCGCCCGCGAGGCCGCCCGTGAATGCCTGGTACTGCTGAAGAACGACGGCGTGCTGCCGCTGAAGAAGGGCACCCGCGTCGCCGTTGTCGGCCCGCTGGCCAAGGACGGAAGCGCCATGGCCGGAACTTGGTCCATGTCGTCCCACAACGCAGAAAGCGTAAGCCTGTTCCAGGGTATCTCCGAGGTGACCCCCGCCACCTATGCGGAAGGCAGCTGGCTCTTCAAGGACAAAGACCTGGAAGAGAGCATCCTGTACGGCATGATCAAGTACTTCGCCCCCAACTACCCCATCCCTGAGCTCCACACCGTTCCCCAGCAGAAACTGGTGGCTGATGCTGTGGCCAAGGCCCGTCAGGCCGACGTAGTGATTGCCTGCGTGGGTGAAGTGCCCAACATGAACGGCGAAGGCGCCTCCCGCACGGACATCTCCTTGCCGGACGCCCAGCTGGAGCTCCTGAAGGCCCTGAAAGCCACCGGCAAGCCTGTCGTGATGGTGCTCGTCACCGGCCGTCCGCTCACCCTGAACTGGGAGAACGAGAATATGGACGCCATCCTCAACGTGTGGTCTCCGGGCTCCGAAGGCGGCCATGCCGTAGCAGACGTGCTCTTCGGCGACTACTCCCCTTCCGCCAAACTTACCACCACCTTCCCGCGCGCCGTAGGCCAGCTTCCGCTCTACTACAACCACAAGAACACCGGCCGTCCGCACCCGGATTACGAACCTTACCGGAAGTTCACCAGCTGCTACGAGGACGAGCTCAACGGGCCGCTGTACCCGTTCGGTTTCGGCCTGTCCTACACCACCTTCGAGTACTCTCCCGTTACCCTGAGCGCTTCCGAGATGCCGCTGAACGGTTCCGTGACGGCCTCCGTCACCGTGACAAACACCGGCTCCCGCGATGCCGACGAAATCGTGCAGCTGTACATCCACGACATCTACGCCACCTCCACCCGCCCGGTGAAGGAGCTGAAGGGCTTCAAGAAGGTGCACATCGCCGCTGGAGCATCCGCCAAGGTAGATTTCACCCTGACCGCGGAAGAACTCTCTTATTACAACCACGACTGCGCCTGGGTATGCGAACCCGGCGACTTTGAGATCATGGCCGGCCCCGACAGCGAACGCCTTCAGAAGGCCGTACTTACGGTAAAATAGTCTATCACAGGCGTAAACCCAGGACAATGTGGCCTTCAGTACGGGCATTGCTGAATTCCAGATTGTCCTGGGTTCCGTAAACCGATCCCCGAACAGAACTGTTG
>JAFUWW010000021.1 GCA_017471085.1 Bacteroidales bacterium | reverse complement strand
CTAAAGCACACTTCACGCTACAGAAAGCCGATAATGTGCTTTAGTGCCCATGCAAGACGATGACTAAAGCACACTTCACGTCACAGAAGGCAGAAACCGTGCTTTAGTGACCATGCCAGACGATGACTAAAGCACACTTCACGCTACAGAAAGCCGATAATGTGCTTTAGTGCCCATGCAAGACGATGACTAAAGCACACTTCACGTCACAGAAGGCAGAAACCGTGCTTTAAACAAATAGTTCCTTCGGGAAATTGACCAGATAGACCTTCTTCACGGCACGGGTGAGGGCGGTGTAGAGCCATTTCAGGTCATCGGCCACCAGGAAATCTTGCCAGAAGGGGTTGTCCACGAAGACGCATTTCCATTGGCCGCCCTGGGCCTTGTGGCAGGTGATGGCGGCGGCATATTTGATTTGCAAAGCGTTGAAGAAAGGGTCGGAACGCACGGCCTCGTAGCGCTTTTTCTTGGTGGTGAGATGGGCATAATCGGCCAGAACTCCCTGATACAGAGCGTTTGACTCTTCGTAGCCCAGCGAGGGGGATTCGGACAGCAGCGTGTCCAGGAGCACTTTCATCTCCACCTCCTGGTCGCCGTAATCCGGGAAGGACAGGCAGGCATCGGCAAAGTGCAGGCCGTAGCGCTCTTCGAAATGGCGGATCCAAACCAGGCGGGCCATGTCGCCGTTGGCAATGTAATCGGTGCCCTCCAGGGAGCAGGCGTAACTGTTTTTCACAATCATCAGCTTGTCTTCCCGCACCAGCTGCTCTTCCCGGTAAAGCACCTGCGCCCGGATGCCGGCATTGTAGCGGTTCGCCCGCTTGTTGGAGCGGCACAGGACCACCACCTCTTCCTCTCCGTAGCGGGAATAGGCATCGGCCAGGGTCTCCAGCAGCTCCCCTCCGGCAATGCGTTCGATATCCGGGAAGCCGGTGCAGGAAAGCCCCAGCTCGGACAACGAAAGCCCAGACAGCCCCAGCTCAGACAACGAAAGTCCAGACTGCCCTGACAGCGAAAGCCCAGACCGTGAAAGTCCAGACTGCCCAGACATCCCCACCCCGTCCTCCACAGAAGGCAGCAAAGAGCGTAAATGCGTGGCATTCACCAGGATACCGGACCCGGCCGCCTGCCGCACCACCGTAGTCAGCGTGGCATAGGACACCCCGCCGAAACCGGACATGTATTCCCGCGCCAGGGCGGGCGAAGCGTCCAGCCCGACGGGCGGCAACTGTGCGGCATCGCCCAGCAGGATCATCCGGCAATCCACCCCGGACCGCACGAACTGCACCAGGTCTTCCAGCAGGTTCCCGGACCCGAAAGCCCCGCCCTTTCCGCTGGAATCTATGCCGATCAGCGACACTTCGTCCACAATGAACAGCGCCCCGCGGGCCTTGTTGAAGGAAAGCGAGAACTGCCCGAACCCGTCGGCCCCGAAAGATTTTTGCCGATAGATATGCTTGTGGATGGTGGAAGCCGGCCGCCCGGCATACAGGGACAGCACCTTGGCCGCCCTGCCGGTAGGCGCCAGCAGCACGCACGGCACTTCCAGCGCAGTCATGGCTCCGATAACCGCAGCCACGGCAGTGGTCTTTCCGGTACCGGCGTAGCCGTTCACCACCAGGATGTCGCCATCGTCCGATGTGAGGAAAGAAGCCACCTGGGAAAGCAGCGCGCTCTGGCACGAAGTGGGTTCGTAAGGAAACCGCTCCAGGAAACGGTCATAGAGAAAAGCGCTCCTGTCCATACTCCCCTACTTCTTATGGAAGATATTGTAGAACACCGCCAGGATCGGATAGATTTCCACGCGGCCCAGGAACATATCGGCCGAAAAAATGAATTTGAGCGCCGCAGGCTCCGCATTGTAATTGCCGAAAGTGCCGATTTCTCCCAGCGAAGGGCCCACATTGGTGAGCGACGCCAGCGACCCCAGCAAGGCATGGTCGTTGGGGTCCCCCACCAGCATGCAGAGGATGGTGGAGATGGCGATGAGCAGGAAAAACAGCGAAATGTACAGTACGTGGGGATAGATTTCCTCGTCCCGCATCACGCGCCGCCCCATGCGCACCTCGAAGATGGCCGACGGATAGATGGCCTTCTGGATCTGCATGTGGATGGCCTTGAACAGCATGAGCACGCGGTCGACCTTGAGACCGCCGGTGGTGGAACCGGCGCACCCGCAGATAAGGCTGCAGATCACCAGCATGAAGCTGGGCAGGACAGGCCAGGCGGCATTGTCCGTATAGCCGAAACCCGTGGTGGAAGCGTAGCTCACCACATGGAAGGTACCGTCCAGGAAAGCGCTGCCCCAGGAACCGTCCACCCCGTTCATCTTGAGCGAGACGGAACTGATGACGGCAAGCACTGCCAGGCCGATGACATAGAACCGGAGCACCGTATTCTTCAAAGGCCGGAGCGAACGCGTGACAATGGCCACGAACAGCAGGCCGAAGTGTACGGAAGCCAGGAACATATATACCGTTGCCACCGCTGCGATGAGCGGCGACCCGAACGAGCCGATGGAGAGGTTCCTTGACGAAAAACCGCCCGCGGCACAGACGCTGAAAGCATGGCAGATGGCGTCGAACGCCGGCATCCCCGCAGCCCAGAAGCTGAAGAAAGCGGCGGCGCACAGGCCCAGATACACGTAGGCGAAGATGAACACCGTCTTGTTGGCCCGGCTGCGGTAATCGTCCCGGGACAGCGACGACAGCTCCATGTTGGTGAGCCGGAGCCGCACGGGCGACGAGTTGGGGATGATCAGCAGCAGGAACACCACGACACCCAGGCCGCCGATGAAATGCGTGGCCGACCGCCAGAACACCAGGCTCCGTGGCAGGGATTCTATGTCTTCCAGAATGGTGGCGCCGGTTGTCGTGAAGCCGGAAACGCTTTCGAACCAGGCATTTACCACTGTGAAAGGCCCGCCCCAGAGGGCATACGGAAGCGCGCCGAAAATGAAGGAGAGCAGCCAGGACAGGAAGATGATCATGTACCCGTCTTTCAGGGTGATCTGCTCGGTCTTCCGCACGAAGATGAAGGGGAAGATACCCACGATGAAGGTGATGGAGAAACTGATCAGGAGCGGCGCCAGGGCGCTGTCCTGCCCGTCGATGAGGGAAACCAGCACCGACAGGAGCATGAACAGCGCACTCACCAGGAGGGCGATGCCCACGTTTCTCGATATGACCTTCAGGTTCATGGCTGTTTCTTTTCCTCGCGCATTTCGGCCAGGCGGCGGCGGACCTGCCGGTTCTCCTCGGTCACGTCCGTGATTTCGGCGTTAAGGTCGGCCAGCTGGTCTTTTCCGTCGAAGGTATACGTGTATCTGTGCCGGTAGATCCGGTAGTTCTTGAGCCCTTCCAGCATCTTGTACAGCGGATTCACGTAGTCCGACATGATGTAGAACATGAGGAGGAACACCAGGAGTATGCCCACCAGCACGGCCACCGTACTGGGCATGATGCTGCGGTAAAAACCGCTGTCGAAGTCTTCGGAATTCTGCTGGAGCTCCTGGTACATGCTGTCGCTCAGGTTGCCAAGATAGCCTCTCATCCGCCCGAAAAGGGGCTGGAGCCGGTTGAAGTACCAATCCCGCGTGTCGATGAAACTGGACTGCAGCACATCCTGCAACTCCGTGGAAGCCAGCATATAGGCCGAATAGGCGTACAGGACCGAATCGGCCATGGACTCGGCGCTGATACCTACGGTCGATTCCCGCAGGGAGTCGCACCTGGAAAGGAAAGCAGCCCTGTCGAAGGGGGGCTGTTCCGTGACGGACTCGTCGCCGATGACGGCCAGCATCTGCAGGTTGTAGGTATCGGCCGCATCCAGGAGTTCCTGGGCGATGCGGATATTGCGGATGTCCTCCGCGATGAGGGTGGACACGTAGGTGGACATGCGACGGTATTCCAGCCAGGAAATGACGCTGGAAATGAACAGGACCACGGCGATGGCGCTGAGCGAGAGGGTGATTTTCATCTTCAGGGACAGCGTGAAACCGCTCCACCAGTTTTTTAACCTTGTCAACATAAATGCAAATATACAAATTTTCAGTTACATTAGGTAAGCCCCTGCCTGTTCTCCTTAAATTTCTAAAAATATTTGTAAAAAGCGGATAATAAATGAAATATTTTTATTATCTTTGCTCGCTAAAACATAAGAACTATGCGAAAGACATTCCTTGAAAAGAAAGATAACAAGAACACGCTTCTTAAAAAGAACATCCTGTATCTTAGCATAGAAGAAGGTGAACATAGCATCGCCGCGCTGAGCGAAGCCATCGGGGCGTCCGTCCCCACCGCCACCAAGCTGATCGGCGAACTGATTGACGAGGGCTTCATGGTGGACATGGGCAAGTCCGGCACTTCGGGCGGGCGCCGTCCTTCAATCTACGGGCTCAATCCGGAAGCGGGCTATTTCATCGGCGTGGACATCCGCAACAGTCATGCCACCATTGCCGTCACGGACTTCAAGGGCGGTCTGCTGTCATTCAAGGACGATATCCCCTTCAAGATGGAGCGCAACGAGGAAGCGGTGCACCGGATTTCCTCCATGCTCCGCACGTTCTTCAGCGACGAGAACATTGAATGGAACAAGGTGATGGCGCTGGGCATCAGCTTCCCGGGCCGCGTAAACCCGGTCACAGGCTACTCCAACAGCTATTCCTTTGATGAAAGCCGCACCATCAGCAGCATCCTGGAAGAAGACCTGGGCGTGCACGTGGTGCTGGAGAACGACTCCCGCGCCATGACCTACGGCGAATACCTGGGCAGCATGGGCAAGGAGAAAAACGTGCTGTTCGTGAATGTCAGCTGGGGTCTGGGCATGGGCATGATCCTGAACGGAAAGCTGTATTTCGGCACCTCCGGCTACAGCGGTGAGTTCGGCCACTTCCCGCTCCTGGACAACGGCCAGATGTGCCGCTGCGGCAAGATCGGCTGCCTGGAAACCGGCGCTTCCGGCTCCGCCCTGGTGCGGATGATCGGCGAGAAGCTCCAGTCCGGGCGTGCATCGTCCCTGGCTGGCAAATACAGGGCCGAGGGAAGGGTGAACCTGAACGACATCTTCGAGGCCATCCGCAACGAGGACATCCTGGCCATCGAGACGGTGGAGAAAATCGGAACCAACCTGGGCAAGGGCCTGGCCGGCCTGATCAACATCTTCAATCCCGAGCTGGTGGTGATCGGCGGCAAGCTGGCCGTGGCGGCCGGCGATTACCTGATGCTGCCCATCCGCACGGCCGTCAAGCGCCATGTGCTGAACATCGCCAATCAGGATACGACCATCAGAATAACCGACCTTAAACGCACGGCGGCTCCCATCGGCGCAGCGCTGCTGTCCAGAAGCCGCATCCTTGGAATCCTTTAAATATTGAGCCATTATGCCGGATATTTCCAGCCGCGGCACCCAGATGCCGTCCTCTCCCATCCGCAAACTCGCCCCCCTGGCCAATGCCGCCAAGGCACAGGGCGTAAAAGTGTATCACCTGAACATCGGCCAGCCGGACTTGCCCACCCCGGAAAAAGGCCTGGAAGCCCTCAAGCATGTCACCAGGAAAACCCTGGAGTACAGTCCCTCGGAAGGTTACCTGTCCCTGCGGCAGAAGATGGTCACGTATTACGGGCATTTCGGAATCAAGCTCTCGCCCGAAGAGATTATCGTCACCACGGGCGGTTCGGAGGCCATCCTCCTCACCTTCATGGCCTGCCTGGATCCCGGTGACGAAGTCATCATGCTGGAACCCGGCTATGCCAACTACATTTCCTTCGCCAAGACGGCCGGAGTGGTGGTCCGTACCGTCACTTCCACGATCGAAACGGGCTTTGCCCTGCCGCCGGCAGAGGCCTTCGAGGCGGTGATCACGCCCCGGACCAAGGCCATCCTCCTCTGCAATCCGTCCAACCCCACCGGCTATGTCTATTCGCCGGAAGAGCTGTACAAGATCAAAGACATCGTCCTCAGGCACAATCTGTTCCTGTTCTCGGACGAGGTCTACCGTGAATTCATCTACTCGGACGGCGCCTACCTCAGCGCCCTCAATCTGGGCATGGACCAGCACGTGGTGGTCATTGATTCTGTGAGCAAGCGCTACTCGGAGTGCGGCATCCGGATCGGCATGGCCGTCACGCGCAACAAACAGGTGCACGACACCATCATGAAGTACTGCCAGGCCCGTCTGAGTCCGCCCCTGCTGGGCCAGATTGTGGCGGAGAACTCCATCGAAGGTGTGGAAGAGTACCTGGCCGCCTGTCACAAGGAATACAAGGCCCGAAGGGACTTCTTCATTGACGGCCTGAACAAAATCCCCGGCGTGGTCTCCCCCATGCCCCAGGGCGCCTTCTATACGGTGGTTTCCCTTCCCGTAGAAGATGCCGAGGATTTCTGCCGATGGTGCCTCACGGATTTCCGCCGGAACAACGAGACCGTCATGATGGCTCCCGCCGCCGGCTTCTACAGCACCCCCGGCCTGGGACGCAACCAGGTCCGCATGGCCTATGTCCTCAAAATCGAAGACCTGGCCCGCTGCCTGTACCTCCTGCAAGAAGCGCTGGAGGAATACAACGCCCGGAAATAGAGGCCGCCATCAGACAAAAAAGAGGACAAGCCAACAACTTGCTCTCTTTTTTGTTTTCTTTTTGTCGAACTTAGTCATGGTCCAGAACCGCGTACGGAGAATTCAGGCTCTTGAATTCGGGCACCAGGTCTTTCATCCTGCCCACCGTGCGCATGGAGTCAAAGTAATAGCTGCTCAGGATCAGGGCGTCGATGTCGTCGGAGATATCGTCGAAGTCGTACTCGCGCACATTGGCGATCATGATCTTGTCGTGCGAAGTGGGCTTGGTGTTCTCCTTGGTGGCGAGGAGTTCCTCGTACAGTTTTTCGCCGTGGCGCAGGCCCGTGAACTCGATCTTGATGTCCTGGCGGCCGCTCAAGCGGATCATCTTCTTGGCCAGGTCCAGGATCTTCACCGGCTCGCCCATGTCGAAGATGTAGATTTCACCGCCCTTGCCCATGCTGCCGGCCTCCAGCACCAGCTGGCAGGCCTCCGGGATGGTCATGAAGTAACGGATGATTTCCGGATGGGTCACGGTGACGGGGCCGCCGCTCTCTATCTGCTTACGGAACAGCGGAATCACGCTGCCGTTGGACCCCAGCACGTTGCCGAAACGGGTGGTGATGAACTGGGTGCCGGCCAGGTGCTCTTTCTGGATCTTCTTGGCCAGGGCCTGGACGTAGATTTCGCAGATGCGCTTGGAGCAGCCCATCACGTTGGACGGATTCACGGCTTTGTCGGTAGACACCATCACGAAGCGTTTCACACCGTATTTCACGGACAGGTCGGCCAGGATCTTGGTGCCTTTCACGTTATTCTGGATGGCTTCCGACACGTTATCTTCCATCATGGGCACATGCTTGTAGGCGGCAGCATGGAACACGTACTCCGGCTTGTACTGGCTGAAGATGGCTTCCATACGCTCCTGATTGGAGATATCGGCCACGATGGTGGGGGCGTCCATCTCCGACCACTTGCGCTTGAGTTCCAGGCGGATGTCGTGCAGCGGGGTTTCGGCCTGGTCTATCAGGATGAGCTGATAGGGGTTGAACATAGCCACCTGCCGCATGATTTCACTGCCGATGGAGCCCGCGGCGCCGGTGATGAGCACGCGCTTGCCTTCCAGGTGGGAGGCGATCTTCTGCATGTTGATGTGGATAGGATCGCGGCCCAGGAGGTCTTCGATCTGCACCTGGCGGATCTGCTGGCCGCCCTTCTTCACGCCCTGCCAGTCGTCGGTGACTTCCGGCGCCAGGAAAATGGACACATCCTCTTTCAGGAGACGGTCCGCGATATCGGTCTTTTTCAGGTTATCGGCCTTGACGGGCGATACGATGATGGCATGGACGTTGTTCTCGCGGATGTGCTCCAGCAGGTTGTCGTCGTTCAGATACACGTTCACGCCCATCAGCACCTTGTCCTTCATGGCGGGATCATCGGCGATGAACCCCTTCAGGTGGAACTTGTTGCTGGTGGAGAGGCGGATGCTCTTGGCGATGTTCACGCCGCCGATCTTGGTGCCGTACACGAAGGTGTTCACGGTGTGGACGCGGTCTTCGTTGAAGAGGTCGTACATGCTCTTGATGAACATGCGGAGCAGCGCCATCAGGAGGAACGAGAACACATAGGCGATGACCAGCACGGCTACGGGAGGAGCAAACGCCTCGCCTGCAGAGAATTCCAGGATAACGGAAGCGATGATGCAGGAAATGTAGGCCAGCGTCACGGACACGAAGATGTTCATCAGGTCTGCGAAGGACGACAGGCGCAGCACATTGGAATAGGTATGGAACAGCCGGGAATACAGCAGGGTGAAAGCCAGGGCGAGGCCCATGGTAATCCAGGCCTGCACATGCATTGTATCCAGTTCCGGGAAAGAATACCGGAGCAGGAAGGCTACAATCACCGAAACAGCTACCAAAATGGTATCCAGCAGCAAAATCATCCAGGAAGGGAGTACCTTGGAGGAAAAAACCCTGCGGAGAAAACTCATAGGTCTGAAGTTTAGTTTAACGGGAAAGTCTTTCAATCAAATTGTTGCCGAGGGCCTCCTTGGTGCGGATGTGGTCCAGGACGGCGGCGACGAACGAGTTGGATTCAAAGTCGCCGCGCACCTCGGAGAAGTCGTGCTCCTTGTCCTCCTTGGTACCGTCGGCCCCGAAGCCTGTCATGGCGGCCAGGTTGAATTCCTTGCGGGCATCTTCGTACAGGTCTTTGTCCAGGCCGATGACGGCGCTCTTCCACTGCTCCACGATGTCTTTCACCTGCGCGGCTGTAATGGTTTCCAGCGGATAGCCGAAGAAGTCGCCGAACTTGTCGTAGGCCCAGGTCCATTCGTATTCGTAATAATTCTTGTGCAGCTCGCTGAAGGTCAGGGCGACCGCCTCCAGGTCTTTTTTGCCGCTCTTGATATCGTCCAGGAGGTTCTCGATGGCCGATTTGGGGGCGATGAGGCCGCTGATGTCCACCCAGAAGCCGGTACCCACTTCGGTGGAAGGCTTCAGGATCCGGCGGATTTCCTCGTCCGACGCGCCCTTGGGCATGTCTTTGAGGCGGGTGATGATGGAATTGCCCAGGAATTTGGTGATGCCCGTCCGGTAATAGCGGAGACCGTTCTTGAGGGAGCTGTTGCGGATCTTGGTGCTGTGGTAGGAGTAGATGTCGGACAGCTCTCCGGAGGAATACTGCAGGTTCTGCAGCAGCTTGATGCCCTTGAGCATCTTCTGGATGGTGTAAGGGCTCAGAAGGTTGTAGTTGATGCAGTCCAGGCGGTCCGGGTCTTTGCGGGCATCGCGCTTGGGCCATTTCTGGGCATCCCGGACGGTGCCGACGCTGCGGAGGTTCACTCCGGGCACCAGGTAAGTGGTGTTCTGCTGCTCGATGAGATAGGAGAACGGCAGGTTGGTGGTATCCGAGTGGGTGACATGGCGGCCCATCACCAGCGAGAAGGCGCCCACGCGGGACGGCCAGAGGACATAGGAATCCGAGGCCGTCTTGGAGCCGCGCTCCAGCACGCCCTGATGGATGGGACCCAGTTTGTACATGTGGTTGGACTGGTTGGATCCCGAGCCGGCGTTCATGAAGGAGAACATGCCGGCGATGAGCAGGCTGGATTTGTGATGGGTGACGGTGAAAGGACCGGCGAAGATGGCGCAGGCCTCGCCGTTTTCTTCCTGGCAGTTGCTGAAGAACAGCGAATCGGAGGCGCTGTAGGCATGGCCCATCCGGCAGCTCTGCCCCACGAAGCAGCGTTCCAGGGTGGTGTTGTCCGTGATGGAGGAGCCGCTGCAGATGATGAAATCGTCGGCAATCACGCCATGGCCGATGGTGACGGGCGCTGTCATGTTGCTGTTGACGCTGCCGTTGCGGAGGCGGCTGACGCCGAAGATATCGGCCCCGTCCCCGATGCGTACGCCGCCGATGTAGCGGGTGTTGCGGATGGAGACATGGTTGCCGATGCGGCCCATGGAGGACGTCTGTTTTTGGGCATATTCGTCGATGAGGGCGTTCAGCCGGGCGATGACTTCCGGGTGGTGGCGGTACATGGCCAGCACATAGGCGGTCTGGGCGCTGAGCCTGTCATAGATCTTCACTTCGCGGCCGCCCGTCTCGTTCAGCACGGAGACTTCCACTCCGTTGCCGAACCGGCAGGGACCGTCCGTCAGGATGATGTCGACATTCTCTATGTAACTGTCGCTGCCGATCTCGTAATTGGCGATATAGTCCGTGATGTTCTCTACCAGGGAATTGTCACCGATGGTGACGTTGTGCAGTGTGGCGTTCCTTATGCCGGAATGCTTGGAGAGCCCGCCCGGAAGGATGAAATCCGTATTGAAACGGCCGAATTTCACATGCCCGGAAAAACGGACGTTGCGGATATATTGCAGGGAATCCGGGTCTGAAGTCTCCACCTTGCTCCAGTCCTCCGATTTGCATCCGCGCTCCACCAGAATCTGGATCTGGTCTGCGGTCAAAGGTTGATAATTCATCTTGAACCTAATTGTTTCTATGCCACAAATATAAGTTTTTTTCACTAAGAAAGCAACAGAGAAAGGGGGACCAGCCTGAAATTGGCCAGTCCCCCTCTGTCTTTGGGAGCCGATGGACTACCAGTCTTCGCTCTGCTTCAGCTTGCCTTCCAGGACGGCAATCTCATCTGCAGGGATAGGCATGCAGTAGATGTTCTTGCTCACGTGGCACTTGGAGAACTTGCTGAGAACATTCTTCTCATGGTCGAAGTAAGCATTGAGTTCCTCCTGAACCATGCCCCAGCGGGCCAGATCGAAGAAACGGTGGCCTTCCATACCCAGTTCCAGACGACGCTCGCGACGGAGGGCGGTCCAGGCCTGTTCGGCGGTGAGGGAAGCGGGATACAGGCCGATGCGATACGTTCCGGCAGCGTCGGCGACGGTGGAGACCACATTGCCCGCATTATCCATGACCTCCATGGTATAGCCGGCGCCCTCGTTGGTGACGCAGCTCTTCTGGGCGCGCTCACGAACCTTGTTGATGTAGGTCACAGCCGTGGCCACATCACCGGTCTTGAGGCAAGCCTCGGCGTACATCAGGTACAGGTCGGCGGTACGGATCATGTGGAGGTTCTTGGCAGTAGTCATCGGATAGCCGGCGATGGAAAGGGAGCCCACATCGGCTTTCTTCGGATCATACTTCTTCTCCATATAGAAGCCCTGGTTGGTATAGTCGCGGACCCAACCGGCCACATTGGTAGGAATGCCGTAATCCCAGAAAGGAACACCGAAACGGCCGACGGCAACGTCCACGCGGGGATCCATGGCCACGGTAAGGTCGGTGGTAACGTCCTGTCCGTTGGTGGAAGTGGAGACAGGAGCCATGGAGCGGAAATCGGCACGCGGAAGGCCCTTGGCGTCTACGGCGTAGTTGAGGGCCATGTCGTTGGTGGAGCCCAGGAAGCCCCAGCCGCCCTGTCCGGTCTTGCCCACCAGGAAGGTGACATAGAAGTCGGCGGTATTCATGGCAGTACCGGCAATGGTGGTCTGGATATCCAGGACGCTCTCTCCGGTCCAGTCGGACTGACCGGCAACCCAGAGCTGCTCGTAGTTGTCGTTGAGGGCATACTTGACACCCTTGGCGTTCATACCATTGTCGATGACATCCTTCAGGAGGGTCTTCACCTCGTTCCAATTGGCGGCGCTGTCCTCGGTACCATTATGGCCGGTATAAGGGGAAGCGTGGAACAGTTTCACCTTGGCCAGCAGGGCCTTGGCGCCCCACTTGTTGAAGCGGCCGTAGGCACCGGTAGAAGACCAGGTGGCAGGGAGGTTCTCCACGGCATATTCGAGGTCTTCAATGATGTTGTTCCAGATGTAGACATACTGTCCATTTTCGTCCACGTTGCCCTGCTTGGGGTCGGTGGCGGATTCATAAGCCTCGGTGGAGATGTACGGAACAGCGGCGCCGAACGACTTCACCAGCTCAAACTGGAAGATGGCGCGGAGCATACGGGCCTGGGCGGTAACCTCCAGGTACATGTTCTTTGCCTCGCCCTGAACAGCGGAGAGGGCCTCTTTGCAGACTTCGGCCTCGTGAAGGACGGCGTTCGGACGGCTGATACGGTCAAAGAGGGATGCCCAGTGGTCCGTAATAGCGGCATTGTCACTGGAAATCTTGTATTCTTCCAGGGACTGCATCGGCGGCTGATCGGAATACATGGAGCCCTTGCCGGCGTCACCGGCCATCATGTCACCCCAAAGCCAGTTGGTGATGGAGTTGTTGTAGTTGGACCAGAAAGAGCGCGGGGCATAAAGAGCGGCGTAAGCACCGGTAAGGAGCATGTCCACGCCTTCCGTATTAGCCAGGGTGGCCTCGCCCACGGAACCCACCGGTTCGATTTCCATGAAGCTCTTCGAGCAGGAAGCGAAGGAGAGTGTCAGGCCTGCTGCAAGTATATATGCGAATAACTTTTTCATTGTCTGAATGGATTAATTAGAACTGAATATTTACACCCAGAAGAATCTGACGAGGCATACCGTAGGAACCCGAATCAATACCCTTGCTGATATCAGAGGCGGGCATAACTTCCGGATCAAGACCGGAATAGCGGGTGACGGTGAACAAGTTGGATCCCTGCAGATAGAAGCGTACCTTCTGCAGACCGATGCTGGAGGAAATCTTGTGAGGGAGGGAGTATCCCAAAGTGAGGGTCTGCATGCGGAGATAAGAACCGTCCTCTACGTAGTTTGAATGGGAGACAGAGGTGTTCTCTGCGCCATCGTAGGAGGTACCGGCCCACATCGGATAAGTTCCGTTAGGATTGGAGGTCGGGCTCCAGGACAGGTCGCGGCGCCTTGCGGAGTAGGCTGCACCCAGGCCGCCGTACATGGTGAAATACTCATAGGCCTTGAAGAGGTCGTTGCCCAGGGAGAAGTACAAGTAGGTGGACAAATCCCAGTTCTTCCAGGAGAGACCAAGGTTCACGCCGCCGGTCAGATCCGGATGCGGGTTGCCGATGAAGGTACGGTCGTCGGCATCGATCTTATGATCATTGTTGACATCCTTGAATCTGTAACGGCCCACCCAGTTCTGTGCCACATCGTTGGTGAGCTCGGATTCGCCGTAAGGAATGGCACCGTAAGCCATCACATCGTCTACGCTGGTGTAGATACCGTCTACTTGGTAACCATAGAACATGCCGATAGGCTGGCCTACTGTGGTGATGTTGGTGTTGGAAATACGGTTATGGCTGCCAAAAATGTTGGAGGAACCCAGTTTGGTAACAGTATTACGGTACCAGGAGAGGTTCGTGTTGATGTTGTAGCCAAAATCGCCGATCTTGTCGTTCCAGCCGAGGCTGAAATCGATACCGACATTCTTCATGGAGCCGATGTTCATGTTCGGCTTGCTGGCCTGGCTGGCCTGGCTGGAGAAGTTGGCGGGAACAAGCATGTCATCCGTGGTCTTGATGTAGAAGTCCAGGGCGGAAGTGAGCCGGAAGTCAAAAGCGGTCAGGTCATAACCCACATTGAGCATCTTGGTGGTTTCCCACTTGGCATCCAGGTCGCCGAGGGAACCGATACCGTAACCGGTGGCGGCACCGCTGTCGCTTCCATCGATCGGATAGTTGTACACATAGGACCAGTCTGCAACGCCGGTAACATACTGGTAGGCCCAGTTGTAGGCACCGATGTTGGAGTTACCGGAGGAGCCGTAACCGGCACGGAGTTTGAGGTCGTTGATCCAATGCATGTTCTTCATGAACGATTCGTTGGAGACACGCCAACCGAGGGACACGGAGGGGAAGGTACCCCAGCGGTGGTTGGAAGAGAACTTGGAGGAAGCGTCGCGACGGACTGTCACGGTAGCCAGATACTTGTCCATGTAGGAATAGTCGGCCCTTGCGAAAAGACCGAACATGGAAGTGAGGGTCTGGAAGCTGGAACCGTTGGTCTGATAGTCGGAGCGACCGTTGCTGAGGGTCCAGGTGTTGGGATCGGACTCGAAGGTGTAATTGCGGCGGCCACCGTTCATGCTGCGGCCGATGCCTTCCTTGAGGGCTTCCGAACCAGCCATGATGGTAAATTTATGCTGCTGGATGGTCTTGGTATAAGTGGCCGTATTGGTCCACTGCCAGGAGAGGGACCAGTTGGCGTTCTCGGAGAAGGAGTTGAAGGCGTTGCCTTCCTTGTTGTCCATGTTGTTGCGCTCGGACATGGAGATACCCCAGCCACCGTTCAGACGGGTAGAGAATTGAGAGCGGATGGAGAGTCCCTGGATCCAGGGATCCTTGATCTCAGCAAAGATGGCAGCCTGGATACGGGCGTTGCG
The DNA here is from genome assembly GCA_017471085.1 of Bacteroidales bacterium. The sequence goes on along the minus strand of JAFUWW010000021.1, from coordinate 5,290 downwards.
GGTCCAGTCGCCTTTTGCACGGGCCACCTGGGCGGCGGCAGAAACGGAACGGCCACCGTTGAGGGCCGTAGAACCGGCAAATTCACCACCCACGTTGTAGACAGGAACCCAAGGCTGGGTCATGTAAACAAGGGCGAGAGCGTTTTGGTCTTGCCATGCACCACCGCGCTCACCGGAAATGTTCATCGCAGACATGTTGATGTTCTCACCGATGGTGATATGCTTGGTGGGGTTGAATGTTGCATTGGAACGGAGGGTGAAGCGCTCAAAGGAGGAGTTCTTCACAGTACCGTCGAAATTGGAGTAGCCCACGGACACGGAGTACATGCCCTTGTCGTTACCACCCTGAAGGGAGAGCTCGTGGTTCTGGACATGGCCGGTACGCATGATTTCCTTGTACCAGTCGGTACCCTTGCGGGCCTCGGCTTCGCTGTAACCGTCCTTCAGCATCTGATAATAGGCAGAGCGGGCAAAGGAGTTGGTACCGTCCGATTTGTAAGCGGCCTCCCAGGCTTCAACAGAGCCGTACTTGGCGATAATGTCCTGCTGGGACTGGCCGGCGGGAAGAATAGCGTAAGGCATAGAAAGGTTGCCATAGCTGCCGAACTGGGAGTCGGTCAGGGCAGAAGCGGGAACGCCCCTGTAGTTGTAGGCATTGTCCATACCCAGGCCGACGAATTCCATGGACTCCCATGCATCGAGCATGCTGAAGCCCTTATTGGCTACCTGGGCGATACCGGCATAACCGTTGTAGGATACACGGACCTGGCCGCTGCGGGAGCCCTGCTTGGTGGTGACGATGATAACACCGTTTGCACCCTTGGCACCGTAGATGGCCGTTGCGGAGGCATCCTTCAGAACCTGGAAGGACTCGATGTCGTTAGGATTCACGGAGGTGAGGTCTACACCGGAAACACCGTCAACAACGATGAGCGGATCCGAACCGTTGACGGACCCGACACCACGGATACGGATGGTGGTTCCTGCACCCGGAGCACCGGTGGTGGACACATACACACCGGCGGCCTTGCCCTGGAGAGCTTCCGCAACGGAAGCCACAGGTACGGCGGCCAGTTCATCGCGGTCTACGACGGCGATGGAACCGGTGATATCTTTCTTGGACTGGGTACCGTAACCCACGACAACGGACTCGTTCAGGAGCATGTTGTCTTCAGAAAGAGTTACATATACAGTGGTCTGATTGGGAGCAAGAACAATCTCCTGGGTCTTGTAGCCGATAAAGGAAACTTCAAGAGTGGCACCATTAGGGACATTGGGGATTTCAATCCGGCCGTTCTCGTCGGTAATACCGCCGGTCTGGGTGCCCTTGATAACTACTCCTGCGCCTGGGACGGCCCCCAGTTCGTCGGAAACAATGACTGTGACATTCCTGCCCTGCTGGGCAGAAAAGACTTCAGCCTCACTTGCCCCCTTGGCAGCAGATGCTGCAACCGGGAAACAAACGGCCATGCAAAGTGCTAAGCATGGAAAAAGAAGATTTTGTTTCATCTAGTTATGTTTTAAGTTATAAAATGGTTTTGAATTTGTTGCATAATTAGTAATTATCTTTAAACATTCAACTCTTTTTGCTAATAAAATAAAAATAAGAATTTTAAAAAAGTTATAAATAAAAACATAATACCACCCATGATTTTTTGCTTTTCTGCTCCAGAAATGATAACTTTGTTAATTACTTTATTTGATTAAATAGTTAGACTCTATGATACAACGTGTCGTCATTACAGGTATGGGCATCTGGTCCTGTCTGGGAACTACGCTGGATCAGGTACGGGACTCCCTGTACGAAGGGAAGTCGGGAATCGTCCTGGATCCGGCACGCAAGGAAATGGGCTTCCGCTCCGGACTTACCGGCTGTGTGGCCAAACCGGAGCTCAAGGGCGAGCTTCCCCGTTCCCAGAGGGTCTATATGCCGGAACCCGCACAATATGCCTATTGTGCCACCCGCGACGCCCTGCGCCAGGCCGGAATCGGCCAGGACTATCTGGACAGCCACGAGGTGGGCCTGCTTTATGGCAACGACAGCACCGCGGAGGCGGTGTACAATTCCATCGCCAAGATTGTGGAGAAGAAGGACACCATGCTCTGCGGCAGCGGGGCCATTTTCCAGTCCATGAACTCTACGGTAACCATGAACCTGGGGGTGATTTTCCATCTCAAAGGCATCAACCTCACCGTTTCCGGCGCCTGCGCCAGCGGGTCGCATGCCATCGGCCTGGGAGCCCTTCTGATCCAGAACGGCCTGCAGGAGATGGTGGTATGCGGCGGTGCACAGGAAGTGAACATGGCCGCAACCGGCTCATTTGACGGCATTTCCGCTTTCTCCATGCGGGAATCGGAACCCGCCGCCGCCAGCCGTCCCTTCGACCGCGACCGCGACGGACTCATCCCCAGCGGCGGCGCGGCCACCGTTATCCTGGAGAGTTACGAATCGGCCGTCAAGCGCGGCGCTCCCATCCTGGCGGAAGTGCTGGGATACGGTTTCTCCGCCAACGGTGACCATATCTCCACGCCCAATGTCGACGGTCCCGCACGGTCGCTGCAGATGGCCATCCACAGGGCCGGCGTCTCGCTGGAAAAGATCGGCTATGTGAATGCGCATGCCACTTCCACGCACGTGGGCGATGCAAACGAAGCCAAGGCACTGCTGCGCGTTTTCGGGGAAAAGACGGTTCCGGTCACTTCCACCAAGAGCCAGACCGGCCACGAAATGTGGATGGCGGGGGCATCGGAGGTCGTTTATTCCATCCTGATGATGAAAAACGGCTTCATCGCTCCCAATATCAATTTCGAGAATCCGGACGAGGATTCCTGCCACCTGTGGATTCCTGCCACGCGGCTGGAACGCCCGTTCAACATCTTCCTGTCCAATTCCTTCGGCTTTGGCGGCACCAATTCCACCCTGGTCGTGAAGAATGTCTGACGCCGTCGTCATAGGATCCGGCCTGGGAGGGCTGCTTTGCGGGGCTGTGCTTTCCCGCAAGGGCTTCCGGGTCACGGTCCTGGAGGGCGGTTCGCAGATCGGAGGCTGCCTGCAGTCGTTTTCGCGGGGCGGCATCCGGTTCGACACGGGTTTCCATTCGGTGGCCGGACTGGCCCCGGGAGACCCGTTGTTTTCCATCTTCGAGCCGCTGGGGCTCATGGACCTGCCCTGGGAGAAAGTCTCATCGCCCGATGAAGTGGTGGTGGACGGCCGGTCGCATTTCCTGCCTTCTCCCGCCGAGATTCCCGCATTCGCATCCCTGAAACCGCTGGCATACAACATGGATTTTTCGCCGGAGGCCTCCCGGAGCGCCTGGGCCTGGCTCCGAAGGGCCGGCCTGGATACGCGGGTGATGCTGGGCTCCTCGCTCCGGCTGCAGTCTCCCCTTTCGCGCATCTCGCTCCACGAATACGCCCACATCGCCTACCACTTCATGAACGGGAGCTGGCGGCTGCAGGGCGGCGGAGCCATGCTGGCCGAGGCGTTGGCGGCCGATATCCGCTCCCGCGGCGGACAGGTCCTTACCCGGAAGCAGGTGGTGGGCATCACGCCGGAGGCATCGGCCTGCCTGGTCACTTGCTCGGACAGGAGCACTTTCCGCGGACTGGTGGTTTCCGATATCCACCCGCTCCTCACCGCCCGGCTCCTTACGCCGCGCATCCGGCCTTCGTACTTGCGACGGCTGCAGGTACTTACCAATGGCGATGGCATATTTACTGTCTATATCAAACTGAAAGACAGGACGTTGCGATACGCCGACCACGCCATTTTCATCAACGGGATGCTGGTGCATTTCGGGGAGAGGGACGCGGAAGGATATGCCCGTTCGGTAGACTTGCTCACCCATGTGGGCGGGCCGGTGGGCGACCGGATTGCCCTGGCGCACAGTTGCATCCATCTGGCATCGACCCGGATCGGCGGGCTGGATAATGCCGTGGCCGATTTCTGGACCAGCACACCTTCTACCTGGGAGCGTTATACGGGCACGCCGGGCGGCTCGGCCTACGGAATCCTGAAGGAATATCCCCGCATGAGCGTCTGCATGGTGCCGCCGCGCACCCCGGTTCCCGGGCTGTTCCTCACTGGACAGAATCTGGGCCTGCACGGGGTCCTGGGGGTCAGCAGCACCGCTCTCCTCACCTGCTCGCACATTCTCCAGGCCGACATGGCCAGCCTCTTAAAAAAGCTATAAACGATTGATTCTATGAAATATGCACTTGTAACCGGCGGCAGCCGCGGAATTGGCAGGGCCATCTGCCAGAAACTGCATCAGATGGGCTATGAAGTACTCATCAACTATGTCTCCAACGCTGCGGCGGCGGAGGAGACCCTGGCGCTGGTAGAAGGTCATGGCGAGCTTCTTCGCTTCGACGTGGCCGATGAAGAGGCGGTGACATCGGCCCTCACGGCCTGGCAGACCGCACATCCGGACGATTACATCGAGGTGCTGGTGAACAACGCCGGCATCCGCCGCGACAATCTCCTGATCTGGATGGAAAAGGCCGATTGGAAAGCGGTCCTGGACACTACCCTGAACGGTTTCTACCATGTGACGCACGCCGTTCTCCAGCCGATGCTGCTGCACAAATACGGCCGCATCGTCAATGTCACTTCCCTCAGCGGAATCAAAGGCCTGCCCGGCCAGACCAACTACTCGGCAGCCAAGGGCGGACTGATTGCCGCCACCAAGGCCCTGGCCCAGGAGGTCGCCCGTAAGAAGGTGACTGTCAATGCCGTCGCTCCCGGTTTCATCCACACGGACATGGTAGAAGGCCTGGACGAAGCCGCCCTCAAGAAGGACATTCCTGCCGCCCGCTTCGGCAATCCAGAAGAGGTAGCCGCCCTGGTCGGCTTCCTCGCCTCTCCCGACGCCTCCTACATCACCGGCGAAGTGATTTCCATCAACGGTGGCCTTTACACCTAAACTGGCATCATTGACATTTTTGGTCGACGATAAATGTGGTTGGTGACGGCCGCCGCCCCTGCCGCGTTGCCACGAAATCCGCCCTGGAAAGCCCTGCAGTTGTCAACGCGGCAAGGTTTTGGGTCGATAGGGCCCGTTTCGTTGCCGCGTTGACACGAAATCCGCCCTGGAATGCCCTGCGGCCGTCAACGCGGCAAGGTTCTTGGCCGTTAGGGCCCGATTCGCTGCCGCGTTGACACGAAATCGGCCCTGGAGTGCGCTGCAGTTGTCAACGCGGCAAGGTTTTGGGTCGATAGGGCCCGTTTCGTTGCCGCGTTGCCACGAAATCGGCCCTGGAGTGCGCTGCAGTTGTCAACGCGGCAAGG
>JAFUWW010000020.1 GCA_017471085.1 Bacteroidales bacterium | reverse complement strand
TGTATCGATTGAACTATGTGTCGCCCAATACGCGCAAACCAATGTCCGTTTTGCTCCGGATGGATGCCGAGCAACAGCAGGTCTACGACCTCATCTGCACGCCCGAATAAAAAGCGGGTGCCTCATTGACGAAAACAGGAAAAACGCCCCGCATATAAGAAAAAAAACGGGGCGGGAAAAATATAAATTACTAGAAATTACGGCAATTTTTGTATCACTTTTACAGAATCAGCCTGCATACCATCTGAGCGGACAGTCAGTTCGAGGGCTTCGGATGCAGTCCCGGCCTGAACCAGAACCTGGCAATATCCATTGAATGCGGGCATGCTGAACCGCCGGCAGTCTGACTCGCCAGGATTCTCAGCTCCCAGATAGGAAGGATTACCGTTACCTGCCCCCAGGATACGTCCTTCCCCCTCCAGGGTGAAGGTGAGAAGGGGCGAAGCGTCCGGCACCACGCGCCCTTTTGCGTCACAGATCTTTACGGTAACTACCGCCAAATCCCGGTTGTCGGCCCGAAGCTGGGTTTTATCGGTCTCCAGGGCTATTTTTTCAGGGGCTCCGGTGGTTTCCACGGTCTCTGTCAGCACGCGCTTCCCCTTCTTGTAGCCGGTCGCCGTCACCTTTCCTTTCCGGTATACGGTTTTCCATTTCAGATGGCCGTTCGCAGGCATTTTCTGCCGGCCCAGGTTCTTTCCGTTCACCGACAGGGACACCTCATCGCAGTTGCTGTACACCCATACGTCCACGTCCTCTCCTTCATGCCCCTGCAGGTTCCAGTGCGGGAATACGTGAAGGACAGGTTCGTCCGTCCACCAGGCCTTCAGATACCAGGCTTCGTCCTTGGGGAATCCGCAGTAATCCAGCAGCCCGAATTCCGATACCGTCGCCGGATAGGACAGCGGATTGGGTTCACCCCGGTAATCGAAACCTGTCCAGTAGAAAATGCCGGAAGCCCAGTCGTGCTCTGCGTAAAACTTCCAGCCCCGCTCGATGACGTTCTCCACGCCGGTGCGGGAAGCGTCCAGGTTCATCGAACGCATCTGGCCGGGATGCTCTCCGGCGGGATTGAAATAAACGCCCCTTGTGCCGCAGCCGGTGGTTTCCTCGGTTCCCACCACTTTCCAGTCCGGATGTTCGCGGCGGCGGTCCTCAACGCTGTTCTGGACGATGTAATTGTAGCCCACCACATCGACTCCCTTGATCAATTCGCCCCCTCCGGCGTTGGCGAAAGTGGAGGGTCTGGTGGGATCCATCCGTTTCACATATTCCCGCATGGCGGCTGCCACCCGGGTGCCCTGGACCGTGTTTTCCATCCCCCATTCCTCGTTGCCGCAGCTCCAGAGGATGACAGAGGGATGGTTGCGGTCGCGCCGGATCATGGATTCCAGCAGGCGGAGATGCTCCCGGTTGATGCCGGACAGGCGGTTCTCGTCGATGACCAGGATTCCCTCCCGGTCGCAGATGTCCAGCAGGGCCGGCGACATGGGATTGTGGGACGAGCGGTAGGCGTTGCAGCCCATTTCCTTCAGGCGGGCGATCCGCCAGGCATGGAGGGCGTCGGGGATGGCCGCGCCCACACCGGCATGGTCCTGGTGCATGTTCACCCCCTTGAGTTTCAGAGGATGGCCATTGAGAAGGAAGCCCTTGTCTGCATCAAAGGCGATTTCACGGAGGCCGGTGACAGTCTCATAGATGTCCGTAACTATACCGTCCACCAGCACCCGGGTTTCCACTTTATAAAGATAGGGATCGTCCGTGCTCCAGAGATGAGGATCAGGGATTTGGAATTGCTGTTCAAGGCTGAGGGTCTGTTTAGGCTCCAGGGTAAGGCTGGATGGTTCCGTCCGTCCCACTTCGGCCCCGGAGGCATCCAGGAGACGATTTTCCACCTGACAGACCTGCCGCTCCAGAGAGCCGTTTTCCACGGTAGTCTCCACATGAAGGGTAGCCGATGAGTATGGCCGGACAAGATCGGCATGGACGAATGTACCGAAAGGGGCCACGCTCACCGGAGCGCGCTTGATAAGCCAGACATCGCGGTAGATGCCGGCACCTTCGTAAAACCAGCCTTCCTCCAAGCTGGCATCGGCCCGGACGCAGATAAGATTCTCGCCGCCGTAATCCACGTATTCCGTTATGTCGTACACCTGCGTGGCATAGCCGCTGGGCTCACCGCCCAGATAGAATCCGTTGAACCAGACCTTGGCATCACGGAAAATGCCGTCGAACTGCAGCGAGATGCGTTTTCCTTCATCCTCCTCTCCAATGGCAAGTTTTTTCCGATACCAGCCTACACTGGTTTCCGGATACTTGTAGCCCACCGTTTTATAGCCGTGGGAATGGCTGGCTCCGGGAGCATAGGGCAGGGCGGCGACCCAATCGTGCGGGAGAGAGACTACCTTCCAGGCCGAGTCGTCGAATTGGGCGGAATAAGGGCCCTCATTATGGATAGAGTTTGCTTTGGTGAGGTAGTTGAAATACTCCGTGCCGCAGCCGAAATCCCTGACTGGGTCGGCCGCGTGGCCGAAGGCAAAGCGCCAGTTGTCGGAAAGGACGGTTTTTTCCCGGACACTCTGAGCCTGTAATAACAGGGAGGAGGCCACCAGTATCAAAGCAAGCAGGGACAGTCGGACTCTTATCATACTATAATAATAATCGGCACTTATTTAACATTCCTATACAAAGACTCGGGTCTTCTTGAACAGCGTCCTGAAATCACGAGGTGTATACCCTCGCTTGGCCTTAAAAATCCTATTGAAATTGGATAGGTTGTTAAATCCGCAGCTGTAACAGATTTCCGATACATTTTCAGAGGTATCTACCAGCAGACGGGCTGCGTTACCCAGTCGGATATCGATGATATAGTCCATGACCGTACGCCCCGTGCGCTGGCGGAAGAAACGGCTGAAAGCCGATGGAACCATCCCGACCAGGGAAGCCAGGGTTTCCAACCGGAGGTCTTCCGCGTAATGGTCATTGATATACTGCTTCACTTTTAGCACCCGACGGCTCTGGGTGTCACGCTCCGTGTGGGCAAACGAGCTACTGGCGAGAATCCTGGCGTCGTCGGCCAGGGACAGCTCGTACAGGATCCGCAGGAAATGCAGATACTGGTCAAACTGGTCTGTCTCAGATGCTAACGAGTCCAGCAAGGCATACACTTTCATGATGGTCCTTGTCGAGAAAGCAAGGCCGTGCTCAGCCTTTACCAGCATTTTCCGGATAGAGGCGAACTGGCTCTTGTTGAGCACGCTTCCGGGAAACAGGTCCTTGGAGAACTGGATGGTGATTTCGCGGACGTCAGCCTCCGTACAGCTGCCCTGTTCCCAGGCATGCTCCAGGTCCGTTCCCGCCACAAGAGTAAGGTCGAACGGGCCGATCTCTTCCACGCTGTCGCCCACGACCCGACGCACCCCGGCGCCGTTCTCAATGAAGTTGAGTTCAAATTCCGGATGAGAATGGAGGGGGAACTGGAACTCGGACTTGTGCCGTTCCACAATGTAGAAACAGTCTTTGTCCGACAAAGGCGTGATTTCTCTCAATACGTTGCTCATGACCGCTTTTATGTTATCCAGTGCAAAGATACTATTAAAACATATTATTCCAACAAATTTTGATACTATTTTTGCAGCCCGCCTGTATTTCGGAAAAGAATGCTTATCTTGCAGTAAAAATCAGACCACATGAGAAAAACCCTCCTGCTGGCGGCCGCCCTGCTTGTCGCCATCCTGCCCGCCGAGGCGCGGAAAGCCAAGAAATTCACCCACAATACCGTCCAGATACCCCAGGTATCCCGCCAGGTGATCGCCGTGGAAACGGACAATTCGGCCCTGACGCTCCTGGTACAGGAAAGCGGCCAGGTACGACTCCTCCACTACGGCGCCCGCATCGGCGACCCTGCCCAATTCCTGGGCATAGGGACGGGCTCTCAGGACTATAACACCGAAACTTCCCTGGCCTATCCCGCCACGGGAGGAAGGTTTATCGGAGAACCTGCCCTTCATGTAAAATACGCCGACGGCACACACAATACGGAGTTTTACTACACCGGCCATGCCGTCACCCGAAAGGAAGGATGCACTTCCACCGCCGTCAGTCTGAAGGACTATGTCACCGGAGTGGAGGTGAAACGGGTGTACGACGCGTACGAAAAAGAGAATGTCATCGTCACCCACACGGAAATCCATAACGGCGGCAAAGAGGCCGTAGAGCTGCTGAACTATGCTTCATCGGCCCTTTATGTCGATGCCGACGAATACCTGCTCACGCACTTCCACGGCGCCTGGGCGGCGGACATGCAGCTGGAGCACGAGCTGCTGGGGCACGACATGAAAGTGATTGAAAGCCGGCGCGGCGTACAAGCCACCCAGGGAAACAATCCTTCGTTCCTGCTGAGCCTGGGCACCCGTGAATTCCGGGAGACGGAAGGGGAAGTCATCGCCGGGGCGCTCGCCTGGAGCGGCAACTTCCGCATCAGTTTCGACAAGGACGAATCCCACAGGCTCAGCATCCTCGCCGGCATCAGCCCGTTCGCATCGGCCTATCCCTTGAAGGGCGGCAGCACCTTCGTAACTCCGGAGATGATCTATACCTGGTCGGGAGAAGGGGCCGGCGGCGCCTCCCGCAACCTGCACCGCTGGGCCCGCAAATACGGCGTCTATGACGGCGGACAGGTGAATCCCACCCTCCTGAACAGCTGGGAGGGCGCCTATTTCAACTTCACCACCGAAACCCTCCTGCGGATGATGGACGATGCCGCCGGCATGGGCCTGGAGATGTTCGTGCTGGACGACGGCTGGTTCGGGAACGACTATCCCCGGAACGGAGACGCCGCCGGCCTGGGCGACTGGGAGCCCAACCGCGCCAAACTTCCGGAAGGAATTGATTATCTGGCACAATATGCACACGACAAAGGGCTCAAGTTCGGCATCTGGATAGAGCCGGAGATGGTGAATCCCGCCTCCAACCTGGCCCAGGCGCATCCGGACTGGGTGGTCCAGAGTCCCGGACGGGAAATCTACCAGGGCAGGAACCAGTGGGTACTGGACCTCTCCAACCCGGCCGTGGAAGATTTCGTGTTCGGAATCTTCGACCGCACCATGCAGCTGGCCCCCGGCATCGACTATATCAAATGGGACTGCAACCGTGTGATCCAGAGTTTCGGAAGCCCTTACCTGGAGCGGGAACAGGACCGCTTCTATGTGGAGTACTGCCAGGGACTCTACAATGTGATGCGCCGGATCCGGGAGAAATATCCCCGGGTCATCGTGCAGTGCTGCTCTTCCGGCGGCGGACGCGTGGATTACGGCGCCCTCAGGTACTGCAACGAAATCTGGACCAGCGACAATACGGACGCCCTTTCCAGGGTCTATATCCAGTATGCCACCAACCTTATCTATCCCGCCTGCATCATGGGGTCGCACGTTTCGGCCGTCCCCAATCACCAGACGGGCAACGTGACGCCGCTCAAATTCCGGTTCGACCTCGCCTGCTCCGGCCGGCTGGGCATGGAACTGCAGCCCAAGAATCTTTCCCCGCAGGAAAGGGCGCTGGCCGAACGCTGCATCGCGTCGTATTACCAATACCGCGACCTGGTGTTCTCGGGCGATGTCTACCGCCTGGCCTCACCCTACGACGGAAGCTACTACGGCCTGATGTACGTGTCCCCGGACAAGCGCCGCGCCGTGGTGTTCACCTACTGCATCCATTATGAGCCCCGCAATGTCGGCGGAAAAACCTTCCGTCTCCAGGGTCTGGATCCCGGGCGGAAGTACCGGGTCAAAGAACAGAACACGGACCGTCCGTCCTGGTGGGGTGACGGCCAGGCCTTCACCGGCAGCTTCCTCGCAGGAGGCGGTTTCAATCCGGTCCTGCCGCAGATCTACAGTTCCGCTGTCTTCTGCCTGGAAGCCGAATAGCCCCGGCCTTCGTTCTGACGGGTTTCGGGCAGATTATCCAGGAACTCATGTTGCCGCCCGAGAGGGTGGAAAGAAAGAAAATTTGCAGAAAAAGTGACAATTCGTTAATTTTGTGGGTTCAAACGAATTTACGATTAACTAAAAATACCAATTTATGGCAACAACTGCTGATCTGAAGAACGGAATGTACATCATGTTCAACGGCAAACCCTGCGTTGTAGTGTACTTCCAGCATGTGAAACCCGGCAAGGGCCCGGCCTTTGTCAAGACCAAACTGCGCAACCTGGAAAATGGCCGCATCTTGGAAAACACCTTTACTGCAGGTGTTAAACTGGACACCATCTCCGTAGAACGCCGTCCTTACCAGTATCTTTACGACGACGGTGAAGCCTTCAACTTCATGCACGAGGAAACCTACGAGCAGATTACCCTCCCCCACGACGTGGTAGAGAACGCCGACCTCATGAAGGAAGGCCAGCGAGTGGAAATGATGTTCCTCACGGAACCGGAGGAACGCTGCCTTACCTGCGAACTGCCCACCTACGTAACCCTGGAGGTTACCTACAGCGAACCCGCCGTCAAGGGCAACACCGCTTCTACCAGCGCCCTTAAGGAAGTTACCCTGGAGACCGGTGCCAAGATTATGGTTCCGCTGTTCATCGAGACCGGCGAAATCATCACCGTGAACACCACGGACCGTTCTTACGGCCAGAGAGTGAAGTAATTTCCACCCGAACATCCCGCCATAGAGAGGACCAAAAGTCTGGTTGACTTAGGTTTCTCTCTTTTTTATGTGTCGATGTGAGGACGGAGGAAAGGACACCTTCCGGGGGGAATCCACTTTATTTCGCACTGTTCCTGCCCTCCCATTGTCTCATTCGGCCCCGCTACACACAAATTCTCGCCCATGTGCGTCCAACGCTCAACCACGCGCACACTCCTCTCTCACGCTCAGACACACTCATTCACGCACGCTTGCCTTCGTTCATCCACCACCATCGCCACAATGATTTACGGAACAAGCTAATTGTCAGCTACATACAACACCATCGGTGGCAATCATGCGGTTCTGGGTACACCTTTGCCATCGGCCTTTTCGCAACCAGCTTATAATCAGCAACATGCAGTGCGCCCGGTGGCAATCATACGGTTCTGGGTACACCTTTGCCATCGGCCTTTTCGCAACCAACTTATAATCAGCAACATGCAGTGCACCCGGTGGCAATCATACGGTTCTGGGTACACCTTTGCCATCGGCCTTTTCGCAACCAGCTTATAATCAGCAACATGCAGTGCGCCCGGTGGCAATCATACAGTTCTGGGTACACCTTTGCCATCGGCCTTTTCGCAACCAGCTTATAATCAGCAACATGCAGTGCACCCGGTGGCAATCATATGGTTTTGGGGCAATCACAAAGCCGATGAATACCGGGCAAAGGCCAAAGAACGGCTTACCAGCGAGGAAGGCCTATATCACAGGAGTATGCGCCCTATTGAACCGGAAGCAGTGTTTGGAGACATCAAAAATACAATCATGTACAGGCTCCCGATAAGCCTATGATAGCGCAGCCAATGGCGGAGTCTGTTCCCGCTAGCGCCAAAAAAATGGCCGCCTGATGCTCTGAAGGATGGGTATGGGGTGTCCGGGAGCAGGACAAGAAGGGAAAGGACGGGACTAGTAGACCGCCGTCTGGCGCGAAATGTTCAGTTGCTGGATTTTGTAGGTTTCTCCGTTGGCGGCCGTGGCGTAGATGGTGACCTGGAACAGTTCGCCGCCGGCATTGAGCTGGCCGATGAGATATTTCTTGTTGGATTCGGAAGCTTTGTGCGTTACCTCGAACGAGCGGGGCGTGTTGGCATTGAAGAAATTGCGGAGGATTTCACGGGCCTGTTTCTTGGAACAGTTTCTGGACGATGAGATGACGGTGACGTCCAGATTGTCTGCGAACCAGCTGGAGAGGGAGGAGGCGTCTCCGTTGGACAGGTAGCGGGTAATGGAAGAGAACACGGCGAATTCTCCGTCTATGTTCTGCGCCTGCGCCCGCTTCTCACAGAGGAGCAGGGAGGCAAGAACCAGCAATATGCTCAAAACTTTTTTCATCCGGGCATTTTTCTTGCAAATTTCGCGCCGTGAACAAAAATACCCGCCCTTTCAATTTCGCCACAAAATGTTTACATTTGTGGGAATGAACCGGAATCAGAGATGAACCTCTCGCTCGTCACAGTAGGGAAGACCGATGTCAAATGGGTCAAAGAGGGCCTGGACCTTTATACGTCCAGGCTGAAACACTATGTCCCCTTCACGGTGACCGAGATTCCGGAACTGAAAAAAGTATCGGCCTTTTCCCAGGCGCAGATCAAGGAAAAGGAGGGAGAACTCATCCTGAAACAGACCGCGCCGGGAGACATCCTGGTCCTGCTGGACGAAAAAGGCACCCAGTACCGTTCGGCCGATTTCGCCCAGTGGATCCGGAAACAGCTGAACCAGGGCGCCAAGAACCTCGTCTTTGTCATCGGAGGGGCCTACGGGTTCTCCCCCGCCGTATACGAAAGGGCCAACAGCCTGGTCTCCCTTTCGCAGATGACCTTCTCCCACCAGATGGTCCGCACCATCTTCGCCGAACAGCTGTACCGGGCATTCACCATCCTCAACGGCGAACCGTACCATCATGAGTAAGAAGCACAGGCGCATATGGCTGGTGGCCGCCTCCGTCCTGGTGGTGAGTTCCGCCGTGCTTTTCTTCGTTTCCCTCTTCATGGGAATCGGCAAGAGCGACACGGCCGTGGCAGCCACAGACCTGGGGCTGCGCGTGGAGAAGCGGATGCAGACGCTGGACGGCTATATCCGGGAGGCCCTGGAAGGCAACCCGGAAGAATGGATGCAGCTGAAGGGCCTGCCGGAAGACATGGTCGTTTACAGGTATGTCAACGATTCCCTGCAAAGCTGGGCCAACCAATTCCCCATCCGCAGCGACGACATCCGGCAGCGCACGCTGGTGCAGCGGCTGGGGGACACCCGTGGCGATTCCACCTCCCCCCTGGAAGAAGTCACCGACTACCTGACTTACATCAACCTGGGTCCCAAGTGGTATCTGGTAAAATCGGCCCGGGAAAATGACATGACGGTCATTGCGGGTCTGGAAATCGTAAACGAGCTGCAGGAAGGGTCGATTTACGGAGTCAACACCCACCTTCTCGCCAACAGCCAGTATTCTATCAAGCCGCTGGAGAGCAGTGTGGGCAGTCCGGTGCTGATGGACGGGCATCCCCTGTTCAAACTCACGGCAGAAACCATCTCGGAACCGGCCCTGCCCCATTCCGTCCTCCTATGGCTGGCCATCGGGCTGCTGCTGACCGGCCTCACCATCCTGCTTTCGCTGTTCCCTGCTTTCCCGTTCCTCGGATTCACCGTTCTGGTGCAGCTGGGCGTGCTCGGATGGATGTTTTTCTATGGACAGCACCTGGCCCAGGAGTCTCAGCTGTTCTCTCCCCTGCTATACGCAGACGGCCAGTTCCTGTACTCACTGGGAGCCGTAGTCATCGTGAACCTGTTCCTCACCCTGCTGGTCCTGGACCTGTATTTTGTCCGTTGGAAACTGCTCCGGTCCGTCAGCCGGCGCAGCCGCGGATGGCAGGCGGTGGCGGCTGTCCTGGCATTCCTTTCGGTAGCGGCCATCGTCCTTTACCTGCATTTCACCTTCCGGAGCATCGGCATCAATTCCGACATCTGCCTGGAACTTTACAAGGTGAACCAGATAGACCTGTACACGGGTATCGTGTATGCTTCCTTCCTGTTCCTTTCCCTGACCGTCCCGCTGCTCCTGCAGATGGCATCTCCGCTGATGCGGTCCCTCGCCGGTTTCCGCTACAACATGTTCTCCGGCCGGAGCCGCGTGCTGTACGCCGCCGTCACGGGCATCTACTTCGTCACCGCATCCTCCACCCTGGGCCTCCGGAAAGAGCAGCTGAGGGTCGATGTCTGGGCCAACCGCCTGGCCATGGACCGCGACATCGCCCTGGAAATCCAATTGCGTTCGGTGGAAAACGCCATCGCGGAAGACCAGATGGTGGGCGTGCTCTCCGTGCTGGAAAACAGTACGGACCTTATCAGGGGCAGGCTGGTAAGCGCCTACATGGGCCGGATCGCCCAGGATTACGACATCTCTGTGGTGCCGGCGGTGAACCGCCTGGCGGCCGACCAGCTGTTCACCGACCGCATCCGCGGCGGAGTACGCCTGTCGGACAATTCCCACTTCTTCTACAGCAGCCTCGGCAGCGGGCGGGTCTCCTACACCGGCCTGTTCTCCTATTACGTACCCAATTTCGGATCTTCCACCCTGCTGATCATGGTGGAGTCCAAGCACAACCGGGAAGACAGGGGTTATCTGAGCCTGCTGGGCATTTCGGATCCCGGCCGCATCACGCTGCCACCCGCCTATTCATCGGCCAAATACGTGGATGAACGCCTGGTCCAGTACAAGGGCGCCTATCCCTATCCCACCCTTTTCTCCGGCGATCTCAAGCGCAAGACGGAAAGCCGCAGCGGATCCCATGTCGACATGGACGGGTGGTGCCACTTCGTCCACAGCGTGTCGGAAGGGGAAGTGGTGATCCTTTCCCGGCCGTCCATCCGGATTACCGACTACGTGGTGGAAGGCTTCCTGCTGGCCATCCTGGCCTTTTTCGCCATCACGCTCCTCACCTGGCGGCGCCGCACCACAGGAGACCGGCGCTATTACCAGACCCGCATCAGCCTGGTCATCTATATCTCCCTCACCCTCACGCTCATCGCGATGGCCGTCTTCAGCGTCTGGTTTGTCTATAAACGGAACGATGCCGACATGCAGAGCATCATGACCTCCCGCATCAATACACTGCAGGCCATGCTGCAGGAACACCTGCGGCAGGTGGAGGCCGAGGACATCCGCACGGCCGGCGTGCTGGACGCCGTGGAAGGGGTCGGGAACAACCTCCGGAGCGACATCACGCTCTTCGACCCGGAAGGCCGCATGGCCCTGAGTACCACGCCGGAAGTGTACGACCGCATGATCCTGGGCCACCGCCTGGACGATGACGCCTACTACAACATCGTGTATCTGCACAAGCGGTTCTACATGCACCGGGAGAGGGCCAACCGGCGCAGTTACTATGCCCTCTACGCTCCCGTCTTCAACAGCGCCGGCGAAATGGTGGCCATCGTCTCATCTCCCTTCACGGACATCACCACGGACCTGGAATCGGAGTCCATCTCGCACATCGCCACCATCCTTACCCTCTTCCTGCTGCTGCTGATGCTCTCACGCCTGATTACCTACGAAGTGATCGGCCGCATGTTCCACCCGCTGCGGGAAATGAGCCGGAAGATGACCGTCACCGACATCGACCACCTGGAGCCCATCGTCTATGACCAGGACGACGAACTCACCGGCCTCGTGAACGCCTACAACCGCATGGTGCAGGATCTGGGAGAATCGACCCGCCGGCTTACCCAGGTGGATAGGGACAAAGCCTGGACCGACATGGCCCGCCGCGTGGCGCACGACCTGAAGAACCCGCTCACCCCCATCAAACTGCAGCTGCAGATGCTTATCCGCATGAAATCGTCCGGCAATCCCGCCTGGCAGGAGCGCTTCGACGAGGTGGCTTCCACCGTCCTATTCCACGTAGACCTGCTGGCCGATTCGGCCGACCAGTTCTCCACCTTCGCCAAGATGTACGACCAGAAGATGGAGCCGCTGGACCTGGATTCGCTGGTAAGGCAGGAAGTGGACCTGTTCGATTCCCGGGACGATGTACGCCTGGACTATTACGGCCTGGAAGGGGCCATGGTCACGGCACAGCGGCCGCAGCTCACCCGCGTGGTGGTGAACCTGATCACCAACGCCATCCAGGCGGTAGACGGAAACCCGGGCGAAAAACGCATCCTGATCGCCCTGCGCAACTCGGCGGAAGAAGGGTTCTACGACATCGTGGTGGAAGACAACGGCCCCGGAGTGGAGGAGCAGAACCAGGACAAGATTTTCACGCCGGACTTCACCACCAAGACCAGCGGCAGCGGTCTGGGCCTGGCCATCTGCCGGAGAATTGTGGAGCATTGCGGCGGAACCATCTCCTACTCCCGCTCGTTCACCCTGGGCGGAGCCTGCTTCACGGTCCGGTACCCTAAAGGGTAAAAAAATTTTTATTATATTTGCAAGTTCAAGTTATAATAAAGAACAAAACATGGCCGCTGAACGACATCTGGATGCTCACTGTGAATCCATCCTCCGGGAATACCGGGATCATCTGCCCCTGTTCCGGGAAATGGAGACAGAGGTGAAACAGACGCTCAAAAACACCTTTGCAGACGCCTCCCTGCTGGTCGCCTCCCTGGAATCCCGCATCAAGGCGGAAGATTCCCTGGCCGGGAAACTGGAGCTGAAAGGAAACAAATACAAGTCCCTGGCCGATATAACCGACATCCTGGGCCTCCGCGTCATCACCTTCTACACCGACGACGTGGACAAAGTGGCATCGGCAGTGGAGAAGCACTTCACGGTGGACTGGGAGAATACCGTGGACAAGCGGAAACTGCACGAAATAGACAGTTTCGGATATCTTTCCCTGCACTACATCTGCTCGCTGGCAAAATATCCCTACCGGTTCGAAATCCAGATCCGCACCGTGCTGCAGCATGCCTGGGCCAACATGAGCCATGATACCGGCTACAAGTCGGGCGTGGAAATTCCCAAGACCTACATGCGCTCGATGAGCCGCCTGGCCGGCATGCTGGAACTGATCGACGACGAATTCAGCCGGATCCGCACCGAGATCACCGACTATCGCCGCAGGGTAAAAGCCCTCGTGGCCTCCGGCAACCTGGACGACGTCCCCCTGGACGGCGACACCTTCCGCAGCTACCTGGACCTGCAGCCCTTCGACGCTTTGAACCGCCGGATCGCCGCGGTGAACCAGGCCGAAATCCAGGAAGTCCCTCTGATGCCGTACCTGAGCGTATTCAAGATGCTCCGGTGCAACACGCTGGGCGACGTGGCCGGCCTCATCAAGCAATATTCCGAAGGTGCCTACCAGATTGCCTGCTACCAGATCGGCCTCACGGACCTGGACATCCTGTCCTCTTCCATCGGCCCGCAGAATATCTGTATTGCCTATATTCTCAAGAGCGGTGCCGGCAAGGTGGGCCTTCGCCTCATGTTCGACACCCTCAACGGCCCGTCCGAAAGCAACGCCTCCCTGGCCGATTTCCTGGTGGACCAGGCCGCAGACCTTCCCTTTATGAACCAATAAACCTATGGCCAACAACCCCCTCGACACAACTTTGCTCGACCGCGCCATCGTATTTGCGGTCAGGGCCCATGCCGGCACCGAACGCCGCGGAAAGGGATTTCCCTATATCGTGCACCCCATGGAAGCGATGGAGATCGTTGCCACCATGACCTCCGACCAGGAACTGCTGGCGGCGGCGGCCCTGCACGACACCGTGGAAGACACCTCCGTCACCGTGGATGACCTCCGCGCGGAATTCGGCGACCGGATTGCCGCCCTGGTGGAAGCCGAAAGCGACAAATTCACGGAAGGGGTGAGCGAGGAGGACAGCTGGCACAGCCGCAAGCAGGCTGCCATCGACCGACTGGCGGCGGCGCCTTACGAAGCCAAGATGGTGGCCCTGGGCGACAAACTCTCCAACATGCGCGCCATTGCCAGGGATTATGCCATGAAAGGCGATGCGCTCTGGAACATCTTCCACGCCAAAGACCCCAAAGAACACGAGTGGCACTACAGGGGCCTGGCCGATTCCCTGCGGGAACTGGAAGACACCTTCGCCTTCCAAGAATTCGAACAACTCATCAACCAAGTATTCTGCCATGGAAGCCATTAAGATTTCCCTCGACGACTATGTCCTCTCCGGAGGAGGAGCCAACGGAGAGAGCTACGACCACAAGACCGACCCTTCGGTCATGCTCAAACTCTATTTCCCCGGGAAAATCCGGCAGCCCCTGGACGAGATGATGCTGGCCCGGAAAGTCTTTGACGCCGGTATTCCTTCTCCTGAGCCCGGCGATTATGTGGTGACGGAAGACGGAAGGTACGGCATCCGGTTCCACCGCATCACAGGAAAGACCTCCTATGCCCGGGCCACCGGAGACCACCCGGAAAACGTGCGGCAATATGCCCGGGAATTCGCGCAGATGTGCCGGGACCTGCACAATACGCATGTGGATATCCGGGTTTTCGAATCGGTAAAAGACCGCTATTTCCGGCTGCTGGAAGAAAATCCTTTCTTTACCAAGGCCGAGAAGGACAAACTGGGCAAGTTCATCGCCGACGCTCCCGACACGGACACGGCCATCCACGGAGACCTCCAGTTCGGAAACGCCATTTTCGCGGGCGGGAAACGCTATTTCATCGACCTGGGAGATTTCTGCCACGGCTACTCCCTGTTCGACACCGGGATGGTATATGTATGCTGCTGCATCAGCTCGGAAGAATTCATCCAGGATGCCTTCCACATGCCCAAATCCCTTTCCAGGCAGTTCTGGGAGCATTTCGCTCCGGCCTATTTCGGGGAGGACCTTCCCCTGGATGAAATTGACCAGCTGATCCTCCCTTATGCCGGACTGAAGACCCTGATTGTCGAACGGGACACCAAACGTCCCATGCCGGAATTCCGGGCAGCCCTCACTTCCATCTTATGAAAATAAAAGATTATTTTAACAACATAGCCGTCCGCCAGGGGGCCCGGGTAGGTCTCCTGCTCATTATCGTAGCCGCCATAACCCTGGAGGCAACCGGCCTCATCCAGTATTACTTCTCGCAGAAGGGGCTCAAGGAAGAAGCCTCCCTGCGGGCCGAAAGCCAGCTGGAAGCGACCCGGAACAAGATTTTGGACGTTATCAACCAGGCCGAAGCCGCCGTCCGGAACAATCAGCTAATTGCGGAATACTGCCTGGCAAGCACACCGGACAGCCTGGCAAACATCCCCGCCCTGATCGTGAAGAACAATCCGGTCGTCACCGGCTCCACCCTGGCGCTGGTTCCGGGTTACGACAAATCACGTCCCCTCTACGCCCCCTACTCCTTCCAGGGCCCGGACGGAACCATAAAGAACACGTCCCTGGCCACGGAAGAATATGATTATCAGCACCAGGAATGGTTTGTCAAGCCGCTGGAACTGGGCACGGGATACTGGTCGGAGCCCTATGTGGACGAGGGTGGCGGAGAAGTGCTCATGACCACCTATTCGCTTCCCGTCCAGGGAAAGGACGGCCAGATTGCCGCCATCCTCACGGCCGACCTCTCCCTCGACTGGCTCACGGACCTGGTCGGGAACGTAAAAGTGTACCCCAACGCTTTCAGCATGCTGGTAAGCCGTTCGGGACAATTCATGGTATGTCCGGCCGAGACCCTGGTGATGAAGAAGTCCATCCAGGAGGTGGCCGCCACCATGGGCGACACGGCCACTTTCAACGGACTGTCCCGTTCCATGCTTTCCGGAGAGTCCGGCAACATGCAGGTCCGGTACGAAGGTGCCACCAGTTACGTCTATTTCGCCCCCGTAGAACGGACCGGATGGTCCATGTCCATCGTGATTCCCGACAAGGAAATTTTCGGGAACATCCGGCGGATCGGAGGCCTGGTGACACTGCTGCAGCTGCTGGGTCTTCTCATGCTCGTCCTCATCATCCGCGCCACCATCAAGAACATGCTCAAATTCCAGAGCCTGGACGAGCGCAAGAAGAAAATGGAGAACGAGCTGCAGATCGCCAGCGGCATCCAGATGTCCATGATTCCCAAGATTTTCCCGCCTTTCCCAGAGAGGAAGGACATTGACATGGACGCCGCCATCGTCCCGGCCAAGGAAGTGGGCGGAGACCTTTACGATTTCTACATCCGGGACGAAAAACTGTGCTTCTGCATCGGCGACGTGAGCGGAAAGGGCGTGCCCGCCTCCCTGGTGATGGCCGTGACCCGGAGCCTGTTCCGCACCGCCAGCGCCCATGAGAACAGCCCGCAGCGCATTGTCAGCAGCATGAACGACTCCATGGCCGAGATGAACGAAAGCAATATGTTCGTCACATTCTTCTGCGGCATCCTGGACCTTACAAACGGCCATCTCCGCTATTGCAACGCCGGTCATAACGCTCCGTTCATCTTTACGGACCATATCGGCAGGCTGCCCGTCAATGCCAACCTGCCCCTCGGCGTCATGCCTGGCATCCCTTTTGCAGAGCAGGAAACCGACCTGAAATATGACGACGCCCTGTTCCTCTACACCGACGGTCTCACGGAGGCCGAAAATGAAAACCACGAATTGTTCTCGGAAGAACGTGCGGAAGCGGTCCTCCAGAGCCGACGTTCTGCCCACGACCAGCTGGAAGCCATGAAAGAAGCCGTTGCCCAGTTCGTAGGCAACGCTCCCCAGAGTGACGACCTTACCCTGCTTTTTATCCATTACCTCAACGACGCTATGCCGGACAAATCCGAAAGACACCTGATGCTGCGCAACGACATCCAGCAGATCCCGCAGCTCGCGGAATTCATCGAGGCTATCGCCGAAGAAAAATCGCTGGACCAGAGCCTTGCCATGGGCTTGAACCTCGCTTTGGAAGAAGCCGTAACCAACGTGATCATGTACGCTTACCCCAAGGGTTCGGACGGCCTGGTGGACATTGAAGCCATCATCCGGAAAGACTCCCTGGAATTCATCATCTCGGACAGCGGAAAGCCCTTCGACCCCACCCTGGCGCCGGAGGCCGATGTGAAACTGGGCGTGCAAGACCGGCCCATCGGCGGCCTGGGAATCTACCTGGTGAAGAAGCTGATGGACAACGTCTCCTACAAGCGTGAAAACGGAAAGAACATATTGTCGATGACAAAAAAAATTTAATAACCATGGAAGTTAAAATCACAAAAAACGACAACGTAACCACCGCCAAACTCATCGGCCGGCTGGACACTCCCGCCTCTCTGGAAGTGGGAAAGGAACTGGAACCGCTGGAGAAAGTCGCAGACGGAACCATCGTGCTGGACTGCACTGAACTCTCTTACATTTCCAGTTCCGGACTCCGCATTTTCCTGACGCTCCGCAAAGCTGCCATGGTAAAAGGCGGGAACGTGATTGTGCGGGGCATCAATGACGAGATCCGCAATGTCTTCATGATGACCGGATTCCTGAATCTGTTCCAGATAGAAGACTGATGATTCCCCTTTCCGTCTTCTCGGTGAACCTGGGCACGGAGAACCTGCTGCTGCTGGCATCCATCCTGGTTTTCATCGCCATTCTGATTACCAAGGTGGGAGCACGTTTCGGTGCGCCCACCCTGTTGCTTTTCCTGCTGCTGGGAATGGCCGCAGGAGCTGACGGGCTGGGCGTCACTTTTGAAGACTATGAGCTGTCGGAATCCATCGGCCATTTTGCCATGGCGGTGATTCTGTTCACAAGCGGCATACAGACATCGTTCAAGGAAACGAAGCCAGTCATGCGGCAGGGCATTCTGCTTTCCTCGCTGGGGGTATTTCTTACCATGCTCCTGACAGGACTGTTCATTTTCATGCTGGCAGGTAGAGATGCAGGATACACCGGAACCATGCTCGTTTCCTGCATCCTGATGGCGGCCATCATGTCCTCCACGGATTCCAACACGGTCTTTTCCGTGCTGCACAACAAGCGGCTGCACCTTCGGGAGAATCTGTCCCCCCTGCTGGAACTGGAGTCCGGCAGCAACGACCCGATGGCATACGTGCTCACCATCCTGCTGGTCAGGACCCTGGAGACCCATTTGACCAGTGACATCGCCGACGGAGCGCTCGCCATCTCCGGCATCATCCTGCTGGTGCTGCAAGTGCTTATCGGCTTCGGGATAGGCGTAGCAGTAGGAAGAGGATCGGCCTGGCTGCTGAACAAGATTACTTTGCCCGGCAATTCTCTCTTTGCCATCCTCCTCCTGAGCATCGGCTTTTTCGCCAACGGCCTCGCGTCCCTGCTTTTCGGCAACGGCCTTCTTGCACTGTATGTGACGGCCATCATCCTCGGCAACAGAATCAAATTGCCGCAGAAGAAAGATACCCTGAAGTTTTTCGACGGAATGTCCTGGCTGATGCAACTGCTCATGTTCCTGATGCTGGGCCTGCTGGCCCGGCCGTCCCAGATGGGCAACACCCTGCTGCCGGCCCTTCTGATCGGCCTGTTCCTGATCTTCATCGCCCGTCCCGCAAGCGTGTTCCTGACGCTGCTTCCGTTCCGGAGCCTCTCTTTCAAAGCCAAGGCCTACGTGTCCTGGGTCGGATTGAAGGGAGCCGGTCCCATCCTGTTCGCCCTGTATCCGGTGGTGAACGGGCTGGAAGGGTCCAGCCTCATATTCAACATGGTTTTCTGCATTACGCTGCTTTCCCTGGTCATTCAGGGATTCACGCTGGCACCCGCTGCCAAGCTGCTGAAACTGAGCTATGAGGAAGAGCCGGAAGTGGAGACTTTCGGGATGGAGCTGCCGGAAGAGATGGGAATCCTGAGAGACCATACCGTCACGGAGGCCGACCTTGCCCACGGCAACACCATGCGGGATCTTCATCTGCCGCACGGCATCCGCGTAGTAATGGTCAAGCGGGAAGAAAGATTCCTGGTACCCCACGGCAGCATGGAACTGAAAGATGGCGACCATCTGGTGATCGTCATGGGCGATACGGACGACTAGAACTGAACAATTTTTACCGCGGCAGCCACTTCTTCCAGCAGCCATTTGGGCGTGGACGTAGCCCCGCACACCCCTACATTTTCCCCGTCCTGGAACCAGGCGGGGTTTATTTCATGGGCCGATCCCACCAGATAGGTGCGGGAATTCACGCTGCGGCACAAGTCGCTGAGCACCTTTCCGTTGGAGGAGGAGCGCCCGGACACAAAGAGGATGACATGGTGCGCCTTGGCAAAGGCGACCAGTTTCTCATGCCGGGAAGCGACCTGGGCGCAGATGGTATTGTGGACGACAAGGGAAGCGCCCCTTTCTCTCAGCATCTGGCAGATATGGTCGTATTCCGACGGACTCTTGGTGGTCTGTGAGAAGATTTCCATCGGCTGGGAAAAATCCAGTTCCCCGGCCCGGATGGCATCCAGCAGCATGCCGGCGTTTTCCACCACCAAGGCATCGCCTTCGGCCTGACCGACCAGGCCGAGCACTTCCGCATGGCCCACCCGGCCGAAGATGATCACCTGGCCCTTCGCTCCGTCTGCATGGAGGCGGAGATAGGCTTCCCGGATGCGGCGCTGCAGTTGCAGCACCACCGGACAGGTGCAGTCTATCAGGGAAAGATGGCGTTCCCGGGCGCTTTCATAGGTGGACGGAGGCTCTCCGTGCGCCCGAATGAGCACCGTCTCCGTGTCGGGCACTTCCGACAAGGCGCTGATGGTTCTGAGGCCCCTGGACTGCAGACGGTCCAGCTCCGCTTCGTTGTGGACGATATCGCCCAGCGAATACAAGGTATGGCCTCCCTCCAGGAATTCCTCCGCCCGGGTGATGGCCCGGATGACGCCGCCGCAGAACCCGGAGCCCGGGTCTATCTCCACGTTCAGCATGACAGGGAGGCTTCAAAGATGCCGAATTTGCCCTGGATCACGCCCAGGATCCAGACCAGTTCTTCATGCATGGTCATGAAGGTGTTGTCCATCACGAAGGCGTCGGCCGGCTGGGTGAGCGGGGAGGCCGCCCGGTGGGAGTCTATATAGTCCCTTTCCCTGAGGTTGGCGAGCACATCGGCCAGGTCCGGCGTTTCACCTTTGGCCACCATCTCATCGTAGCGGCGTTTGGCACGGACGTTCTCATCGGCCGTCATGAACACCTTGAGCTGCGCATCGGGGAAGACGGTGGTGCCGATGTCGCGGCCGTCCATGATCACCCGGCCGCCCTCCGAGAAAGCGTGGAGCTTGTCGTCCACGAAATTCCGGACCCAGGGAATGGCCGATACGGGACTTACATGGGAAGACACTTCCAGGGTGCGGATGCGGTCTTCTATACAGCGGTCTCCCAGGAAAAGGCGGGTGGCGCCGTCTTCCCTCCTGAAATGGAGGTCCAGCGAAGAGATGATGCCCCGGAGCGCGGTTTCGTCGATTGAACCGTCCTCCGCGATGAAGCCGTGTTCCATGGCGGCGAGGGTGACGCCGCGGTACATGGCGCCGCTGTCCAAATAGAGGAAACCGAATTCACGGGCCACCATTTTGGCAAAAGTGCTTTTTCCGGTGGAAGAAAAGCCGTCTACTGCGATGATAATGTCTGGAACGTTCATAGTTAGTGCTGTCAGGATTACAAATGTAGAAAAATTTTACGATATTTGTATACAAATATTGACGCGCATGAAAATACTTATCGTAGACGACGAAAAAGCCATCCGGTACTCCCTGAAAGAAATCCTGGAAATGGAGAACTATCAGGTGGAAACGGCCGAAAACGGCGAAGAAGGACTGCAGAAGGCGGAAAAGGAAAAATTCGACGCCATCTTCTGCGACATCAAGATGCCGGTGATGGACGGAACGGAAATGCTCTCGAAACTGATAGAAGAAGGCATCGAGACGCCCGTGGTGATGGTCTCCGGCCATGCCGATATCTCCACGGCGGTGGACTGCATCAAGAAAGGAGCCTTCGACTTCATCGAGAAGCCGCTGGACCTGAACCGCATCCTGATCACCCTCAAGAACGCCACCGACAAGGCCAGTCTGGTGACGGAGACCAAGATTCTGAAGAAGAAGGTCTACGGCCAGCAGATGATCGGCGAATCGGAAGGCATCCGCCATGTCCGCGACATGGTGGAGAAGGTGGCCCCCACAGACGCCAGCGTTCTCATCACCGGTGCCAACGGTTCCGGCAAGGAACTGGTGGCCAGGGCCCTGCACCAGCAGTCGCAGCGCTCCATGATGCCCTATGTAGAGGTCAACTGCGCCGCCATTCCGTCGGAACTGATCGAGAGCGAACTGTTCGGCCACGAGAAGGGGTCCTTCACATCGGCCATCAAGCAGCACAAGGGAAAATTCGAACAGGCCGACGGGGGTACGCTCTTCCTGGACGAGATCGGCGACATGTCCCTCGCCGCCCAGGCCAAAGTGCTCCGCGTGCTGCAGGAGAGGAAGATTTCCCGCGTGGGCTCGGACAAGGATATCACCGTGAACGTACGCGTGGTCTCCGCCACCAACAAGAACCTGGCGGAGGAAATCCGCAAAGGCAATTTCCGGGAAGACCTCTACCACCGCCTGAGCGTCATCGTAATCAAGGTGCCTACCCTGGACGAAAGGAAGGACGATATCCCCCTGCTGGTGAACCATTTCCTGGACCAGATCTGCTCCGAAAGCGCCATGCCCCGGAAAGAATTCTCGCCGGAGGCCGTGAAGATGCTGATGGAGAAATCGTGGACCGGCAACATCCGGGAACTCCGCAACGTGGTGGAACGGCTCCTCATCCTGGGCGGCAATCCAGTGAGTGAAAACGACGTCAGGGATTACGTCTTTTGAAAGCCTGGAAGGTAATACGGAATGTGCTGCTGGGCATCCTGGGCCTGGGGGTGGCGCTGCTCATCGTTTTCCAGATCATGATGCGCCCCTCGGTCCTCACCGGCCTTGTAAACCGTTTTGCCGCCGAATATGTAGACGGAGACCTCCACTTCCGGAAAGTCCGGGCGCACGTGATCAAGAGCTTCCCCTTCCTCAACCTGGAAGCGGAAGCCTTTTCCATTACCTACCCGCACAGCCGGTTCGCGGCCTACGACTCCCTGTACCGGGACGGAAGCCGGTTCAATCTGCTTCAGGCGGGACGGCAGGAAGAAGCCGACACGCTGGTTTCTCTTCAGAAACTGGTCCTGAGCATCAACTACATGGACCTGTTGGACGGGACTTGGAATATCCGCCATGCCGAACTTCACCATCCCCGCATCTTCGCGCACCGCTACGACTCCACCGCTGCCAACTGGGACATGCTCCCCATCGGCCGGTCGGAAAAAAGCGGCAGTTCCCCCCTTCCACCCATCCGGATCCGCAAAATCAGCCTCACGGAAAACCCGCTGATTGTCTTTACCGACCCGGCCGACACGCTGTTCGGGCGGTTTTCCATGCGGAGGCTTTCCCTGGACGGGGACATCCGCACCTGGGAACCGGATGAAATCCGCACTGCGCTGGAGGCCGATTCCATCGGCATTTCCGGGCGCCTGCCCGCCGACACCCTCGCCCTTCGGCTGAACAGGCTCCGCGCCGGCGTGGACAAGCGGCATTTCACCCTGGAGGCCGATGCCAACGCCGCATTCAGGACCTCCCGCTACGGCAGGATCCGCATTCCCGTGAGCATCGACTCGGAAGGCGAAATCCCTTTCCGGGACGACGGCGCCCTGGAAGTGGACCTGGAACGGCTGAACCTGCAGCTCTCCGCCCTGCAGATGCGCTCGCAGGGCCTAGTCATCAAACACCCCGACAACTGGGAGGTGTGCCTGGACGCCCTGATGGACGACGCGCCGCTGGGGGCGCTCATCGACCAGTTCCGGGACAACTTCCCCGTTCTGAAGAAATGGAAGACCGATGCGGTCCTGAATCTGGTGGCCCATGCGGAAGGCTTCTGGGGAAACGGAGAGACGCCCGCCATCCTGGCCAGCATCCAGATCCCAGAATCTGCACTGGACTATGAAGGACTGGGGCGCAGCGGACGGATCGCCCTGGACGCCGCCGTCGGGACCGACGATTTGCAGAAAGTGGACGCCGACATCCGGGAACTGGTGTTCGGCATCATCGGGGCGGAAATCAACGCGGCCGGGAAGGCCCGGGACATTCTGGGCGACGACCCGGAAATCGCCCTGAAGGCCAAGGTACGGGCCCGGCTGGACTCCCTCACCAACGCCTTCACCCGGGAACAGGGAATCAGCGGGACCGGGTTCGTGGACGCCCGTCTCCAGGGCAAGGTACGGCTCTCGCAGCTGAACATGGCCCGCATCGGCAATGCCGACATCAACTGCAGCCTGAAAGGAGACAACCTCTCCGTAGATGCGCCCCCCTACGACCTGCACGCTTATTTCCGGCACATGACGGCCGACCTGTCCGCCGAGGGGAACCGCCGCGACGAGAATCTGCGGAAAGGGGCCAGGGTATTGGCCCTGAAAGCCCTGTTCGATACACTTGACGTCACTTACAAAGACGATATCTATGCCCGGGGAGCCCAGGTGGAACTGGCCATGCAGAACGCTGCCGAGATTCTGGGCGGCAGCAAAGGCCTTACGCCGCTGATGGGCAGGCTGAAAGTGGGAGCCCTGGACCTGAAAGACGGCGACGGCATGACCGTGGCCCTGCTGGACAATACGGAGAATTTCCGGATTATCCCTGCCACGCAGCAGCAGCCCTCTCCCCGGCTTTCCCTGTCTTCCGGCAGCGGCATCCTCCGGGTGCGCAACGGCGGCGACTCCTACATTCTGGACAGTCTCCACTTCACCGTTTCCGCCGCCCGGCACCAGGCGGTGCAGCCTCAGGAAAGAAGGCGGCCCGGAAGGGACTCTCTGGGACGGCGCCGGACGGTCGCTCCCCGGGACGACTTTGCAGGAAGAGATATCTCGTTCAGCCTCTCCGACGCCTTGAGCCAGTATGTCCGTGACTGGGACTTCAACGGGAACGTGGAGCTCTCGGAAGCCGTCCTCCTGCTGCCGGCCTTCCCGCTCCTGACCAAGGTGACAGACCTTAAAGGCGCCGTGGACAACAGTTCCGTGGACCTGAGCCACGCCACCCTGCAGGCCGGCGGGTCGGACATGACGGTGAAAGGAAAGCTGACGGGACTCCGGCGGGCCCTGACAAGCCGCAGGGCCAGGCCCCGGCTCAAGCTGGAAGCCACGCTGGAGTCGGAGTACATCGACGCCAACGAACTGATGCGGGCCTATGCCTATTACACCACCTACCAGAAATCCGACACCTCCGCTGCAATTTCCTTCGAAGCGGCCGACACGGTACGGCAGAAATCGTCCCTGATTGTGCTGCCTTCCAATCTGGACCTTGCCCTCACGCTGGAAGGAACCGGCCTCAAGTACGACAGCCTGCTGGTGAACTGGCTGGCGGCCGACGTGGCCATGCGCGACCGCACGCTCCAGATTACCAACACGGTGGCATCGTCCAACATGGGAGATATCTTCTTTGAAGGATTCTATGCCACCCGGGCCAAAGACGACATCAAGGCCGGCTTCGACCTCAACCTGGTGGACATCACGGCGGAGAAAGTGATCACGCTGTTCCCGGCGGTGGATTCCATCATGCCGATGCTCACCTCCTTCGCCGGCGACCTGGACTGTGAGCTGGCGGCCACGACGCAGATTGACACGAACATGAACCTGATCCTGCCGTCTGTGGACGGCGTGCTGCGCATTTCCGGGAAAGACCTGTCGCTGAAGGAAAGTGAGGAATTCACCAAAATTGCCAGCATGCTCATGTTCAGGAACAGGGACGAGGCCGTCATCGACAACATGGCGGTGACCGGCATGGTGCGGGACAATCTGCTGGAAGTATTCCCGTTCGTGCTGGACGTAGACCGCTATCTCTTTGCGGCCAGCGGCATCCAGCACCTGGACGGGGCCTTCGACTACCATATCTCCGTCATCAAGTCTCCGCTGCTGGTGAAGTTCGGCCTCAATGCCTGGGGCGACGATTTCGACCACATCCACTACGGGCTGGCCTCCGCCAAGTACCGCAGCGCCAATGTACCCGTCTACACCAAACAGCTGGACACCATCCAGTACAGCCTGATCGAGGCCATCCACAATGTGTTTGAGCTGGGCGTGGAGAAGGCGATGGCCGAAAACAGAAGCCGGGAAATCCTCCGGAGCCAGGCCGATGCCTTCCTGGACGGGTCGATGTCCGGAGAAGCCTCGGAGGGCTCGTTGCAGCAGATGCAGGCCCTGTACGAAGAAGTGACCCGCCGCTCGCTCAGCCGCCGGGAAGTCCTGAAAAAAGAAATCCTCGAATTGGAAGAAAAAGCTGCCGCCCATGATGAACAGTGAACAGTATATTGAAGTATGCATCCGCCTGGAGCCGTTTTCGGAAGAAATGGCCGATATCCTGACGGCGGAACTGGGAGAACTCCCCTACGATTCCTTCCTCACGGAAGAACCATTCCTCAAATGTTACATCCAGAAAGACCTGTATCGGCCCGGAGACCTGAAGGTCGTGCTGAGCGGTTATCCCGCCGCCGTTTCCTTCACGGCGACGCTGGTGCAGGGCCAGAACTGGAACAAGGCCTGGGAGCAGGAATTCAAGCCCATCGTGGTGGACGGGAAGGTCACCATCAAAGCCCCCTTCAATGCCGATGTCCCCCGTACCCGGTTCAACATCTGGATCGACCCGCAGATGGCTTTCGGGACCGGCTATCACCATACCACTTACATGATGATGCAGCGCATGCTGGGGCTGGAAAATGCCATCCGGGGGCATTCTGTCGTAGACATGGGCTGCGGGACGGCCATCCTCGCCATCCTCGCCGCCAAAATGGGCGCACGGAAGGTCTTTGCCGTGGACATTGACGCCGTAGCCGCCCGGTCGGCCTGGGGCAATGCCCGCTGGAACCGCGTGGGCTCCAGGATCGAGACGGCCTGCGGCGATGCCTCCCTCCTGCAGATGGGCACCTATGATCTGCTCCTTGCCAACATCCACCGGAACATCATCCTGGAAGACCTGCCCACCTATTTCCGCTCCCTCCGCCGGGGCGGCCGGCTGCTCCTGAGCGGGTTCTACGAGGCCGACATCCTCGCCATCCAGGAAGCGGCCCTGGCGCTTGGCCTGGAATTTGCCGGACAATCGACCCGGGAAGAATGGGCCTGCCTGGAATGGAAGAAACCCCTTTGAACAAGTAAATCTCGCGAGAATGAAAAAGTTGCTGTTGCCGATACTCTTTGTCCTGGGGATGCTGCTCCCGCAGGAAGGCTCCGCCCAGAGCCGGGCGGAGAAGTCGCAGTATGGTAAAATCGTCAAAAAGCCCACTGTCAAGGCCGCCGAAAAGTTTCTGGACAAGTATCCGGCATCGGTTTATGCTCCCAAGGTGCTCCGCATCCGCGATTCCCTGGTCTTCTTTGCCCTGAATCCGGAAGATGCCGCCGGCGTGCTTGCCTTCGTCAACGACTATCCGGACTCTCCTTTCAGGGAGCGGGCCGAAGAGAGGATCGTCCTGCACAACACCAGTAAGATCAGCGCCGAAGAGGCCCTGGCCCAAGCGGGAGACTGCCTGAGCGCCATCGGGTGGCGGAAAGACAATGTAGACCACATCCTTGCGCTGGACAAAGACCTGTCGCTGCGCATCCTTTCTCCTGAAGGCGAGCTCCTGGAGACCCGCACCCTTCCTGTCTACACCCTTTCCGGCCTGCCTGTCCGGAATCTGGCCATGCCGATGGAACTGATCCGTCCGCTGGGGAACCGCAGCTATATCCATTTCGGCTACTGGAACGGCGACGGGTCGGAATATGTCGAGGCACTCTACCTCCCGGAGCAGGACCTGTTAAGCCAGGTTCTGTTTTATGGGAATGTAATGGAAGACGGCCGCATCGAGGGCCAGAGCCCGGAAAACATCGAAGGGCTGACCCTCAGTGCCGAAACCGCCTGGCTGGCCGCCCGGCTCAAGGAGAATCCCGCCCTGGTTCCCCTCTCCAATGCCGATTATCTCTCCGATACCGCTTTCCGCTGGTGGCAGGAACGCAATCCCAAAGCCGGCACAGCTTCCTCCGTCAAGCTCTCTTTCGGAAAGCTGGATCCGGAATCCTCTTTGGCAGAAGCCTACAAGAACGCCTCCAAAGAAAAGGGAAAGAGCTACCATGTGGCCAAGGTCACGCTGCGGGGCTATACCGCCATCGTCGCAGCCCCCAGGAGCGGCGGAGAATACCTGCTGGTCTGGTGTGAGCCCGTAACGAAAGGGAAACAGTTCAGAACCTACTACTTCGAAAGCGACGGCATCATCCTGGACCTCGTCTTCTACCAGGGAAAATCCATGTACAAACTGAAGATATCGATGGCCAACCAAAACCTCCACAGGTTGTAATAATGGTCTATTTTGCTTATCTTTGCAACCGCTGAAACGCGGGTGTGTTGGAATTGGTAGACAACCCAGACTTAGGATCTGGTGCCGCAAGGCGTATGGGTTCGAGTCCCTTCACCCGCACGCGAATTCGCCCGGCCACATGGCCGGGCTTTCGCGTGCTTGGGTGAAGGGACTCACTTCGTTCAACCCCCGCTGCTTC
>JAFUWW010000011.1 GCA_017471085.1 Bacteroidales bacterium | reverse complement strand
TTTGTGGGAGGTGGTGGACTCGAACCACCGAACCCTGAGGGAGCGGATTTACAGTCCGCCGCAATTGCCACTATGCGAACCTCCCGGAATGCTTTTCAGTATTTCAATTTCCTTTGAGCCGATAGAGGGATTCGAACCCACGACCCCGAGATTACAAATCACGTGCTCTGGCCAACTGAGCTATATCGGCGGCTCGTTGAATCCTTCAATCGCTGAAAGGACTGCAAAGGTAGAAATTATTTTTGAATCCAACAAGAATTTTCAAAGATTTTTCATCATTCCGCGCAAAAAATCGAAAATCGACTCTTCATCCAGGCCGCAGTCGGCCAACTGGTTTTTCTGCGAATCCTGCTGGATGAAACGGTCCGGGATACCCACTCCCTTGACGAGAGGAGCGTCTTTCCTGAGGGAGAAATACTCGCAGACAGCACTGTACAGGCCTCCCTTCAGGGCCCCGTCCTCCAGGGTGAGGATGGCGTCGAACCGGGACACTTCCTCCAGGATCTCCGTATCCAGCGGCTTCAGGAAGCGCATGTCATATACGGCGGGCCCTACCCAGTAATCGGCCTTGAAGCGCTGCGCGGCGGCAAGAGCCCTGTTCGCCACCGGGCCGATGGCAAGGACCGCCACGGACTTCCCGTCCATGAGTTTCTCGCCCTTGCCCACCGGAAGCGCCTCATAGGGGGCCTCCTTCCAGGGAGCGCCCTCCCCTACGCCGCGGGGGTAGCGGATGATGAAAGGACCGCCGGAAGCCTTCAGCCCCGTGTACATGAGCCGTTTGAGTTCCGTTTCGTTGCGGGGGGCGGCCACGGTACAGCCCGGGATGCTGCGGTAGGCGGCCAGGTCGTAGCATCCGTGGTGGGTGGCTCCGTCCTCCCCTACCAGGCCCGCCCGGTCCAGGCAAAGGACCACCGGCAGATTCTGCAGGGCCACGTCGTGGATCACGCAGTCATAGGCCCGCTGGGAGAAGGACGAATAGATGTTGCAGAACGGCCTGAGCCCTGCGGCGGCAAGGCCGGCCGAGAAAGTGACGGCATGCTCTTCCTCGATGCCCACGTCGAAGAACCGGGAAGGGAAAGCCTCTCCAAATGCCGTCATGCCGCAGCCCGTGGCCATGGCGGGCGTCACGCCCACCACCAGGGGGTCCATGCCGGCCAGTTCCTTGAGCACCTGTCCGAAGACGTCCTGGTAACGGTCGGCCGGGTAGACCGTCTTGATGCGCTGCCCCGTGGCGGCATCAAACTTGCCCGGAGCGTGCCAGGTGGTGGGGTCGGCCTCCGCGGGGGCATAGCCGAAGCCTTTCCGGCTGTGCACATGCAGCAGGCGGGGCCCCCTGAGATTCTTCAGACGCTGCAGGGTGGCCATCATCTGTTCCAGGTCGTTCCCGTCCACCGGGCCGAAGTAGCGGAAGCCCAGCGCCTCGAACAGGGCGCCGCCGCTGCCGCGCACCAGATTGGACTTGGTGTCCAGCACGCGCTTCTGCACCCAGTCGCGGGTTTTCCCTTCGCCCATGGAAGTCCAGACCTTGTTCTTTACCCTATTATATAAAGAACTGGTCGTAACCTTCAGCAGGTATTCGTGCAGGCCGCCGATATTCTGGTCGATGGAGATATTGTTGTCGTTGAGGATGATCAGCAGGTCGGCCTTGGAGGCACCCGCATTGTTCAGGCCTTCCCAGGCCAGGCCGCCGGAAAGGGCGCCGTCCCCGATGACAGCCACCACTTTTTCGCCGGTCCCCAGTATCCGGGCCGCCTCGGCAAAGCCCAGCGCAGCCGATATGGACGTGGAGGCATGGCCGGCGCCGAAGGCATCGTACGGGCTCTCATCACGCCTGGGAAAGCCGCTGATACCGTCGCGCATGCGGTTTTTCCGGAAAATGTCCCGCCGCCCGGTGACAATCTTGTGCGCATAGGCCTGGTGACCCACGTCGAACACCAGCTTGTCTTCGGGAGTATCGTATACCGAGTGCAGCGCCACAATCAGTTCCACGGCTCCCAGGCTGGAGCCCAGATGGCCGGGATTTTTCGCGCAGCATTCCACTATATATTGACGGATTTCCCCGCAGAGCCTTTTCTTCTCCTCCATGGACAGGGAACGGAGATCGGCCGGAGAGTCTATCTTGTTGAGCAATTCGTACATTCGGTCTCAGTCTAGTGCATCCGCAAATGTAACAATTTTATGCCGATAATAAAAGACCCGCTAACGATAGAGTTCCCTCAGGACGGACAGGGATTTCACCCGCACGGGCTGCTCGGTATGGAATTCAAGGTACCGCAGGAACTCTTCGCAGAGGTCGCTGCGGGTTTCGCCGGAAAGCGGCAGCAGCATGGACGTGGTGAAATCGGCCTCCAGGAGCTTCTTCACCTCCCCCAGGTGCTCTCCCGCAAACGGGGCGATGTCCTGGAAGGTCGGCCGGAAGCCCAGCGCGCCGGACAGTTCCAGCAGGAAGCGCACATGGAAATTGGAGAAATCGACCTCCAGGGCATCCAAAGTAAGGATTTCACCCACACACCACTCGTACAGGCCATCCTCGGCGGCACCGTCCCGGAGCGTCCGGAACAGCACCTCCGCAAGGAAAAGCGACATCGTGTTCTTGTGCAGGTTGCCCCGGATGCCGTTCAGGCTGTCCTTCGCATGGATATTTTTGAGGGACCACAGATCGCTTTTGGGATTTTCCACCACATCGGCCTCCAGGATGTTCAGCGGAAGGAACAGCGCCATTCCGGCCTTTTTGGCCGACGGGACCAGAAATCCCCGCCGTCCCCATTCGCGGGAGAGCGTATGCACTACGATGGCATTCTCCCCCACCTTGGTGACAGACAGCACAATCAGTTCCGCAGTCTCCTTCGTCATGCTCCGGCCGTTCCTGTCATTTTGAGCGCGGCGAAGAATCTTTCAGATAATCGGCCATGGCCCTGAGGGCCTTCCCGCGGTGGGAAATGGCGTTCTTCTCTTCTTCGGAAATTTCCGCCGCCGTCACGTCATGGCCGTCGGGAATGAACACCGGGTCGTAGCCGAAGCCTCCCTCCCCATGGCGCTGACGGGCGATCCGCCCCTCCATGATGCCATCGAAAAAGTGCTTCTCTCCGTTCAGGATCAGGGTTACCGACGTGCGGAAGCGGGCCTTGCGGGTTGCCTTGGGAGTGGCGATTCCATACTCCCGGGCCACCGAAGCCTCCACCTCCCGGCGGGCCATCTCGGAAAGCAGTTTCCGGATATTGGCGGCAGGATCCTTCTCCTCGCCCGCGTACCGGGCGGTATGGATGCCGGGGCCTCCGCCCAGGATGTCGACCTCCAGGCCGGTATCATCGGCAAAGCAGTCCAGACCCGTCTTGTTATAGATATACTCTGCTTTCTGCAGGGAATTTGCCCTTAATGTGGCGCCGGTTTCGGGGATATCTTCCGTGATTCCCACTTCTGCAGGGGTAACGAGCTCAAAGCCCCCGCCCAAAATCTCAGCAGCCTCGCGGAGTTTTCCGCGGTTGCCCGTTGCAAATACAATCTTCATAAAAATACACGATAAAAAACCGCCGCAAAGATAGTAAATTTTTTTAAAAACATCGTGCTACCAGCTGATGGCGGGCTGTTCCAGTGCTTTGTGGAGCTGGTCGTCATAGCGGACCCGGACGCCGATGCCCGCCTCCTGGAAGTAATAGCGGACCACGATCTCTTCTTCGATGAAGGGAACGATCTCGTCTTTCTTCAGGCGCAGGAAGGTTTCCTTGTCCATGTCCAGCTTCTTCTCCAGCGCGGCGATCTCCTCCGTCATGGTATCCTTGAGCCCGTCTTCTTCCAGGGTCTTTTTCACCTCGTCCAGATAGGCCTTGGCCGATGAACGGTAGTCAAAGTTCTTGTCCGAGGCGAAGGCAATGAAATCGTCGTACTCCGTGAAATGGAAATCGGCCGGAGCGGGGATGGAGGCATGTTCACGGACGAATTTGATGGCGTACTGCTCCACGATGCCGCTCATCACTAGAGAATAGGTGAGACGGGAATAGCGGTGGGCCTTGACCTCGAAATCCGGGGTGACGCCGCCGCCGTCGCGCACCTTGCGCCCGTGGGCGGTGGTGAACTCATGCGTGAGCGAATCCGGGATATGGCCCACACTGCCGTCCTCGTTGCGATGGGAATAGTCGATGGCCTGCACGCACCGGCCCGAAGGGGTATAGTACTTGGCGGTGGTCACTTTCAACTGTCCGTCATAGGGCAGAGGGCGGATGCTCTGCACCAGCCCCTTTCCGTAAGTGCGGGTACCGATGATGGTGGCCCGGTCGTAATCCTGCAGGGCGCCGGAGACAATTTCCGAGGCCGAAGCCGAGGCCGAATCGACCAGGATCACCAGGGGAATTTCCGTGTCGATGGGCTCCGTGGTGGTCTTGTAGGTAGATTCCGAACCGGCGGCGCGGCCCTTGGAAGTAACCACCAGGGATCCCTTGGGAACAAACAGGCCGACGATGTTCACCGCCTCGCTGAGGAGGCCGCCGCCGTTGCCGCGCAGGTCCAGCACCAGGCGCTCCATGCTATTGGCTTTCAGTTTGTTATAGCTGTCCCGGATAGACTGGCTCACGCCTTCCGTGAATTTGCTCATGAGGATATAGCCGTCTTTTTCGTTCACCATGCCGGCATACTCCACGGAGGGCAGGACGATGCGCTCGCGCACCACCGGGACCTCGATCACCTCTCCGGCCTTCCAGGTTTCACCGCCGCGGAGCTTCTTTACGCGGAACACAACGGTGGTTCCGGGCTTTCCGCGCATGGTCTCACTGCTTTCCGTGCTGGTGAGACCGTGGGTGCTTTTCCCGTCGATGGCCTCGATCTCATCGCCGCAGCGGAGACCGGCCTTGGCGGCGGGAGAACCTTCGTACGGCTCGTTGATGATGACGTTTCCGTTCACGTCCGGCTTGTATATGATGGCGCCGATACCTCCGTAGGTACTGTTGATCATCATCTGGAAATCTTCCTGCTCCTCCTCCGGCACATACACCGTATAAGGGTCCAGCGCCTCCAGCATGGCGTCGACGCCGGCCCGCTCGATACGGCCCACTTCCAGGGAATCGACATAGGAGCGTCCCAGTTCCTTCAGAATGGCATTGTGCATCTCCACCCACTGGCCCAGGGTGAAATTTTTGGACTGGGCACCTGCGACAGTGCTCAAAGCAAGGCCGGAGCACACGGCCAGGATAACTTGGATTCGTTTCATAAGCGTACAAAGATACAAAAATAGTGCTACCTTTGTAAATTATGGATCGAAAAGAATTGGAAATAATGGCGCCGGCGGGGAGTTTTCCCTGCCTGACCGCCGCCATCGAAGGCGGGGCCGATTCGGTGTACTTCGGCATCGGCCATCTGAACATGCGGTCGCATTCGGCCAACAATTTCTCCCGGGAAGACCTGCCGGAGATCATGCGGATCTGCCGGGCCTACGGGATCCGGGCCTATATGACCCTGAACATCACCCTGTACGGAGAAGACCTGCAGGCGGCGTACGACACGCTGGACGCTGCCAGGGCGGCCGGCGTGGACGCCATCATCGCTTCGGACATGGCGGTGATCCTGTACTGCCGGAAAATCGGCCTGGAAGTGCATATTTCCACCCAGCTGAGCATTTCCAACGTGGAAGCGCTCCGCTTTTACGCCCAGTTCGCCGATGTGGTGGTGCTGGCCAGGGAACTGAGGCTGGACCAGGTGAAAGCCATCCACGAGGCCATTGAAGCTGAGCACATCACCGGTCCCTCCGGGAAGCTTGTGCGCATCGAGATGTTCGCCCACGGGGCCTTCTGCATGGCCATTTCCGGCAAATGCTACCTGTCCCTCGCGGCCTATGGCGAAAGCGCCAACCGCGGAGCCTGCATGCAGGTTTGCAGGAGAGGCTATCTGGTCACGGACATCGAGACCGGCAACGAAATCCACATCGACAACAAATACATGATGTCGCCCAAAGACCTGTGTACCATCGAATTCGCCGACAAGTTCGTGGAAGCCGGTGTGAAGGTGTTCAAGATCGAGGGCCGCGCCCGCAGCGCCGATTATGTGAAAACCACCGCGGCGTGCTACAGGGAGGCTGCCGACGCCGTGGCCGACGGCACCTTCACCCCCGGACTGGGAGCGGCTTTGAAGGAGCGGCTGGCCACCGTTTTCAACCGCGGCTTCTGGGACGGCTATTACCTGGGAGCGAAAATGGGCGAATGGAGCGCCGTGTATGGCAGCCAGGCCACCCGCCGCAAAGTCTATGTGGGCAAAGTGACCAACTGGTTCGCCCGGATAGGCGTGGCGGAAATCCTGGTAGAAGCCACCGACCTGCATCTGGGGGACGATATCCTCTTCATCGGCCATACCACCGGCATCCTGGAAATGAAAGTGGACGATATGCGGGTCGACCTGAAGCCGGCGGAACTGGCACCCCAGGGCGTCCGCTGCTCGGTGTCGGTCCCGCTGGACGATATGCCGGAAGACCATGTGAACCAGCATCCCGACATGCAGCCCGGCGAGCGCATCCACCCCCGCCGCGGCGACAAAGTCTTCCGCTGGGTCGTCGCCTGAGGGCCGGTCCTTTACCGGCCGGGAGCGAAACCGGAAAGGCCTGGTCCGGCTTCTCCCCCGCCCCAGGCATCCACGGTGATGTCCTTCACAGAGAGATTCCGGACGGCCGATACCTGGTTGTAGAAGCCTGTCACCCGATTGACATGGATGTTTTCCAGCGTGATGCCGTCGATGGGGTCGCGTTCATCGCCCCTGAGCTCGAAGACGGCCTCCGCCTGCTGTGCCTCCGCATGGCGGAGGGTGATGTTGCGGATGCGGGTGATGCGGGTCTCGAAGGTGGGTACGATGTCACGCCACTGGTACAGTACGTCCGTATCTATCTCGAACACCCGCAGCATCTTGGTGGCGGAGACATTTTCCACGGTGATATCCTCGATGAAGCCGCCCCGGCGGTGGTTGGTCTTGATGTAGAAGAGCCTGTACACCTGGTCGGCAGAATGGCAGTCGTGCATGTACACCCGCCGGATGCCGCCGGACATCTCGCTGCCGATGCCCAGCAGGCAGTGCCCCTGCACCACCTCGCAGCGGCGGACCACCACATCCTGGGTGGGGAAATCCAGCGCCCAGCCATCCTGGTTGCGGCCGGCTTTCAGCACCACGGCATCATCGCCCTGGTCGAAAGTACAGTCCTCCACCACCACATGACGGGTCATTTCCAGGTCGATGCCGTCGTTGTTGTGGCCATGGGCGTAAACGTCCAGGCCATGCACCCACACATCCTCGCACATGAAGGTGTGAATGGTCCAGAAAGGGCTTTCCCTGATCTGGAAACCCTCCAGCCGGACGCCGGTGCAGCGGTTGAAATGAATCAGGTGCGGACGCATCTGCACGCCCTCCCGCTCCATGTGCCGGTCTGTAGCAGGCACCTGGGTGGAGCACATGGCATACAGTTGCCGGGTTGCCTGGATATGCGAATTGGGCCGCTCGAACCAGGTGCGCCAGAAATCCATTCTGGGCGCCAGCCGGCCCGGGCCCGTGACGGCGATGTGTTCGCACCCAAAGGCGTACAGCAGCGGAGAGATGTTCATGCATTCGGCGCCCTCCCACGAAGTCTGGACGGCCGGATAGTACAGGCTCACATCGTCACTGAACACCAGGGTGGCACCTTCGCTCAGGTACAGGTTGCAGTGGCTTTTGAAGTGGACGGGGCCGGTAATCCATTCGCCGGCAGGGACCACTACCCTGCCGCCTCCGGCCTTGTTGCAGGCCGCCATGGCCCTGGCGAAGGCGGCGGTGTTGGCCTTCACGTCACCGGGCCTGGCTCCGTATTTCGTGATGGGAAAATCCTTCCTGGGGAAGGCGGCCATCTCCAGCGGCTCAAACGGGAAAGGGGCTTCGGGGGCTTCCACCACCACCCGTTCCTGGGCAGCGGCAAGGATTCCTCCTGCCAGGAAAGCAAGCACAGGCAGCAGGATGCAGCTATGGAAACGCATAAGTATGGGGATGTTACATGGTTCTTCCTACCAGTTTCCGCGCAAAGCCGGCAAGGACTTCCCGGCTTTCGGGGGCAAGGTCCCGGAGCCTGTCGACGGCGCTTTGGTGGAGTCGGGCAATCTCCTCGCGGGCAAGGGCGGGGACACCGGCTTTCTCGTAGAGGGCCTTTACTGCGGCAATCTTCTGCTGCTGCTCCAAGGGCGTTTCCGCCGGGAGGGCCATGGCGGCCTCCAGGCCTTCGGCGCCGCATTCGTGCGCTTTCACGGTGAGCCAGGACTTCTTGCAGTTGACGATGTCGCCGCCGATGGGCTTGCCGAATACGGCGGAATCACCGTAGGCGTCCAGATAGTCATCGGCCACCTGGAAGGCCAGGCCCAGGTCGTAGGCGTAGTCGTAGAGGGCCTTCGCATCGGCCTCGGGCGCACCGGCAATAAGGGCTCCCATTTTGGCGGAGCAGGCCAGCAGGACGGCTGTCTTGAGGCCGGTCATCTGCATGTACTGCAGCATGGGCACCACTTCCATCGACTCGAAATCCATGTCCATCTGCTGGCCGTCCATCACCTGCTGTGCGGTGGTGTAAAAGAGGTCCAGGGCGGCAGGGAGCACGCCGGCAGGGACTTTGGCAATGCGCCTGCAGGCATCGATGTACATGACATCACCGCTCAGGATGGCCGTGTCCTGGTTCCATTTTTTCCAGACCGTCTCATGTCCGCGGCGCAGGGGCGAGCGGTCCATGATGTCGTCGTGGATAAGCGTGAAAGTGTGGAAAACCTCCATGCCGGCCGCAGCGGAAAGCACTTCGGGCGTGAGCGCATCCCTGTACAGGCCGAAGGTCATCAGGCAAAGCCGCGGACGCAGGCGCTTGCCTCCGATGGAAACCATATACCGGAGCGGATCGTACAGCCCGGAGGGTTCCGCCTGAAAAGTGATATGCTCAAAGAGATCCTTGCACGCAAGGTCGATGGTGGATTCGCTGATCATGATAAAGTGCGTTTGCACAAAGATACGGCATTTTCCCGAAAAAACCCACCGCAGGGCCGCCTATTCTGTGTCAGAAGTCAAGGGAAGAACCGCGGTAGAAGTTCACCAGGCGGGTCTGGAAGAGATATTCGTAGGTAGCCTGGACGGCGTCCGAGCGCGATTTCATCAGCCGGTTGCGGGATTCGTTGAATTCCGTGACCGTCGCTTTGCCGTTTTCGTACTTGGCCTGGGTCAGGGTAAAGGAATCCTCTGCGGCCGAAAGGGCCTGCTGCGAGGCGTCCCATTTGGCACGGGCGTTCACGGCCGAGTTCCAGGCCTGCTGGATTTCCTTGTAAAGGGAATTCTCCGCCTGACGGAGAGCCAGTTCCTGCGTATGGATGTTCAGGTTGGCCGTCCGGACCCGGTTCCGGATACTGAATTTGCTGAAAATGGGGATGCTAAGCGAAAGACCCACATACTGGCTGAAATTGACTTGCAGCTGGTCCCAGAAACTGATGGCGTCGAAGGAAGTATAGTAATTGGTACCGCCGCCTCCGCTGAGCGTCAGCGTGGGATAATAAGCGCTTTTGGCAATGGCCAGCGAGCGCTTCGTCCCTTCCAGACGGATCTGCTCGGCCCGGATGGCCGGCCGGATTCCCAGTGCATCGGCATAGATGTCATCCGGATGGCCGATGGCGATTTCTTCCATCGACACGGAAGGACGTTCTATGGAGAAGCCTTCCCAGGAGACAAGTTCCAGCAACTGGGCCAGTTCCAGCAGGGAGGAGCGCACGTTGTTTTCGGCCTGGACCAGCGTCACCTGGCTCTGCGCCAGGGTGGCCTTCTGCTGTGAAACCTCGGCGGCGGACGAACGCCCGGAGGCGAACATCTGTTCCAGGCGGGCCACCTGCATCGAATCGATCGCGATCTGCTGCCGGGCCACATCCCGGATTTCGTAATTGTACAGAATCTGCACATACGCCTTCGCCACGGATACGCGGATATCGTCCCTGGCTTTTTCCAGGTCGGCCACGGCCGCTTCCAGGTTCAGGTTGGACAGGCGGATCTGGTTGTAGATGGCGCCACCGTCGAACAGGCTCATGTTGGCCCCGACCGAGAATCCCGTCGTGGAGGAATTGCCCCGCTCGTACGTATTGTCGCCGCCGATACCGCGTCCGAAGTTGAAATTCTCACTGGCCTGGGCGCTGACGCTCGGCAGCCAGCTCCAATGGGACGTATTCTGCTCGATCTCGCGTCCGGCCACATTGTTCTCCTGACGGGCCACCGTCAGGTTGTGGTCCATCGCCCATTCCGTGCACTGGCGGAGCGTCCACGGCCTGGAGAAATCGGGCATGTCTTCTTCCCCGACACCGGCGGCCAGGGCCAAAACTAACAATAAAGCTTTCATGGCTGTCAGATGATTTGAGGTCCGCGGACCTTGTCTCCCAGGGAGAGACCGTCCTTGATTTCAATCTTCACACCGTCGGAGAGGCCTGTCTGCACCGGACGCTTGTCATAGGTACCGTCGGCCTGGAGAAGATACACGAAGGTTTCATCTCCGTCGAACTGGAGGGCGCTTTCGGGAATGGTGAGCACATCCTCCACGCGCTGCAGTTCGATTTCGGCATTGGCGCTGTAGCCGGAACGGATGGTCACGTCGGCGGGAACCTTCACGGTGGCCTTGATCTCGAACAGGTTGGTGCCGCCCGACTCGGTCGCCTTGGGCGAAATGTATTCCAGGGCAGCGTCAAAGTGCACGTCCTGCAACGCACCGACGCTGATACGCACAGGCAGGCCGATATGCAGGCGCCCCACCTCGGTCTCGTCGATGTTGCCGTCGAAGATAAGGTCATTCATGTCGGCCACCGTGGCGATGGTGGTACCGTCGTTGAAGGTATTGGAATTGATCACGGTGTTTCCCACCTTCACCGGAATGTCCAGGATCAGGCCGGAAACGGACGAGCGGACCAGCGTGGAACTTCCTGATTTATTGGACGATGACACGCCGTCGCGGATAATTTCCAGCGATTCCTGCGCCGCGGCGTGTTCCTCCTTCGCCTGGTTCAGGGCCTGCGACACCTGTTCGAAGGATTCGGCGCTCACCAGCTGCTGGTCGAAGAGTTTCTTCTCGCGGTCGTAGTTGGTCTGCGCCTGCTTCAGGTTCACTTCGCTCAGACGGACGCGGCTCTGGGCGCTGGAAAGCTGGCTCATCTCGGGAATCACCTTGAGTTTGGCAATCACTTCGTTCTCCTTCACCTGGTCGCCTGCCTGCTTGTACAGTTCGGCCACGATGCCGCTGATCTGGGCTTTCACGTTCACCTCGTCCCGGGGCTGAATCTTCCCGGTAACCACGGTGGACTTGGCAATGGTGCCCATCTCGGGCGTAAGTTCCTGATACGTTATAGCCTTGGGGCGTGAGCGCTGGAAAAGGTAAGCGAACGTGCCGATAAAAACGGCCGCCACCAGGACAATCAGCAGGATTCTACCAAATTTTTTCATATCTCATTTGTTTTTATCATTCGTCTCTCATGGCATCCACGGGTTTGATCTGCATCGCCCTGGATGCCGGCATCAGGCCGGCCACCACACCCAGCACCGTCAGCAGCAAAGCGGCAGCCATGGCCACGCCGAAGGACACCTGGAA
Organism: Bacteroidales bacterium; assembly: GCA_017471085.1. The sequence goes on along the minus strand of JAFUWW010000011.1, from coordinate 87,545 downwards.
GGGTGCACTGAGCACGCCGTCGGTCGTCATGGCCAGTTCCACTCCCGCAAGGATGAGTACGCTGAACACGATGCCCAGCATGCCGGCCGACAGGGTCAGCACGATACTTTCAGAAATGATCTGCCCCAGAATCTGCCTGGGCGTAGCGCCGATGGCCCTCCGGATGCCGATTTCGGTGGTCCGCTCCTTCACGCTCACCATCATGATATTGGAAACACCGATCACGCCCGCCAGCAAAGTTCCCAGGCCGATGAGCCAGATCAGGAAATTGATGCCTTTGAACAGGTTGTCCACAATGCCGAAGATGAGCTGGGTATTCAGCAGGAAAAGGGCCTGGTCGTCGGACGGGTCGAAATAGTGGGCCCGCGCCAGAATCTCCTGTGCCCGGGGCGTGATGTCGCTCATCGTAATGCCTTCCTTGGCCGTGAAACAGATCAGGTGCACGGTCTTCCCCAGGTTATAGGCCCGCCTGGCCTGGTTGATGGGGATGGTCACGGCATCGGCCGCATTGCCGTTGATGCTGATGCCTCCGGAACTGTTCCAGTCCACGCCGATGACGGTATAGTAGCTTCCGTCGATGCAGATGCGTTTCCCCACCGGATCACCGCCCTCCGGGAACAAGTTGGTATAGACCCGTTTCCCGATGAAGCACACTTTCCTTTCCTGCAGGTTGTCGGCGTCGTTGATATATCTTCCGTACTTGACCTGCGGAGTCTCGATGTTGGCGTAATCGGCCCGGGCGCCTTTTACCACGGCGCGGGAATAGGTGTGTTCGTCGCGGGTGACGGATTTGCCCCAGAGACTCACGGTGGGAGATACGGTCTCCAGTTCGGGAATCATGCTCCGGAGGCGGTCCACATCGTTGTATTCCAGTTCCCAGGAGCGGCCTTTCTTGAAACCCTTGTAAGGCTTGGAGGTATAGCTGGACACCACGATGCAGGTATTCTGCGCGAATCCCTCGAAGTTCTGCACCAGCATTTGTTTGACCCCCTGCCCGCCGCCGGAGAGGATCATCAGCATGAAAATGCCCCAGAAGACGCCGAACCCGGTAAGGAGGCTCCGGCTCTTGTTGCGGAGGATGCTGTCCAGGATTTCCCGGAAACTGTCTGTATCAAACCATTTCATTCTGCACGCAAAGCTTCTATGGGTTTGACTCGGGCGGCTTTCCAGGCAGGGACGGCGCCTGCCAGCGTCCCGGCGACAATCAGCAGCAGAGTGGCTTCCAGGGCCACGTCCAGCCCCACCGTGGGATTCACCAGCATCTGGATTTTCTCCATGCCGATATCCACGGTGTTCTGGCCGATGGTCTTGTCCATGATCCGGCAGGCGATCATGCCCAGGAACATGCCCACATAGCCGAAGGCGGCGGTGATGGAGATGCTCTCCGCGATGATGAGCTTGAGGATTTCTCCGGGACGGGCGCCGATGGCCTTGCGGATGCCGAACTCATGGGTCCGCTCCTTCACGGTGATGAGCATGATGTTGGACACGCCCACAATGCCGCTGATAAGCGTAAGGATGCCCAGGATCCATAAGGCGGTGCGGAGGATGCGCGTAGCCTTGGTCATCTGAAGGTTGTCCGTGTAACCGTTGTTGATCCAGATGCCCCGCCGGTCATCGGGGGCGATTTCGTGCCGGCGTTTCAGCGCAAGGGCATATTCGTTCTCAAAGGCCTCGTGTTCTTCCAGCGTTGACGGACCGCTGACGGAGAAAGTGATGGTCTCCACCTTGTCGGAAGAGTCGAAGATGCCCTTATATGTTGTGTAGGGGATGGGGCAGTTCCGGGTCATGTTGGTTTCGTCGGCATGGTAGATGCCGACCACCTGGAACATGATATTGCCTGTGGAAATCCAGCGGCCCACGACCGATTCCGGATTCCTCGGGCAAAGCTCCCTGGCCTGGTCGGAATTGATGACGATTACTTTCCGGCGCTCTTCCAGGTCTTTCCGGTTCAGGAAACGTCCGCTTGACATCTTGAGTTTGGCCTGCTCCTGGTAATCCGGCATGTGGCCGGCCAGCGACCCGGAAACCGTATTTCCGTCCAGCACCAGGGTGACGGAGGTGGTGGAAGTGGCCGTGGATACGTTCGAAATGATATCTTTCCACTGGTTGCCTTCGGTAAAGGCCACGTCGGCCTGGTCCAGTTGAATCTGCCGGCCTTCCTTGTAGCCTGCATAGGGTTTGGAAGTGGTCCAGCCTTCCACCTGGATGCTCTGGCTCACATAATTCTCCACATTCCCCATGAAAGAATTCATGAGGCCGTTGCCGGCGCCCAGCAGGCAGATGAGCAGGAAAATGCCCCAGCTGACCGCAAAGCCGGTAAGGGCCGTGCGGAGCTTGTTGCCCCTGAGGGTGCTGGCGATTTCGTGGAAAAGCTCTCTCATTTGATCACGGCCCCCTCCCAGGCTTTGTGCGCCTTGTTTTCTTCTATCTCCCCGATCATGCCGTCCTTGATGTGGATGATCTTGTCGGTCTCGTTGGCCACGCCGCCTTCGTGCGTCACCACGATGATGGTGATGCCGTCCTCTTTGTTCAACTGCTTCAGCAGCTGCATCACCTCCACGCTGGTCTTGGAGTCCAGGGCGCCGGTGGGTTCATCGGCCAGGATAATCTGGGGCTGGGTGATGAGGGCACGGGCGATGGCCACGCGCTGCTTCTGGCCGCCGGACATCTCGTTGGGGAAATGGCCGGCCCAGGGGGTGAGACCCATCTTTTCCAGATACTCCATGGCCAGTTCGCGCCGTTTTTTCCGGGGCACGCCCTGGTAATAGAGCGGCAGCTCGACATTCTCCACGGCCGTTTTGAAATTGATCAGGTTGAAACTCTGGAAAATGAAACCAATCATGCGGTTGCGGTAATCGGCCGCCTGTTTCTCGCTCAGGTCTTTGATCAGGGTGCCGTTCAGGTGGTACGAGCCTTCGTCGTAATTGTCCAGGATGCCCAGGATGTTCAGGAGCGTGGACTTCCCGGAGCCGGAAGCGCCCATGACCGACACGAATTCGCCTCTTTCGATGCCAAGGTCGATTCCCTTGAGCACATGCAGCGGCTGCCCGTTATTGTAAGTTTTATGGATTCCTTTCAGTTCAATCAGCATAATCTTGTGTATTAGTATGCTATTACACTGCAAAGATATGACACTTTTTCGTAACCACCAAATATTTCTGCAATTATATTGCCAAAATATGGGAGAGGTGCCATTTTATGTGGCCGGCCTCTCCCATTACCTCTAAACAAAAAGCGTTGACGGCTCCTCTCCCAAAAATCAGGTGTTCGGGGCGTCGAGCCGGAGGCCGGGATTCCGGGCCGATGTGCGCGCAAACAGCAGCGCCACCACAAGGGCCGCCACGCAAAGCGCCACGAACATGAGCTCCACATGGACGGGGCCGGAAGCGCGTCCCTTCGCCCCCAGGATGATTCCGGCCAGCCACTTGAAGCTGAGCAGCCCCAGATTCTGCACCCAGTAAATGAGCGCGAAGGTGGTGCCCAGCACCTTGTCCGGGACGATTTTGGGCACGCTGGGCCAGAGGGCGGCGGGCACCAGCGAATAGCCGAATCCCAGGAATACCATGGCCAGGTAGCCCCAGAACGGAACGCCTTCGGGAGCGAAAGCCAGCAGCAGATGGGCCGCCAAGGCCAGGATGGCACCAAGCACCATCCAGCGGGTACCGCGGCCCGCTTTGTCGACCAGCATGCCGAAGAGCGGCGCAAAGATCACCGTGCTGAACGGCAGCATGCTCACCATCCATCCCGCGGCCGATGCGGGGATGTCGAACCGGGGAATAAGGATGGCGCCGGCGAATTTCTTGAAGGCGATGATGCTGCTGTAGAACAGCACGCAAAGCAGGCCGAGCAGCCAGAAATTCTTGTTTCCCAGCACGCCCAGGACATCCTTGAAGCGGAAGGTTTCGTCGTCCTTCGCGGCGGAGCCTCCGTCATGGCCGGCTTCTTGACCGGCCATCTCCTGCGATTCCCGATCAGGCCGGGAATGACGGTCGGCCCGGGCATCCAGGGCTACGAACAGGGCCCAGAGGATGAGGCCGGCGGCCATGAGGCCCATGCCCACGACAGCGGGACGGGCCGTCTCGGCCAGGGTGTACACATGGCCGGCCTGCTGCACCACCAGTTTCGGGGAAAGGACCAGCGCGAAGGCCGTACCCAGCCTGGCGATGGCCAGCTGCAGGCCCATGGCAAGTGCCATCGGCCCGCCTTTGAACCATTTGGCGATGCTCCGCGTGACGGCCGTCCCGGCGATCTCCGAGCCCAGACCGAAGAACATGCAGCCGATATAGGCCACGGTGAGGGAGGCCGCGGAACCGCTGAGGAGCGCCCACAGCACCAGCCCCGCCCCGGCGGCCATCATGCCCACGAAGACGGAGCCCGTGATGCGCACGCCCCACTTGTCCAGCAGGATGCCGCAGATCACCAGGCCGCCGAACACGCACAGGACGCTATAGCCGCTGGTGTAGAGTCCGTAACCTGCCGCATCCCAGCCCAGCTGCGTGAGCGAAGGATCCTCGAACAGGTACGAAATGCTGGAGAACATATCGTCGAAGTAGTACGACGCGAACATCGGTACTACCAAACAGGCCAGCGCAATCCACGCGGCTGGCCTGAAAATGCTTTTCCCGGAAGACGCTGCCATTATTCTGCGACGATATTGGGCTCTTCCAGTCCCAGGTGCTTTTTCTTGTCCACCACCTTCAGATACAGGCCGATGAGCATGGCCGCGATGCCCAGGCAGGCCAGCATGACCAGGGCCCAGGTGTAGTTGAGCTGGTCGGGAGGGGTACCGGGGGCGTTGGTGCTGGTGAGCACATTGCCGATCAGGATCGGGAAGAGCCACAGGCCGATGTTCTGGATCCAGAAAATGAGTGCATAGGCCGATCCGATGATCTTCTCATCCACGAGCTTGGGCACCGACGGCCACAGGGCGGCGGGGACCAGGGAGAAGCTGGCGCCCAGCACGAGGATGGTAACATAGGCCACGATGGTGCCGCCCACCGCGCTGCCCTTGAACAGCGGCAGGATGAAGGCAAAGGTGAGGTGGCAGAATACCAGCAGGATGGAACCGACAAGCAGCATCGAGGCAGCCTTGCCCTTGTGGTCTACGTAATTGCCCAGGATAGGGGTGATGGCGACGGCCAGCAGCGGGAACACGGCGAAGATGGTCTCTGCCGTACCGCGCATGAAGCCCATGTAGCAATACACCACCAGGGCCACGATGGCCGCGGCCATCAGGCCGTACTTCAGCCCCTTGTTGCCCTTGATGAAGTTGCTGGAGAAGGAACAGGCGGCCACCGCGAGCATGATGACATACTGGACGATGGTGACGGCTTCACCGGCCCAGAAAGACCCGGCGGCAGGCTCCGTGAGCGTCAGGTTGCACTGCAGCATGTTCACCGCATACTTCTGGAACGGGAAGATGGCGGAATAGTAGAGCACACAGAGCAGGGCGACGAGCCAGAAGCCCAGGCTGGAAAGGATTTTGCCGATGTCCCTGATCTTGAACGGATCGTCTTTTTCTTCGGCCTCGCCGGTCTGGCTGTCCAGTTTCCGGTCCATGAAGAAATAGGTGATGAACATGATGAGGGCGATGCACAGCAGCACCACGCCGAAAGCCACCGAGCGGCTGACGTTCACCTGCCCGCCGAGCTTGGCGAAGTAAGGCGAGAAAATCATGCAGGTGGCCACTCCCAGACGGGCCAGGGCCATCTCGGAGCCCATGGCAAGCGCCGTCTCACGGCCCTTGAACCACTTCACGATACCGCGGCTCACCGTAATGCCGGCCATCTCGCAGCCGCAACCGAAGATCATGAAGCCGATAGCCGCCAGTTTGGCCGACGCCGGCATGCCCTGGTAGAACGGGAGCACATCGTCGATGAAGCCGATCCCCGTGTGCCAGTTGAGGTTGTCGGTGAACCAGGTCTCAAGGCCGGATCCCATGAAAGCCTCGCTGATGGCGAAGTATTTGATGAGGCCGCCCGTCAGCATCACGGCGCCGGAGAGCACGGCCGTGAAGCGGACGCCCATCTTGTCCAGGATGATACCTGCAAAGATCAGGAAAAAGACAAAAACGTTCAGGAAGGTCTCAGAGCCCTCCATGGTACCGAACGCTTTGGAATCCCAGCCCCGGGTAGATTCCATCAGGTCTTTGATGGGGGACAGGATGTCCATGAAAATGTACGCGCAGAACATGGCCAGGGCCAGCAGCAGCAGGGCTGCCCAGCGCATGGCGGCCGAATCGCGAAGGGTTTTCTTTGTAAGATCTGTCATGGTATGGATTATTATTTATTCATTCTTCATGCATCCGAAGCGCTAAAATAGTGAAAAAAATCCAAACGGCAGCTATTTCTGCCTGTCAGCCTGCGTTTTTCCAAAAATATGCTAAAATTTAGCAGTATTTTTTGTATCTTTGTCATTGAATAACAAGACAGAATATGAAAAGACGCAACAACAGAAGAAAAGGCGGAAAAAAACGCGTCGTTCCCGAATATGAAGGGAAGGCCCTGATGTCCCGCGAAGGATTCGTATTCGTACGCATCGAAGGGCAGGACGAGGACGTTTACGTGAAAGCCTCCAAAACCCGGGGCGCCCTGCACGGGGACATCGTGCGGGTGGCCGTGACCCAGGAGAGGACCGGGCAGGCCAAACGCCGCAGCGGTGAGATTGTGGCCATCGTACAGCGCAACGACAGGCCGTTCGTGGGCATCCTCCACATCGTGGGCAAACAGGCCTGGGTGCTGATGAGTTCCAAGACCATGCCCTACGACATTTCCGTGCCCGTTCCGGAAGGCGGAGAGCGCGGCATGAAAGTGGCCGCCGTGGTGGACGAATGGCCCCGCGGAGAGGCCAGCCCGGTGGGCCATGTGGTGGACATCCTGGGCAAGCCCGGCGAGAACGACACCGAAATGCACGCCATCCTGGCGGAATTCGGCCTGCCGTACCGCTTCCCCAAGGAGGTGGAGAACGCCGCCGACCAGATTCCGGACGAAATTACCGACAAGGACCGCGCCCATCGCAAGGACTTCCGGAAAACCCTCACCTTCACCATCGACCCCACGGACGCCAAGGACTTTGACGACGCCCTCAGTTTCCGCAAACTGGACAACGGCAACTACGAGGTGGGTGTCCACATTGCCGATGTATCCTATTATGTAAGGCCGGGCTCGGCCGTGGACAAGGAGGCCCAGGAGCGCGGCACTTCCGTCTATCTGGTAGACCGCACCGTGCCGATGCTGCCCGAAAAGCTTTCCAACAAGCTTTGCTCCCTGCGTCCGAACGAGGAGAAACTCACCTTCTCCGCCGTCTTCGAAATCACCCCGCAGGCCAAGGTCATCAACCCCTGGTTCGGCCGCACGGAAATCATTTCCGACTACCGGTTCGACTACGAAGGGGCGCAGGCCATCATCGAGGGCGCCAAGCCGGAAGATGTGCCGGAGGCCATTCAGGAAGCCGTCCTCATCCTCAACAAACTGGCCCTGCAGCTGCGCAAGAGGCGGTTTGCCGCAGGCGCCGTGAATTTCGAACGCCCGGAAATGAAAGTGGATATCGACGAAAACGGCAAGCCGGTAGGCGTCCATCAGAAATTCTCCAAGGAAGCCAACTGGCTGATAGAGGAGTTCATGCTCCTGGCCAACCGCTCCGTGGCCGAATGGGTGGCCACCGGCGGCAAGATGGGCGGAAAAGCCACTGCCAAGGCCAAGACCTTCGTCTACCGCGTCCACGACGAACCCAACTTGGAGAAACTCTCCGGCCTCCGGGATTTCGCCGGGCATTTCGGCTACAAAGTGGGGCCCGTCGACAATGGGAAAGACATCGCCAAGACCCTGAACAACCTCATGAAAGACGCAGCCGACAAACCCGAACTGGGCGCCATCCAGATCCTGGCCCTCCGCTCCATGGCCAAAGCCTGCTACAGCACCGACAACATCGGCCATTACGGACTGGCTTTCCGGTTCTACACCCACTTCACCTCCCCCATCCGCCGCTATCCGGACATGATGGTGCACCGCCTGCTGGCCCAGTACCTGGGAGGGGCCGATTCCCAGAGTGCCGATTACTTCTCGGCCCAGTGCAAGCACGCTTCCGAACGCGAAGTGGTGGCCGCTGAGGCCGAGCGCGAAAGCATCAAGTACAAGCTGGTGGAGTTCATGGAAGACAAGATCGGCCAGGAATTCGACGGACATGTCTCCGGCGTCACGGAATGGGGAATTTACGTGGAAATCGACCCGACCAAGATCGAGGGCATGGTCCCCTACCGCACCATCAAGGGTGACTTCTACGTCTTCGACGAAGACCACTACAGGGCCGTGGGACGCCGCACCCACAAGTCCATCCGGCTGGGAGACCCCATCCGCATCCGCGTGAAGGGTACCAACCTGGAACAGAAACTCCTGGACTACGAACTGGTAGAGCCGGAAACGGCCGGTGAGCCGCACCGCAAAAAGAGCGAATGAGAAAAGCAGCCTTCATAGCGCTTATCTTGATCCTGACGGCCTGCGGAGGCAGAAAAACCGCTCCCAAAGCCGCCGGAACCCTTCCTGAAAGTTTCTCCTTCCAGGCCGATGCCACCGTGGACGAAGACCTGCAGACCGGCCGGTTCCGGCTGCACCTGCATTCCCGGGTTCCCGCCGAAGTCTATTATGAGTTGCAGGACCGGAACGGCACAGTCCTGACCGACGGCGCCTGCCGGGTTCAGGACAAAGCCTCCACCGTGACCGACCGCATCCCCTCCGTACGCCTCTGGAACGCGGAGGATCCGCAGCTCTACACCCTCCTGCTGGAAGTGGACGGGCAAAGAGCCCTGTTCCCGGTAACCTTCTGCCGGATCATGCCTTACAAGAGGGATACGGTATGGGTGAACGGACGGAAGGTCCCGCTGAAACGCGTTTCCCTGCAGGAGAGCAGGCGGGAAGCGCTGCGACAGGAACTGCAGGCCCTCAGGCAGGCCAACGCCAATACCATAGCCCTGGGGAAGGAAACCCCTTCCAGGTCCCTGCGATACCTCTGCGACAGCCTGGGCCTTTACATAAGCCTCCCGCAGGACACGCTACCGGGAGAGAATCCGCAGTCATTCGCCGTCCGGCATGCTTTCCAGGAAATCGGCATCGAGGCCGAAGACCTGGAAGAAGGGCTGCTGATCATCCATAACCGGCGCCAGTTCACCCCCCTGAAAGACTACTCCTTCCAGTGGCGGATTGAAAGGGACGGACAGCGCATCAAGAACGGGAAATGGCAGCTGGAAACGCCTCCGGGAGCATCGGAGACCGTCCGCATCGGCCTGCCCGCCCTGAAGGAGCCCGGAGAATACCGGCTGCTGGTGGAAGCGGTCTCCCAAGAGGCCGGAACCGCCACGGCCGACTTCCTGCTGGGCACCATCGACCCGGAAAAGGAATATGAGCCCCGGGGCACCCTCGCCCTTACCGAAGGAGACACCCGCCTGGTGATCAAGGGCGGACGCACGGAGATGGTTTTCGACCGGGGCGAAGGCTCCGTCAAGAGCCTGCAGGTGAACGGCGAAACCATCCTCACCGACCTGCAACCCGTATTTGACCAGCCCTGCAAGACCCAGTGCACCTGGAGTGTGCAGGAGCAGGCCGTGGTGCTGCAGATGAACTACCTGCTGCCCGGGGCTGTCTTCCAGACCCTCTTCACCCTCAGCGGGGACGGAGTCCTCAAGGCGGAGGGGGAAATGCCGACCTGGCGCTTCCGGATGCAAGAAGGCGGAATCCGCTACTTCGGCCGGGGACCGGACCTCTCCCCTGCCGCCCCCTTCAAATCGGCCCGAAAGGCCGATGAAAACGAAACGGGCCTTTACACCGATACTTCCTGGCTGCAGGCCGGGAGGGTGACGGTCATCGGAGAAGGACCTTTCGCCTTCAGTCACCGCACCCCGGAAGTGACCGTCCGGCCGGGAAAAAGAATCGTCCTGGTCCCAGGGACCAAACCCTCCGAAGCCCTTCGTTATCGTTACTAAAACCTTTCCCACCATGCCGAAACACATCACCATCAAAGACATCGCCCAGGAAGCCGGGGTCTCCATCGCCCTTGTATCCTTTGTCATGAACAACCGGATCGAGGCCGACGGAAAACAGAAATACCGCGTGAGCGAGGCGACCAAGGAGAAAATCCTGGAAGTGGCCAAACGCCTGAACTACCGGCCCAATTCGGCAGCCCGCATCCTCCGGCAGGGGCGCACCCATGTGCTGGGCGTCATCCTTTCCGACCTGGGAAACATCTTCTACGGCACCATCGCCCATTACCTGGAGAAGGCGGCGCACGACCAGGGATATACGGTGCTGTTCGGCAGCACGGAGGAAGATCCGGAGCGCCTGGACCGGCTGGTGCAGTCGTTCCTGGAAAAAGACGTGGAAGGGTTCATCGTCGTTCCCTGCCAGGGCGGGAGTCCGGCCATGCAGCGGCTCATCGCCTCCGGACGGCCTTTCGTGGTGATTGACCGGGAGCATCCGGATTTCGATGTCCCTTCGGTGCTGACCGACCATGCCGATGCCATGCGCCAGGCGGTGGATGCCATCCGCAGGCAGGGAGCCACCCGCATCGAGATGGTGTCTTACGCCATGCGCATTTCTTCCATGACCGACCGCGAAGCGTGTTTCCGCTCCATCCTGGGCCCCGGCGCCCACATCTACCACCTGCCCTTCAACATCACCGAGGCCGATGCCGACGCTGTGGTGGACGAAGTGCTCCGCAAGGGGACGGACGGCCTGATCATGGCCTCCAACGTGCCTTCCGTGGCGGTGCTGCGGGCCCTTTTCCGCCGGGGTGTCCGCATCCAGAAAGACATCCGGATCGTCTGCTTCGACTATTCCAACGTATACAGTTTCTTCGACCCGCCCATCTCCTATGTCCTGCAGCCGCTGCCGCAGATTGCCCGGGAGGCCGCCGCCTACCTGTTCCGTCTCATCGACCAGAAGCAGAAAGACGGGGGGATGGAAAGCACCCCTGAAAGAATCATCCTCAAAGCCACCCTGAAATGAAAGCCCGTCTCTTTCTTCCGCTCCTGCTCGTCTGCGGAGTCCTGCAAGCCCAGGGGGTGACCGGTTATGTGAACCCTTTCATCGGCACGGCCAATTACGGAGCCTGCCATCCGGGAGCCGTCCTGCCCAACGGGATGATGAGCGTGTCCCCTTTCAACGTAATGGGGTCGCAGCTGAACACCTGGGACAAGGACAGCCAGTGGTGGAGCACCCCCTATACATCTGAGAACAGATACTTTACCGGATATTCACATGTGAACCTCTCCGGTGTGGGATGCCCGGAACTGGGGAGCCTCCTCACCATGCCCGCTACGGGCCCCCTCCAGGTCGATTACCACCTGTACGGCTGCGAATATACGGAAGAGACCGCCCGGCCCGGCTACTACGGGAATTTGCTCCTGAACGGCATCCGGACGGAGGTCACCGCCACCACCCGGACTTCCCTGGAACGATTTACCTTCCCCGGCGGTGAAGGCAGCATCCTCCTGAACCTGGGGGAAGGCCTCACCAACGAGAGCGGCGCCTCCCTCCGGCGGGTATCGGCCACGGAGGTGGAAGGGAGCAAGCTGATGGGTACCTTCTGCTACAACCGCCAGGCGGTGTTTCCGGTCTATTTCGTCCTGCGGGTGAGCAAATTGCCGTCGGCCTCGGGCTATTGGAAGAAGCAAAGGCCGGCGGGCGTGGAAAGCACGTGGGACGCCGATGCCGGCAAGTACAAACTGTACACCGCCTACGCCCGCGAACTTAGCGGGGACGATATCGGCTATTGGTTCCACTTCGATTCCCTGGAGCCCGGCGAGGCCGTGCTCGTGCAGATGGGCGTCTCTTTCGTGAGTACGGAGAATGCCCGCGAGAACCTGGAGGCCGAACAGCACGGCTTCCTTTTTGACGAGGTAGCCGGTGCAGCCCGGGATGCATGGGAGAAGGAACTGGGCCGCATCCGGGTTTCCGGCGGCACCGAAGACCAGAAAACCGTTTTTTATACAGCGCTTTACCATACGCTCCTGCACCCGAATGTCCTCAATGACGTAAACGGCCAGTATCCCCTGATGGAGTTCGGGAATCCGGAGGCGGAAGACGATTATACCATCCCCACCGGCCCGGCCGGGGCCAGCCTCCGGCGGCTGCGCAGCCGGGGCGTCGGAACCATCTCAGGCGGCACCCGCTACACGGTTTTCTCCCTCTGGGACACGTACCGCAACGTGCATCCGCTCCTCACCCTGCTATATCCGGAGAAACAGCTGGAGATGGTCCGTTCCATGGTGGACATGTACCGCGAGTGGGGCTGGATGCCCAAATGGGAACTCTACGGCCGGGAGACCTGGACCATGGAAGGCGATCCCGCCATCCCGGTGATTGCCGACACCTGGCTCAAGGGAATCCGGGATTTCGACGTCCGGACGGCCTACGAAGCCTTCCTCAAGAGTGCCGACACGCCCGGCGAGGGGAACAGGATGCGGCCCGACATCGACCCGTACCTCAGCTACGGATACATCCCGCTGGGGCATTACGCGGGCGATTTTTCGGGAGACAACTCCGTTTCGCACGCGCTGGAATACTATACGGCCGATTACGCGCTTTCCGCCCTGGCGTCGGCCTTGGGAGAGGAAGAGGACGCCGCGCGCCTGAAGAGCCGTTCGCTGGGGTACCGGAACTACTACAGCGCCGAATACGGCACGCTGCGGCCCATCCGGGAAGACGGGACTTTCCTCTCGCCCTTTGACCCGGCCGACGGGGCCGCCTTCTCCAATGCGCCCGGCTTCCACGAAGGCAGCGCCTGGAACTACACCTTCGCCGTCCCGCACGACGTGGCCGGATATGCCAAGCTCATGGGCGGCGCAAAAGCCTTCGTACAGCGGCTCCAGAAGGTGTTTGACGAAGATCTCTACGACCCTTCCAATGAGCCGGACATCGTCTATCCCTACCTTTTCAGCCGGTTCAAGGGCTACGAAAAACACACTTGGACCACCGTGGAAGACCTCCTTTCCAGGTACTACAAAAACGCACCCGACGGGCTGCCCGGCAATGATGACACCGGCACCCTGAGCGCCTGGGCCGTCTTTTCCATGCTGGGCTTCTACCCGGACTGCCCCGGTGACCCTTCCTACACGCTCACCCGTCCCGCCTTCTCCCGGGCAGAGATCGACCTGCCCGACGGCCACACCCTCACCATCACCTCCGCCGGAGGGAAGGCCTCCAAGGTGCGCGTGGACGGCCTCAACTCCGCTTACCGCATTACCCACTCCCGACTGACCACCTCCACCACCATCCAATGGAAATGATGAAAAGAATATTCCTGCTGGCCGCGGCTCTTCTGACGGACGCCCTGGCCATGGCGCAAGACAATACCAACGACAGTTATGTCTGGCCCGCGGATCCGGCCGTCCTGGAAAGACTGGACGCCTGGCAGGACCTGAAATTCGGCGTCCTGATGCACTGGGGCCTGTATTCCGTCCCGGGCATCGTGGAATCCTGGAACCTCTGCAACGACGACTGGGTGGTAAGGCCGGAAGGCACCACCTACGAGGGCTACAAGCAGTGGTACTGGGGCCTTTCCAAGGCCTTCAACCCGGTAGATTTCAATCCGGAGCAATGGGCCGATGTCTTCAGCCGCGCCGGCATGAAGTACATGATTTTCACCACCAAGCACCACGACGGTTTCTGCATGTTCGACTCGGACTATACCGACTTCTCCATCGCCAAGGCCGGACCTTTCTCCTACCATCCCAGGCGCGACGTGGCCAAGTATGTGTTCGAGGCCTTCCGGCAGAAGGATTTCATGATCGGCGCCTATTTTTCCAAGCCGGACTGGCACTGCGACGGCTTCTGGAATCCTTATTACGCCACCGCCAGCAGGCATCCCAACTACAAGGTGGAACAGCACCCGGACTGGTGGCAAAAGTACGTGACATACACGCAGAACCAGCTGCGGGAACTCACCGGAGGCCGGTACGGCCGGCTGGACATCCTCTGGCTGGACGGAGGCTGGATTACCGGGGAGCAGGTGGGCCTGGACGGCCTTTTGTCGGAAGCCCGCAAGGTGAGCCCGGGCCTGATTTCAGTGGACCGCACCATCGGAGGGCCCAATGAGAATTACCAGACCCCGGAGCAGAACATTCCCGCAAAGCAGCTCGCCCACCCCTGGGAGTCCTGCATCACCCTCAGCAACGACTGGGGCTGGACGCCCGATGCGCCCTACAAATCGGCCCGCAAGGTCATTGACAGCCTGGCGGAGATCGTGGCCAAGGGCGGCTGCATGGTGTTGGGGGTGGGACCCACCCCTTCCGGCATCATCGAGGCGCCCGCCGTGGCCATCCTGGAAGAGATCGGCGACTGGATGGGCCGATGCGGGGAAGCCCTCTACAATACCCGCATCACGGGGCGCTACAACGACGGCCTGCTGTGGTTCAATGCCTCCAAGGACGGAAAAACGCTTTATGCCGTATACGCCCTTCCGGACGGAGAGTCTCTTCCCGCCACGCTGGAATGGACCGGCAACCTGCCTTCCGGGAAAGTCACCGTCCTGAACAACGGGAAACAGGTGAAAGCCACCGTAAAAGACGGGAAAGTGACCCTGTCCCTTCCAAAGGGCCTCGCCCAGGAACCCGTCGCCCTTAAATTCAGCCTCCGATAGAATATGAAAAAACTGCTTGGAACAATCGGCCTGCTGGGCATCATGGCTGCCTGCACGCCCCCGGCGGAAGATTTTGCCGCCTATGTGAATCCGAGAATCGGCACGGGAGGCCACGGACATGTATTCGTGGGAGCCAATGTGCCCTTCGGCCTGGTGCAGGTGGGACCCACCAGCATTCCGCAGGAATGGGACTGGTGCTCCGGCTATCACAGTTCGGACTCCACGGTGATCGGCTTCAGCCACACCCATCTCTCCGGCACGGGCATCGGCGACCTGTTCGATGTCACCGTGATGCCGGTACTGGGCCCTACCGCCCCTGAACGCGGCAGGGAAGGCGCCTGGTCCTATGCCGACAGAACCCGCGAGGTGGCCGAACCCGGCTACTACAGCGTGCCGCTCCTCAGGGACGGCATCCTGGCCGAAATGACCGCCACCGCCCGCGTCGGCCTCCACCGCTATACCTTCCCCGAGGCCGAGGACGCCACGCTGGTCTTCGACCTGGAGAACGGCGGATGCTGGGACCGGGCCGTAGACTGCGGTTTCGAGGTGGTGAAAGACGGGGAAGGCCGGGTAACCGCCCTGGGCGGCCACCGTTTCTCCACCGGCTGGGCCATCGACCAGAGAATCTACTTCTGGGCCGAATTCTCCCGCCCTGTCACCGCTTTCTCCGAAGCGGAGAATCCGGAAAAACGCAACGGCATCCTGAGCCCGGTATACGGTTATTGCTCTCTGGGCCATACCGCTCCGGGAGAGCAGGTGCTGGTGAAAGTGGCGCTCTCGCCCGTTTCCATCGAGGGGGCGCGGGCCAACATGGCCGAGGAACTGCCCGGCTGGGATTTCGAGGCCACCCGGAAATCAGCCCGCACAGCCTGGAACCGGGAATTGGGGAAGGTGAAAATCGACACGGAAGATGCCGCCAAACGCACCGTTTTCTACACGGCGCTTTACCATACGATGATTGCTCCTTCGGCCTTCGACGATGCCGACGGGCAGTACCGGGGCTCGGACGGCGTAGTTCGGAAAGCCTCCTGGCACAATTACACCACGTTCTCGCTCTGGGACACCTACCGGGCCGCCATGCCGCTGATGACCCTGATTCATCCGGAAAAGATGGACGACATCGTGCAGACGATGTACCATATCTACCTGGAGCAGGGGGACCTTCCCGTCTGGCACCTGATGGGTAACGAGACCGACTGCATGGTGGGGAATCCGGGCCTCATCGCTTTTGCCGATGCCGTTGTGAAGGGCTTCCGGGCCGGCCTTACGGACCAGCAGCTCATCGAGGCCATGGTGGCGACGGCCAACATGCCCGACCGCGGGCAGGATGTGCGCCTGAAGTACGGATTCATCCCGGCCGACCTGTACGGCGAGGCGGTTGCCAACGACATGGAATATGCCATTGCCGACGGCGCCCTTTCCCATGCCGCCGCCCTGCTGGGATGGGATGCCGTCGCTGCCGAATACCGGGAGCGCAGCCACTCTTACCGGCATTACTGGGACCCGGACCTGCAGTTCATGCGGGGACGGAAGACGAACGGTACATTCACGGAGCCGTTCAATCCCCTCTACTCGCACCATTCCACCTCCGATTACACAGAAGGCACGCCCTGGCAGTACATCTGGCTGGTGCCGCAGGATGTGGACGGGCTGGAGCGGCTTTTCGGCTCGCGGGAAGCCATGCTTTCCAAGCTGGACGGGCTTTTCAACGCGCCGGAACACATCGAGGGCGAGCATGCGTCGGCCGATATTTCCGGCCTCATCGGCCAGTATGCCCACGGGAACGAGCCCGGGCACCATACCATCTACCTGTATTCGATGCTGGAAGCGCCCAGGAGCGCGGCCAGGCGGCTGCGTCAGGTATATGACACCATGTATCCCTGCAACGAGGAAGGCCTCCCCGGCAATGAGGACGTGGGCCAGATGAGCGCCTGGTACGTGCTTTCCACGCTGGGCTTCTACCAGGTGGAACCGGCCAGCACCCGCTTCTGGTTCGGCGCTCCCCTTTGGGACAAGGCCGTGGTGAAGGTAGCCGGCGGGGAATTCACCATCACCACCAAAGGCCTGAGCCCGGAAACGCCCTATATCGGTGCAGTTACATTGAATGGAAAACCTTACGGCCTGCCGTATATCGACTATAAGGACATCACGGCGGGCGGAACCCTTGAATTTAAAATGACAAAATAAATGGAACCGTTAAAATTCGAGCCGATTTTCAAGACACTGGTGTGGGGCGGAGAGAAGATCGCCCCTTATAAAGGCATTGAAACCGCACAGGAGCATATCGGCGAAAGCTGGGAGCTGTCAGGTGTGCCCGGGAACGAATCCGTGGTGGCCGGAGGGCCGCTGGATGGGCGCTCCATCGCTACGCTGGTGAAGGAGTATAAAGGAGAGCTGGTGGGAGAACATGTCTATGCCCGGACCGGCGACCAGTTCCCGTTGCTGATCAAGTTCATCGATGCGCACCGCGACCTGTCCATCCAGGTGCATCCGGACGACGGACTGGCCCTGCAACGGCATGGTTGCAACGGCAAGACGGAGATGTGGTATGTGATTTCGGCCGAGCCCGGCGCCCATCTTTACGTCGGCCTGAAAGAGGCCGTCACCCCGGAAGAATACGAGAAGAGGGTGGCCGACGGCACCATCACGGACGTGCTGGCCCGCTACGATGTGGAGCCCGGCGACGTGTTCTTCCTCCCCGCCGGCCGCATCCACGCCATCTGCAGCGGCTGTTTCATCGCGGAAATCCAGCAGACCTCGGACATCACTTACCGCATCTTCGACTACAACCGCCCCGGCCTGGACGGCAAGCCGCGGGAACTGCACACGGCGCTGGCCAAAGACGCCATCGACTATCAGGTTCATGCCGATTACCGGACGCATTACATGCCCCTGGAAGACGAGGAGGTGGAGCTGGTGAATTGCCCGTACTTCACCACCACCCTCCTGGACCTCACCCTCCCCTACGCCAAAGACCTGTCGGAGCTGGATTCCTTCGTGGTGGTCATGTGCCTGGAGGGCTGCGGCACCCTGGAAGTGGACGGTTCCGAGGTTCCCGTCAGCCAGGGCGAGACCGTGCTGATACCCGCCTGCGCCGACGACCTGTGCCTGATTCCGGACGGGGCCACGAAGGTGCTCACAAGCTACGTTCTCTAGCAGTGGAGGCTAACCAGCTGCAACTCAACACCTTAAGGGGTGTTTCTGTGCATCCGAAGACACACAGGGACACCCCATAATTAAATACAAATCAAGCAGTTAGCCTCCACTATTCCAATCCCCGGGCGCGCATAAGAGCGGCAGGGTCGGGATCGGCGCCACGGAACTGATGGTACAGGGTCATGGGTTCCTCGCTGCCGCCTTTCTCCAGGAAGGTCTGGCGGAAGCTGTCGGCCGTGGCCTTGTTGAAGACTCCGTCGGCCACGAATTTCTCCCAAGCGTCAACTGCCAGCACTTCGCTCCAGAGGTAGCTGTAATAGCCGGCGCTGTAGCCGCTGTTGAAGATATGGTTGAAGTAGGTGGTGCGGTAACGGGGGATGATCTCGTCCACCAGGCCCATCTCCTTGCATACCTTGGCCTCGAAGGCGCGGATGTCGTCCGGCCCGTTGAACTGCGAGAGCTGGGCCGATGACAGCTCGTGCCACTTCATGTCCAGAATGGAGGCGGCGCAGAGCTCTCCGGTAGTGAAACCCTGGTTGAACTTGAGGGACTTCCGGATCTTCTCCACCAGGGCGGCCGGGATGGGCTTGCCGGTACGGTAATCGTTGGCATAGGCCTGGAGGATTTCCGGCACGAAGGCGAAGTTTTCGTTGAACTGCGAGAACATTTCCACGAAATCGCGGGCGACGGAAGTGCCGCTCACGGTCTTGTAGTGGCAGCGGGTGAGGAAGCCGTGCAGGGCATGGCCGAACTCATGGAAAGCGGTCTGCACATTGTCGATGGTGAGCTGCGA
The DNA here is from genome assembly GCA_017471085.1 of Bacteroidales bacterium. The sequence goes on along the minus strand of JAFUWW010000011.1, from coordinate 68,965 downwards.
AGGCACTTCCTCCGTGGGAGCGGGGAAGTTGCAGACGTTCACGATGACGGGACGGACGTCCCCGGCCGGGCTGACGTACTGGTCGCGGAAATTGTTCATCCAGGCGCCGCCGCGCTTGGTGGGACGGACGAAGTAGTCGCCGTAAAATATGCCGATCAGGGAGCCGTCGGCGTCGGTGAGCTTGAAGGCTTTCACCACGGGATTGTACACTTCCACCTCGGGGGCCGGGTCGATATGGATGCCGTAGATGCGCTCGGCGGCCGTGAAGACCCCCTTGCGCACGCTGTCAACCTGGAAGTAAGGCTTGGTCTGGCTTTCGTCCAAGGCGTATTTCTGCAGGCGGACCTTCTCGGCATAATAGGAATAGTCCCACGGCTCGATCTTGTGCCCGGCGATCTTCTGCATATCGGCCATTTCTTCGCGGGCCTTCTTCATGGATGCGTCCATGATGGGCTGGAGGAAGTTGTCCACGGTGGCGGGGTCGCCCGCCATCTTGTTCGAAAGCTGGAAGGCGGCGAAGTTGGGATAGCCCAGCAGTTCGGCCTGCTCGGCGCGGAGTTTCAGGATTTCCAGGACGATGGCATTGTTGTCGTACTGGTTGCCGTTGTTGCCGCGGGCGGCATAGGCCTTGAAAACCTCTTCGCGCTTGGCGCGGTCGTCGCAGGAACCCATGAAATCGTAGTACTCGCTCACGGTGAGGCCTGTCTTCTCCTTGAAAGCATTGTTCTCGGCCAGCAGGTTCTGCCCGAATTTCTGGCTCAGGGTGGCCAGGCGGGTATTGATTTCGGCAAAACGCTTCTTGCCGGCCTCGTCCAGGGCGACGCCGTTGCGCTCGAAGCTCTGGTAGATTTTCTTCACCACCATCTGCTGCTCACGGGTGAGCGAGGCGGAATTGTCGTATACGGCCTTCACTTTGGCGAAGAACTGTTCGTTCATGAAAATCTCGTTCTCGGCATCGGTCAGGAGTGGGGTCACTTTCTCTTCGATCTCCTGCATCTGAGGCGTGGATTCACTCTCGGTGAGGTTGAAGAAAACGCCCTGCACGCGGTCCAGGATGGGAGAAGCCTCCTCATAGGCGAGGATGGTGTTCTCGAAGGTGGGCGCTGCGGGATTGTCGATGATGGCCTGGATATTCTTCTTCTGTTCGGCCAGGCCGGCCTCGAAAGCCGGCATATAGTCGGCCGCCGTTATCCTGGAGAAGGGCGCCGTTCCGTACGGGGTGTCCCACTCCTGGAGGAAGATGTTCTTGGGTTTGTTGTCACAAGCTGCCAGCATAACCATTGCAGCAATAAAAATGAATGTTTTTTTCATGTTTCTCTTCAATAAGATCCCCGGTCAAGCCGGGGATGACAAACTGTATGTCATGGCCAGGGGGGCCGGCCATCTTTATCAATGGACGATGACGGATACGGACGGGTCGTCTACCAGCGAGAACTGGGCGGCACCGCTGTAGATGGTAAGGATGCCGGTGATGTCCACTGTGGCCTGGCCGGCGAGGATCCGGGAATCCAGCCTGGTGTCGGCGAAGCGGGAGAAGCCGCTGGTACGCACTTGGATATCCGTACCTCCCAGTTTGAAGTAATGGGAGATGTAGTTGCCGGCGGCGTATTTCACCATAATCTCCTTATAGGTAAGGTCGGCATCGGCCCCGAAGGAATCCAGCACGCGGCCATCCCGCAGGTAATCCGACGGCTTGCCGGTGATGGGGCCGTAGCGGGTGGCGCCGGAACCCACCTCCGCCAAATCCCACACCCCGCTCTGTACATACTCGATGTACTTGTTCTTGGAGCAGGCCCAGGTATCCACGCCCCAGCGGCCGTTGTCGGAGAGGAAAATGCGGTTCTCCGGGTTGGCGCTGGTATGCGGGAGGTTGGAGTTGGGATAGAACAGCGCAAAAATCTGGTTTCCGTAGGTAAGGCCCTTGACCGTGACGAGCTTGCCCCAGAGTTCTCCCTTGAAGCCGGCCGAGAGGGAAGCCTTGAGCTGGTCTTCCGTGATTACGGCAGGCTGCACCGGCGTATCGTATGCGCCGCGGAACACGTGCTGGTCGATGATGGCCTGCACGTCGATGTAGGAGGTCTCGTAGTCGTTGGTCGTGGTCTGGTCGGCCTCCAGGCCCAGCTGCGGCATGCCGTTGTAGGCGCCCAGGGTGAGCCCGTCGCAATAGACATAGATCCACTGGCCCAGCTGGTAGTCGCTGTAAAGCGAAGATTTGCCGAGCTTGAGGTCGATGCCGCCCGTCTCATCCTGGATGTACAACTCCCGGTAGATGTTGCCGGTACGGTCGCTGGAGATGACCTGGCCCTTGATCCAGACATTGCCGGCCACCTCTGCAGGTTTGCCGGAACGATAGGTGGCCTTCAGGTCCCTGATGGAGGTGAAGGTGCCGCCGAAATCCGGAAGGGTGCTCTCCGTATAGAGGACCAGGCCGTCCGGTTCGTTGGCGTCGAAAGTAAATACAGGCTGCCACTCCTCTTTCAGACTCTGGCAGGAAACAAGCGCCGCAAGCGCAAAAACAGCGATAATGGACTTTTTCATGGCTCTTAGAATCTGAAATAGAGGTTAAGCATATAATTGGTCCCGGCCATGTAGAAGTACTTGGGGTCGAACTTGTAGTAGCGCTCCTTGGACACGGTGTTGTCCACCATGCGGGTCTGTTCGTAGCCGCCGGTCTTCACGTTCCGGTTGTTCAGCAGGTTCTTCACGTTGAGGGAGAAGCCCAGCTGATACTTGTAGTCGATGTACCAGGACTTGCCGATGGAAATGTTCACGAGCCAGGCGGGGGCGAACTGCTCCTGGGTGGTCATGTACACGATCTCCGTGTCTGTGGGATTGTTGTCGAGGCCGTAGACGGCCTGGTCGGTACGGTAGAGCGGGTTCATGTCCAGATAGGACCGGCCGAAGTATTCCACGTCGCCGTCGATGAACCAGTAGTTGTAATTGTAGGCGAGACCCAGGCTCACGGCCGTCTGCGGAGTGGAAGGCACGTAGTGTTTCTGCGTTACGGTGCCGTCCAGGAGTTCGGTCTGCTTCCAGTAAGGGACGTAGGTGTGGGACATCACCACTTCGGCGCTGTTGTCCAGGGTCTGCGTCATGAAAGGATTGGATGTGTAGACATACTCGCCCAGCGCAACGACGCCCTGGAAACTGAGGTTGGGAACCAGGTAGGTAGGCACCTTGAAACCGAGTTCAACGCCCATGTGGCGCTCGTTGATGCCGGTGATGGCAAAGTTGGAGAAGGCGTTCTGGAGGTCGTCGTAGGCGCTCATCACCTTGCTCTGGTCCTGGATGGTGGTGTAGTAGGCGGTTGCACGGATGTTGATGCCGTTGCCGCTGTACTGCCAGTTGATGTCGGAGGAGAAAATCTTCTCCGGCTTCAGGTTCTCCACCATGGAGTTGCGGGTACGGGGGCTGAGGAAAGCCTGGTTGAACTTGGGGGCCTCGTTGAAATAGGCCATATTGGCATATACGCGCATGGCGCCGCCGATCACATAGTTCAGGCCCAGCTTGCCGGCATAGGTGAGGAAGGAGGCTTTTCTGGACTTGCCCAGGGACGTGGTGACGGAACCGTCGGGATCATAGGTGGGTTCGATGGTGACACCGTCGACCACCAGCTTGTTGCCATTTTCGTCCAGGCCGGGGAAGAGACCCTTGCGGACCAGACCCTCGCGCCAGAAACTCTCGTAACCCAGACGGCCGCCCAGCGTGGCGCTGAAGTTGCCGAAGGTGAAGGTCCCGTTGAGCCAGCCGCCAAAGTTGCGGACCTGCGCATAGTAGTCGTAGCCGTATTTGTCGCCGGTCTTGAGCGTCTGGGCCTCGCCGTAGAGCCGGTAGTAGTCCAGGTCGTTCTGGAGCTTGTACGGGGTGGCGGCGAAATCACGCTCGGCGAAGTTGTCAATATTCAGGAAGTAGTTGCCGCCCAGCATGTCGGCGATGGTCTTGAAGTATTCGGTCCGGTTGATGCGGGCGTTGAGGCCGCCGTTCAGGGTAAGCCAGCCGGCGGGACGGGCCTTGAAGGTAAGTCCCAGGTTCAGGTCCTGCTGGTCCGTGTGGCGCTCTTCCTGCACATACTTGGACCGGCCGCCTTCCTGCATGCGGTTCACATTGTACAGGCGGTCCCAGTCTACATGGGTCAGGTTGGGGAAATCCTTGCTGTGAGTCCATACCTCGCGGGTCCAGCCCCACTTGAGGTCGTTGTGGCGGTTCATGTCCGGATTCTCGTCCATGAAGTAGCTGGGCAGGTTGCGGTAGTAGTCCGGGCGCGGATCCTGGGCGTCGTACCAGTCAAGGGCGGTATAACCGTTCTTGCCGAAACGGTAGAGGGCCGTGAAACTGGCTTCGAACTTGTCGGACGGGGTGAAATCGTACTTGAAGATGGCGATGGGCTCATGCGTCTTGCGGACGCGGGCGTTGCGCACCCGGCCGTTCTGGTAGCCCCAGTTGGAGTTGTACATGTTGTCGCCCACGAGGTCGTACACTTCCTGGGTGGAAGCGTTCTGCGCGCCGCGCTGTCCGGGCGTTCCGAAGAACACGAAGCTGAGCTTGTTGGCATTGTTCAGCACCTTGTCGGCCGCCAGATAATAGGCGAAGGAGCGGTAGTATACACCGTCGATCCAGTCGTTTCCGCCCAGTCGGGCGCTCACGTTGGCGGCAAAGGCCCAGCCGTTGTCCATGACGCCCGTGGAATAGGAGGCCATCACACGGAGACGGTACAGCGAGCTGTTGGTGAGGAGGCTTCCCCTGAGGCCCTTGCGCACGTTGGAGGCGTTGGCGAAGATGTTGGTCAGGCCGTTATAGCCGCCGAAGCCGTAGTCGGACACTTCGGTGCCGTTCACCGTCTCCTTGGAGCGCATGGCCTCGTTGAGGCCGCTCCACAGCGAGAACGGGGAATAGCCCGTGACGGCGTCGTTCATCTTGACGCCGGCCAGATACACATCCTGCGTTTCGGAGGCGTAGCCGCGGGCATTGAAACGCACGGCGCTGAAATTATAGCCGGCGATGTTGTTGAACACGTCGTTGGAGCCGAACAGGATGGTGGGGTTGTCGTTGTAGCCGCTGTCGTCCATGTCGAAGGCGGCGAAGGAGTCATCGTCCAGTTCCGTCACCTGCTGGACGGAGGAAATGGACAGGTTGAACATGTTCTTCACATAACCGTCGTTCACGGTAACCTGCACCTGGGTCTCCAGGAAATCGGGGGCCGTGATCACCAGGGTGTACATGCCGTCCTCCAGGTCCAGGATCAGGAAACCTCCGTCCGGACCCGACTGGGTCTGGGCCACCTCGGCGGCGCCTTTCATGAGCACCAGGCGGGCGTTTTCCACAGGCTGGCGGCCGTTGCGGTCGATGACCGTACCCTTCACGCCGCCGGAGTACTCCTGCGCGAACAGGGTCACCGAAGCGGCGAGGGCGGCGAATGCCGTTAGAATTCGTTTCATCATATCTGAAAAGTGTTTTTTACTTTTTGATTACGATATACGTAGGATAGTGGTCGGAATAGCCGCCGATAAACGCACCGTTGGAGAAAGTGCGGAAAGGAGTTCCCTTGTACTGGCCCGACTGGTTGGTCATGAACGGCTTGGAGAACACGCGGCCGTAATACTTCCCGTTGACGATGGGCTGGATCTGGAACGTGCCCTTGGGCGCGTTGGCCAGGCCGTTGTTCACCAGGATGATGTCGTAGATGTTGCCGCCGCCCTGATAATACAGCGAACTGTAACCGGCCTTGAGCATGCTCAGGAACGGAGAGAAGAAATCTTCACCGGTGACATCGGCGATGTTTTCCTTGCCGCGCATGAAATCGGTCATGCTCACGTCGGTGGGGTTGTCATTCATATCGCCCATCACCACGATCTTGATGCCGGGGAACTCTTTCTGGAGTTCCATGGCACGCATGTAGATGATTTCGGCGCCGCGGGGACGGAGGTCCGCACCCTTGCCGCCCAGACGGGAAGGAAGGTGCGCCACGAAGAAGGCGAACATTTCCCCGTCGATGGTGCCGCGGGCCATCAGCACGTCACGCGTGCGGAAATCGTCCATCTCCTCCTGGGTCCAGGCGCTGAAGTCGATGCGCGAAGGGGCGAAGGTGAAAGGGATGCTTTCGCTGGCGAGGAGCTTGAACTGCTCGGGCTTGTACAGCAGGCCGACATCCACGCCGCGGCGGTCGGGACCGTCGTAATGGACAATCTGGTAATTGGCCTCGGCGATGGAAGGCTGGGCCACCAGGTCTTCCAGCACATGGCGGTTCTCGATTTCGGAAACGCCCAGCACGGTGTGCCAGACGCCGTTGTCGGCCTTCATTTCCGCGATTACGCGGGCCATGTTCTGCAATTTCTTCTGGTACTTGGCGTCCGTCCACTGGTTGGAGCCGTCGGGCAGGTATTCATAATCGTTCTTGCCCTCGTCATGGAAGGTGTCGAACAGGTTCTCCAGGTTGTAAAAGCCGATTACATAGCTCTTGCCGGAAGGGCCGCCGGCCACCTTGGCGGAAGAGCCGCAACCGGAGACCACGACCATGAGGGCCAGGAGAAGATAAAGCGATTTTTTCATTTTCAGTCTATTAAGTTTCAGTTGTTATTTCCACCATTTGTTGGGCTCTTCGGCTTCAATCTTGTCTGCCGCTTCCCTGCCGATTGCCGCTGCCAGGTTGGGGAAGAAATCGATCCCCGTCTCATCCTCCAGCTGGTCGATGGAACGGATGTAATCGAGGCAGTTGCCGCCGGCGATGGAGTCATCATGGGGCAGCAGGAAACCGGCCGCCATAAACCCTTCCGTAGCATAGGTCGATGTTCCCCTGAACAGAAGCGCCTTGAAGTAATGCGTGGGCACGGTGATTTCGTGCCCCGCAGTATCCTTCACTTTGACGCCGCTGTTACGGTATACGCAGCCCGTGACCACGTATAACGTATCCGCCTTCCCGGCATAGCCCCGCACTTTTCCTTCCAGCGCAGCCCAGATCTGGCTGTTGAAATCGCCGCTCTGCGGAGTCATGTTGGTAGGATAGAACGTGGAGACGTTGGACGAATAGCTCAGCCGGTCGGCCGACGGAATCTGGTGACCGCGGTCATACAGCGGATCGCTGTAGTAACGGTGGGTGGAGGAGAAGCTGGAGGTGATGGACTGTTGCAATCCGGAAGGGAGGAGCGGGTCGTACCCCCAGGAATTCGTCCTGGATCCACTGCCGATCAGCTTGTTGTTCAACGGATAGGCGACCCACTGCGAAACCCGGTGGTCATAGTCCCAATAGCAGCTCCAGTTGCGTACGCCGCTGGCTATCTGATTCTTGTACTTTCCTCCGTCCATGCCGTGCGCCAGCGCTTCGCGCCCGTCACCCGCCTGGGTGGCGGGCAGCTCCAGCCAGGTCATGGGAACGGTGTCGTAGCCATAGGAAGGAGTTTCCGGCTCGGGCTCAAGGCCGTCCTGATAGGCCGTAACCCTGGCCTCTGCGCCATGGGCAGGTTTCAGGACAAGGGTTACGCTGCGGGGGTCTTCCGCTTCATTGGCCTGATAGACCAGGCGCACATCGCCCTTGCTTCCGGTTCCGGAGGCAGGCTCCACGGAAGCCCAGGTGCCGCCGCCGGAGAACTCCAGGGAAATGGTCCAGTCCCCTTTCACGGTCACGGAGACGAACGCACTGCCCCCCGTCTGGTCCAAAGCGGCCTGACGGAGGACAATGGCCGTATTCTCATCGTATGTCTCCGGCTTCTGGCACGCCCATGCCATGGCTGTAAGAGCAGCCAGGCAAACGGCAAGTCTGAAAAGTTTCCGGAACATAAGCGAACCTATAAACAATTAAGATTAAGGATTATAAACGATCTTGGATATCTGAATAATACCATTCGCGGTATGCGAGGCACAATCAAATACCAGTTTATAATAGCTGTTGGCGGCCGGCGTCGCCACGGTGTAAGTAATGTCCCCTGCAGCAGAAACCGTTACGGGAATCTCCTGAACATTGGAAGAGAATGCCGCATCACTTGCAACAATCAGTTTAGTAGAATTAATCTTGGATGCATCCAAAATCTTATCCACCGTTACGACTACAGTGCTGATGGATGAAGACAAAGCCTGGGCGGTGGCGATAGAGGCAACGGAATCATTATTCTTTCTTCCGCACTTGATATAGGACCAGCTATTTCCCCATTTATTATTGTTAAAATTAGAGATGGTCCAACTATAATTGCCACTTGTTGCTGTCCAATCAGCCGTGTATGAACTGGTTCCGTTGTTGGCGCTGTTATCATCCGGGAAGGAAAGCGTTACAGCATCACCACTCGGAGTAGGATCCGGACCGGGGTCGGGCGTGGAGCCGGCTTCGAAGGAGAGGATCTGGGCATTCACCACTTCGTGCTGCTGATTCTTCTCGTAGTACTGATACTTGCCGGCGAGGGTCACGGTACCTCCGTCGGAGATCTTGCTGCTCCAATCGGCCTTGTTGTCTACGGAATAGACATAGATGGTGCCGGAGGCGTCGGTGAGGTCGAAACTGCAATAGTTGGAATTGAATCCGGAAACGGTTCCGGTGAGCTTATAATAGGTTTCCGTATCGGCCGCCGTGATAAACTCGCTCACGGTCTTGGCCGGGGCATTGTTGTAGTCCGGAGTGGAATCAGGGTCGGGTTCCTGGTTGCCGGAACCGCCGGATGTGGCGCCGTTCAGGCTCACGAGGTAGCCCTTGCCGGATACCGTCTCCGGGGTCTTGCCCTGATAGTTCATGATTTCGGCAGAGACGACGACCTCGTCTCCGGCCTTGATGTCGGTGCCGCCGGTGTATTTGACATTGTCAAAGTACAGGATGCGGAAGCAGTAGAACTCCTTTTCCTGGGTGCCGTCGTCGGAGATGTAGAAGGAAGCATTGCCATAAGTGCCGCCTTCGGTGAAGGTTCCCTTGCTGGCAACCCGGCTGATAATGCCCTTGATATAGTAAGGACCGGCCTTGTCGTAGTTGCTGCTGGAGGTCCAGGTGAGAGGCGCGGTGGCATTGATGGCTGCGGCCACGTTGAACGGATTGGCCTGGGAGCCGTCACCCTTGGCGCCGGGGACGGTGCTGCTGCCGTTGCCGCTGGCATTCTTCCGCACGAAGTAGGCGTATTCCATCTGCGGAGCATAGTTGAAGCTGCCGCGATAGCCGGCAATGGTGATGTTGTCACCCTCTTTCAGCACCATCGGGCCGAAGCTCTGGTCGTTGGTGGCGCCATAGCCCAGGTTGGTATAGGTAAGGCCCTTCACATACACGCTGCCGGTGGCGTCGATGAGGTCGAAATAGCCGTAGCGGTTGTTGGTGATGTTGGAGATGATACCGGTGAGCTGATAGACCTGGGTCTCAGAAGGTTCCGCGGAGAGGAAATCGGCCACGGAAGAAGCTACGGGGCGTCCGCCGGTGTTTCCGCCGGTCTCATTGCCGGGCTTGATGCCGAACAGGGCCGCACGCTTCTTGCTGCCGTTCGTCACCACCTCGATGGAGTTGGTGGCGGGGAAGGTGACGGTGTACTTGTCGGCGCTCGTTACCGTCAGCTGATAGGTGGTGTTCCCGGCCAGGCCTTCGTTTCCGGCAGGCTCGACATAGGCGACCTCGTTACCGTCGGCAAGGAACAGGAGCTGGGTGGATTCTCCCTTCCAGGAAACCGCATAGAAAGTGAGGGAAGTGGTACCTTCCGGCAGGTTCAGGGTGGCGGAACCTGTCTTGGAGGAAGTTCCGAGCTTCAGTACCTTGACCCCTTCCGTACCGTTCACGACGGCGCCGATATCGTCATAGGCCGATGCATTCAGCGTCCAGGTGACGGCGCTGTCGTACTCGCCATCGGTGGACGGCTGGTCGGGCTGATCCGGCTGGTCGGGCGTGTCGCCGCCGGCCTTCTCGCCGTTCAGGGAATAGAGGTAACCGGTGTTCTGCACGGTTTCGGGCGTGTTGCCCTTGTAGTTCATGAGTTCGCCGTAGACGACCACTTCGTCGCCCACCTTGACCTGCTTGTCGCCATCGGCCCATTTCCGGTTGCCGAGATAGAGAACCCTGTAGGCCTCGAACTCGTTTTCGGCAGCGCCGTTGTCGGAGATGAAGAAGGTGGCGTTGCCGAACTGGGTGGAGAATTCACCGTCTTTGGCGATCCGGCTGATCTTGCCCTTCACATAATAGGGACCCACCTTGTCATAGACGGTGTTGGAGGTCCAGGTCAGGTTCTTGACGGCGTCGATGGCGGCAGCCACATTGTACGGGCTGGCCTCGGTGCCGGAACCGGAAGCTTCACCGGACGGCTGGTCGGGCTGATCCGGCTGGTCCGGCTGGTCGGGCTGGTCCGGAGTGGAGGAGCCGTCTCCGGCCTGGATGCCGAACAGGGCCACGCGGGGATTGTTGCTGCCCTCGGTGGTAACCTCCACGGTCTTGGTGCCTGCAGACATGAGCTTGAAGGCGGGACCAGCCCAGGCATAGTTGGCCTGTACGCCGGAAGCGGGAACCAGGCTGAGCGTGTAGTGGTCGGCTTCCGTTACGGTGAGGGTATAAGGAGAATTGCCTGCCAGGCCGCTGTTGGCGGCAGGTTCAAGGGTCTTGATCACGGTGCCGTCCAGCTTGACGGTCAGCGTTGCAGGAGCCTTGTTCCAGGAAATGGCGTAGAAGGAAAGGGTGGTGGCGTCGGCCGGGACCGGGAAGGTGGCCGTACCGGCCTTGGAACCGGTGCCGAGCTTGAGGATTTTCACGCCCTCTTCACCGTTCACCACGGCATCCTGGGCATAGGCCACATTCGTCAGCTCCCAGTCCACATTGCTGGCGTAGGTGCCCGTTCCGGGATTGTCGGGATTGTCCGGGTTGTCGGAAGCCTGGAACGAAAGGATATAGGCGTTGACTACCTCATGCTGCTGGTTCTTCTCATAGTACTGGTACTTGCCGGCGATGGTCACGGTGCCACCGTTGGAAATCTTGCTGCTCCAGTCGGCCTTGTTGTCCACGCTGTATACGTAGATGGTGCCGCTCTCGTCGGTGAGGTCGAAGCTGCAGTACTGGGCGTTGAACTTGGAAACGGTACCGCTGAGCTTGTAGTAGTTCTCCGCATCGGCCGCAGAGATGAATTCCGCCACCGTCTTGGCAGGAGCGTTGCTGAAGTCCGGCGTTTCAGGAGAGCCGGAAGCCTCGAACGAGAGGATATAGGCGTTGACTACCTCGTGCTGCTGGTTCTTCTCGTAGTACTGGTATTTGCCGGCGATGGTCACGGTGCCGCCGTTGGAAATCTTGCTGCTCCAGTCGGCCTTGTTGTCCACGCTGTACACATAGATGGTACCGCTCTCGTCGGTGAGGTCGAAGCTGCAGTACTGGGCGTTGAACCGGGACACCGTACCGGTGAGCTTGTAGTAGTTTCCTGCATCGGCCGCAGAGATGAATTCCGCCACCGTCTTGGCAGGAGCGTTGCTGTAGTCCGGGGTCTCCGAACTGCCGCCTTCGGTCTTGCCGTTCAGGGAGTAGAGGTAGGCGGAGTTCTGCACGGTCTCGGGCGTGTTGCCGCGGTAGTTCATGAGTTCACCGTAGATGACCACTTCGTCGCCCGCCTTGATCTGCGTATCGCCGTTCGCCCATTTCTTGTTGCCGAGATAAAGCGCACGGTACACGTAGAACTCGTTGCTGGAGCTGCCGTCGTCCGAAATGTAGAAGGTGCCGATGCCGTACTGGGCGCCGTATTCTTCGGAAACCCGGCTGACCTTGCCCTTCACATAGTAAGGACCCACTTTGTCGTATGCTTCGTTGGAGGTCCAGGTGAGGCCCTTGACGGCATCGAGGGCCGCCGCCACGTTGAACGGATCGGCCTGGGTGCCGGAGCCCTCAGGATCGCCGGTGGGGACGTCGGGATTGTCACCGCCCCTGTTTTCGCCGTTGAGGCTGTACAGGAAGGCGTTGCCCTGCGAAGTTTCGGGGGTGTTGCCCTTGTAGTTGACCACGTTGCCGAAGAGGATCACGTCGTCGCCCTGCTTGATCTGGGCGTCCTTCTCGGTCCATTTCTTATTGCCGAGATAATAGACGCGATAGGCGGTGAAGAGGTCTCCCGTGGATTCGCCGCTGTCGGAAATGGTGAAACTGCCGTTGCCGTACTGGGCGCCGAACTCTTCCGAGATGGTGGCGACCTTACCCTTCACGTACACCTTTTCGGGACTGGTGACATCGGCCCCCAGCTCTTCCAGGTATGCGATTACGCCGGCCACGGTATAAGGATTCTCCTTGGTGCCGTCGCCCAGCTGGACAGCGCCCTTTTCGCCTGCCTGGCGAACCACGACGGTCTTTTTGGCCAGGCCGATGGAGAAGACCACGTTACCGGTACGGTCGTTCTCCTTGTTGGGATTGACGGTGATGGAAACGGTGAAAGGCTTGGTGCTGCCTTCGCCTTTGACCACGTCCGCCGCGATCCAGTCGGGGGTTGTGACAATCCAGTCCCTGGTGGCGGTGAGTTCCACCGCTTTGCTGCCGCCTTCGGCCGAGAAAGTGAGTTCCTCGGGGGCGACGCTCACCTTCGCGGGGCCCAGATCTTCCTGCTGCTGGCAGGAAACGAGCGCTGCTGCGCCGGCAAGGAATGCCAATAGAATAGATTTGAATTTCATAACCAGTTATAATTTTAGTTGTTATTTCTTCACATCTACAAATATAGGTTTTTTCCCCTTTTTATCCAAACGGAAATACGGGGTTTTCCCCTATATTATTAGGGGAGAAAATTTCCGATTATCAAAAAAAGGTCGTATATTCGCGACCGTATTTTGGTTAGCGAATACTGTTGTACCAATATTTATTCTTTTAAAACCTTATGAGAAACGCTTTCAAAAGCCTTTTGCTCGCATGCATCGCTATGTTTGCGGGCGTTGTCGCATTTGCTCAGGTCACTACGTCCGCCCTTAGCGGCCGCGTGGTGGACCAGAACGGCGAACCGGTAGTAGGCGCTGCCGTCATGGCTCAGCACGAGCCCTCCGGTACCGTCTATTACGCTGTCACCAATGCCGACGGTCGTTATACCATCCAGGGTATGCGTACCGGCGGTCCCTACAAGGTGGACTTCACCTGCCTGGGCTTCCAGGATGCCTCCTACACCGGTGTCACCCTGCAGCTGGCAGAAACCTTCAGTCTGAATGCCCAGATTGCCGAATCCAGCGAAATGCTGCAAGGCACCGTGGTCATTGCCGATGCCGCCTCCAAGTTCAATTCCCAGGAGCGCACCGGTGCCGTGACCAACATCAACAGCGGCCAGATTACAGCCATCCCTACCGTTAACCGCAGCATCACCGACGTCACCCGCCTCTCTCCTTACGGCGGCAACGGCATGAGCTTCGCCGGTTCCGACGGCCGTCTCGCCAACTTCACCGTTGACGGCGCCAACTTCAACAACAACTTCGGCCTCAGCTCCAACCTGCCCGGCGGCGGCAACCCGATCTCCATCGACGCCATCGAGGAACTCCAGGTTGTGATCAGCCCGTACGACGTACGTCAGACCAACTTCATCGGCGGCGGCGTGAACGCCATCACCAAGTCCGGTACCAACACCTTCCGCGGCACCGCCTATGTCTATCACAAGAACGAGAACATGCAGGGCGACGCAGTGGACGGTGAGCAGATTTCCGGCGCCCGCGCCGTGAACCGCAGCACCACCTACGGTTTCACCCTCGGCGGCCCCATCGTCAAGAACAAGCTCTTCTTCTTCGTGAACGCCGAATACTCCAAGGTTCCCTCCATCGTGAACCGCTGGAGAGGCTCCGAAAACGGCAAGGCCGTTCCCGACGATTTCATCTCCCGCACCACCCTCTCCGACCTGGAGCGCGTAAAGAACCATGTCGCCCAGAAGTATGGCTATGACACCGGTTCCTACACCGACTTTCCGGCCAACGAGTCCAACGCCAAGATCCTGGCCCGCGTAGACTGGAACATCACTTCCAAGCACCACCTGGCCCTGCGCTACAACTACACGCTGAACAACGTCTGGAACAGCCCCAACGCCACTTCCATGGACGGCGGTACCCGTATGTCCGGCGGCCGTATGTCCCAGTACTCCATGTCCTTCGCCAACTCCATGTATTCCATGCAGAACCTGGTGAGCACCTGGTCCCTGGACCTGAACAGCCGTCTTACCGACAACCTCTCCAACCAGTTCCTGGCCACCTTCTCCAAGCTGGACGACGTGCGCGGCACCAACTCCGAGGAGTTCCCGTTTATCGACATCCTGGACGGCGGTGACAACAACTACATGGCCCTGGGTTACGAGCTCTTCACCTGGAACAACGCCGTTCACAACACGGTGGCCAACGTGAAGGACGACCTCACCTGGTATCTTGGCAACCACAAGGTCACGGCCGGCGTCAACTTCGAGTATCAGATGGCCGACAACCAGTACATGCGCAACGGTACCGGTTACTACCGCTACAACTCCGTGGACGACTTCATCAACGGCGCCGTTCCAGAAATCGTCGACCTTACCTACGGTTACGACGGCGAACAGAAGCCCGCTGCCCGTGTCCAGTTCTACAAGGCCGGTCTCTACCTGCAGGATGAATGGAACGTCTCTGACAACTTCAAGCTCACCTACGGTACCCGTATCGACGGCCTGTTCTTCAACAACAGCGACCTGATGACCAACAAGGCCATCCAGGAACTCAAGTATTATCCGAAGGCCTACAACTATGCCGAGACCAATATCGACACCGGCAAGTGGCCTACGGCCAAGGTTACCTTCTCGCCGCGCGTGGGCTTCACCTGGGATGTCTTCGGCAACAAGAGCCTGAAGGTCCGCGGCGGTACCGGCCTGTTCAGCGGCCGTCTGCCTCTGGTGTTCTTCACCAACATGCCTACCAACGGCGGTCTGGTACAGTATCAGGCCCAGATCAACGCCAAGAACGCCGCCGCCCGCGGCTTCTCCATGGACACCTTCGCCGGCGGTCTCGTGACCGACGCTAACGGCAAGGCCACCATCGAGGCCCTCCTGAACAAACTCCAGGGCCTGGGTTATCCTACCACCGTCAAGCCCGAGGACGGCACCGTCCCTTCCGCTGTAAACGCCGTGGATCCCCGCTTCAAGATGCCGCAGGTATGGAAGACCTCCCTCGCCTTCGACTATACCTTCCCGACCTCCTTCCCGTTCAGCATCACTGCCGAAGGTATCTTCAACAAGACCATCAACGCCGTCTCCATCTCCGACTGGAGCATGTCTGACGTCCGCGGTTTCGCCCGCTTCAACGGCGCCGACAACCGTCCGGTCTATCCCGAAAACTTCCGCAACAACACCAAGGCATTCGTCCTGGAGAACACCAGCAAGGGTTATGGCTGGAGCGCCAACGTAACCGTGAACATCCAGCCCGTCGAGAGCCTGAGCTTCATGGCCGCCTACACCCACACCGTGAGCAAGGAAATCACCGGTATGCCTGGTTCCGCAGCCGAATCGGCCTTCACCTATGTTCCCACCTCCATGGGTCCCAACTACATTCCGCTGCACAACTCCCAGTATGTGACTCCGGACCGTGTGGTCGCTTCCGCTACCCATCATGACAAGAGCGGCAACCACTACAGCCTCATCTACGAAGCCTGGAAGGGTGGCAACAACTACTCTTACATGACCACCAACGATATGAACGGCGACGGCTACAACTACGACGCCATCTATATCCCTACCGATGCCGAGGTTACCGGCGGCCAGTTCCGCTTCGTCTCCCAGGACGACCAGACCCGCTTCATGGACTATGTCCACAACGATGCTTACCTGAGCAAGCACCAGGGCCAGTACGCTGAGGCTTACAGCCTGTATTCCCCCTGGGTACACCGCATCGACCTCAGCTACAAGCACGACTTCACCGTGAAGATCGGCAACACCACCAACACCCTGCAGCTCAGCCTGGACCTCAAGAACCTGATGAACCTGTTCAACTCCAGCTGGGGCGTTTCCAAGTACCTGAATCCGGCCATCGGTTCCGAGGCCCGCATCCTCAAGTATGAAGGTGTCGACAAAGAAGGCTATGCCACTTTCTCCACTCCTTCCTCCATCTCCGGCAACACCCAGACCTTCGTACCGCTCCATGCTCTCAGCCAGTGCTGGTATGCTTCCATCGGTATCAAATATCTGTTCAACTAATAAATCATCGGCAATCTTATGAAACTCAAGTATATTTTTGCTTCCCTTCTTGCAACCCTCGCCGTCGCTGCCGGTTGTGAAAAAGAGGCCGATCATTCTCTGAGCGAAATCCAGGTTTCCTCTTCCTATGTTTCGCTGTCCACCGGCAACGAGACCAACTCGGCATCCATCACGATGACCACCACCGGATCCTGGAGCATCGATACTTCCGATCTTCCCCAGTGGCTTACCGTCTCCCCCACTTCCGGTTCAGCCGGCTCTTCCACGATTACTTTCTCCGCTCCTGCGGGTGAAGGCAACAGCGCGACCGTAGCCGTTGTCTGCGAAGGCAAGACTCAGTACATCAACATCATCCAGGGCGTCACCACTGTCCAGCCCGCCACCTGCGCCGAGGTCATCGCCGGCCCTGACAGCAAAACCTATCAGGTTACCGGTATCTGCACCCGGATCGCCAACACCAACTATGGCAACTGGTATCTGCAGGACGCTACCGGCGAAATCTACATCTACGGTACCGTCAATGCCGCCGGCTCCTACGCCTGGTCCAGCTTCGGAATCGAAGTGGGTGACGAGGTGACCGTCCAGGGTCCCAAGACCACTTACAACGGCACCGTGGAGCTGGTCGACGTCTCCGTGGTCAAAGTGAACAAATCCCTGATCAAGGTCGCTTCCGTGGATCCCGAGGATGCTACGCTGCCCATCGAAGGCGGAGAATTCACCGTCAATCTTGACAACAAGGGTGACGGCGTGTATGTAGAGATTCCCGAGGATGCCCAGAGCTGGCTCTCCATCAAATCCATCGCCGGCAATACCGTCGTGTTCAAAGCCGAACCCAACGCCGGCGGAGACCGTTCCACCACCATCGTCCTCAAAACCGTCAAGAGCGGCAAGGACTATTCGGCCGAGCAGGGTCTTGCCCAGAAGGGCGCCATCATCGCCGCTACCGTAGCCGAGTTCCTCGAGGCTCCCGTAGGTGACACCCAGTACCGTGTTACCGGTGTCATCACCAAGGTAGCCAACGCTTCCTATGGCAACGTCTATGTCCGCGACTTCTCCGGCGAGATGTATGTCTATGGCATCGGTGCCAATGGCGACTTCGAGAAATCCGGTCTGAAGGTCGGTGACATCGTTACCCTGGTGGGCAAGCGTGCAGCCTATAAGGATTCTCCCCAGATGGGCGGCGCCCAGCTGGAAGAAAGCATCTCCGTAGAAGAGGTTACCATCGCCGAATTCCTGGCCAAGGAAGACAGCAAGACCGTCTACTACATGGTCACAGGAAAGGTGGATGAGATCGCCAACGCGACGTATGGCAACCTCTATATCACCGACGGCACCAACAGGCTCTATGTCTATGGCTGCTATCCGGGTTACGGCGCCACCGGCGACGCCAGCAAGAACTGGGTTGAAAACGCAGAAGGCGGCATCGCGGTAGGCGACACCCTCACCATGATCGGCTACAAAGACACCTACAAAGAGACCATCGAGCTCTGCGGCGGTATCTACTTCTCGCACGAAAAAGCCGAATAATCGGCCCGCATCTTAAACAGAACCCGGTCCCTCCTTCCGAGAGACCGGGTTTATATAAATCTTCGCGCCGTGGAAACGAACAAACTTACCGGACACCTGGCCGTCGCGGCCGCCTATACCATCTTCGGGCTCAACATCGCCCTCTGCAAAGACATCGCCAATTCGGAGGCGGTGTCCCCGGTAGTGCTGTTCACCCTCAGGGCCATCGGCGCCTGCGCCCTGTTCTGGCTCATCTCCCTCTTCATGCCCAAGGAGAAAATAGACCGGGCCGATTACTGGAAAATCGCGGCTGCCTCCTTCGTGGGCCTGTTCATGCCGCAGATGACCTTCCTCCTGGCCATCACCATGGCCACTTCCATCGACACGGCCATCCTGGCCACGCTGGGGCCCATTTTCACCATGATCTTCGCCTTCCTGTTCCTCAAGGAACCCATCACGGGCAAGAAGGCGGGCGGCGTGGCGCTCAGTTTCGCCGGCGTGCTGTGGCTCATCTTCAACTCCGTGCATAGCGGCGGGGCTGCGGTGACATCGCCCCTGGGTATTTTCCTGCTGCTGCTCAACAGCCTCAGCTTTTCGCTGTACCTGGGTCTGTTCCGGCCGCTGATTTCCAAGTACAGCGTGGTCACCTTCATGAAGTGGACTTTCCTGTTCTCCCTGCTGCTGTCCCTCCCCTTCTCGGCCAAGGGGCTGGTGGAAACGGACTATGCGGCCATCCCGGGCATCGTCCGGTGGGAGATTGCCTACCTTATCTTCTTCGCCACCTTCGTGGCCTACTTCCTGATTCCATACGGACAGCAGCGCATCCGCCCTACGCTGGTGAGCATGTACACCTACCTGCAGCCCGTCATCGCCGCCGTGGTGAGCATCTGGGCGGGACTGGACACGCTCAGCTGGCAAAAAATCCTGGCCACCGTCCTGATTGTCGGGGGCGTGGTGCTGGTGAACAGGAGCCGGGCGGCAAAAGCTTGAAACTTTTGACTATCTTTGCAGCATGAATTCCTCAGTCGCAACGGTGGTAAAGAATGCGGGGAGCCATTATCTGCTCTCCGAACTGCCGGCCTGGGAGGTGTTTCCGGCCGTGCTGCGGGGCAAGATCCGCCTCAAGGCCAGCGAAATCACCAATCCCATCGCCGTGGGAGACCACGTGCGCTATGAGTGGGAAGGATCGGCGGACGGCAAGGCGCTGATCACCGAAATCCTCCCCCGCAGCAACTATGTGATCCGCCGCAGCACCAACCTCTCCCGGCAGGCCCATATCATCGCCGCCAATGTGGATATGGCCTATCTCATGGTCTCCCTGTATTTTCCGGAGGTAAAGCTGCCGTTCCTGGACCGGATTCTGGTCACCTGCGAGGTCTACGGCATCCCGGCCACCATCGTCCTGTCCAAAACCGACCTCTACCGGGAAGAAGCGCAGGAGCAGATCGATGCCTTCCGCCACATCTACGAAGGCGCGGGGTATAAGGTGATCGAAACCTCCGTCCAGACCGGCGAAGGGGTCGATGCCATCCGCGAGGCGTGCTGCGGGCACGTGAACCTCTTTTCCGGCGAGTCGGGCGTGGGGAAATCGTCCCTGATCAAGGCGCTGGACCCTTCGCTGGACCCTAAGATCGGCCATATTTCCCTAGCACACCTGCAGGGGAAGCACACCACTTCCCTCTACGAGATGTACCCCCTGGCAAGCGGCGGCTATGTCATTGATTCTCCCGGGCTTCGCGGGTTCGGCCTGGTAGATCTGGAGAAGGAGGAAATCGCCAGGTACTTCCCCGAAATGCTCAAAACTTCGGCCGATTGCCGCTTCACCCCCTGCACCCATACCCACGAGCCCGGATGTGCCGTGAAGGCCGCAGTGGAAGCAGGGCTGATCGCCCCGGAAAGATACAATTCCTACCTGGGCATGCTGGAAGAGGACAAGAAATTCCGGTGAAACTGAACAAGGAGATAGTACGCCTGGCGCTGCCCAGCATCCTGGCCAATATTACCGTGCCGCTGGTGGGCATGGTGGATATCGCCGTCGCAGGGCACCTGAAGGCCGATTTTACCTCCGCAGCCCTCATTGGCGGCATCTCCGTAGGGACGATGCTCTTCGACCTGCTGTACTGGAACTTCGCCTTCCTGCGCGTTGGCACCGGCGGGCTCACCGCCCAGGCTTTCGGCGCAAGAAGCGAAGGAATCGGGGGCATCCTGCTCCGGGCGCTGCGGATCGCCTTGCTTTCCGGCCTGGCCCTCCTGGCCCTCCAGTGGGTGGTGGTGAAGCTGGCCTTCCTGGTGGTGGACTGCTCGCCCGAAGTGCAGCAACTGGCCACCCGGTACTTCTACATCCGCATCTGGGCGGCGCCGGCCACCCTTTCGCTCTTTGCCTTCAAGGGCTGGTTCATCGGCCTGCAGGACACCGTGAGGCCGATGACCGCCGACCTCCTGGTGAACGGCATCAACATCCTCGCCTCCGTCGTGCTGGCCATGGGAATCGGCGGCAGCGGAGGAGTCTGGCCCGGCGGCCCCAGACTCATTCCGGCGCTGGGCTTCTCCGGCATCGCCCTCGGCACCGTCCTGGCCCAGTGGAGCGGCTTCCTGTACTGCACCCTGGCCGCCTCCCGCCGCTATCGGGACTACTTCTCCCGCCCGTCCACAAAAACCGCCCAAAACGTGGACGGAACGGCAAAAACCACGGCGCTGTCCACAAAAACTGCCCAAAACGTGGACGGAACGGCAAAAACCACGGCGCTGTCCACAAAAACCGCCCCAAACGTGGACGGAGGCATGCAGGGGCGGTCTTTCTTTACGCTGAACCGGGACCTGCTGCTCCGGTCGCTGGGGATGATCGCGGTCTATATCGGATTCACCATCCTGTCGGCCCGATACGGCGACCTGATGCTGGCGGTAAGCACCATCCTGATGAAACTGCTCATGATTTTCAGCTACTTCACGGACGGGTTCGCCTATGCCGGGGAGGCACTTACCGGGCGGTTCATCGGGGAAAGGTCGGCCGAGGGCGTAAAGTCCACCGTCCGGGGCACCTTTGCCTGGAGCCTCGGCGTGGCGGGACTGTTCATGCTGCTTTACGGCCTCGGAGGAACGGCGCTGTTCCGCCTGATGACCTCCGACCCCGGTGTGGTGGAAGCCGGGCGGGCGTACATTCCCTGGCTGCTGCTGATGCCGCTCATCGGCTGTCCGGCCTTTGTCTGGGACGGCATTTTCATCGGCGCGACCGCCTCCCGGGACCTTCGCAATTCCACCCTGCTGTGCGCCGTGGGGTTCTTTGCCACGTGGCTGGCCGGCCGGTGGGCGGCCGGACCGGGCATCCGGCCGGAAACGGCCCTGCACCTGCTGATGGGCGCCTATTTCATGCACCTGGCCATCCGCACCGTCTATCTCACCCTCCGCTGGCCTTCCGTATTGGGAGGAAGGTCCGGCCGTGAAGGGCGGAGTGCCCGTTGAACAAGATCCCCGGTCCAGCCGGGGAGGACGGGCCGATGCCGCGAAGGGCGGGCTACCAGTACTGGTAGAAGAGGCTGATGGATTCCATGCCGGCGAAGAGCTGGCGGAGGAGATAACTTTCGTTGGGGGAATGGATGGTGTCGCGTTCCAGGCCGAAGCCCATCAGGAGCGGGTCGATGCCCAGGATGCGCTGCATATCGGCCAGGATGGCGATGGAACCGCCGCCGCGGGCCGGAACCGGCTCAATGCCATACACTTCTGCCATAGCCCGCGAAGCCGCCTGGTAGGCCGGGGAGCTGATGGGAATAAGGAACCCGTCGCCGCCTTCGCACGGCTGCACCCTCACCTTCACATAAGGCGGTGCAATGGCCTTGAAATGCTGCACAAAGAGCTCCGTAATCCGGGCCGATGTCTGATTGGGCACCAGCCGCATCGAAATCTTGGCATGGGCCGTTGAGGGAAGGACCGTCTTGGCACCGACGCCCGTATATCCGCCCCAGATGCCGCACACGTCCAGGCAGGGACGGATGCCGGTGCGCTCCAGCGTGGTATAGCCCTCCTCCCCTTTCACTGCGTCAATATCCAGGAAAGCCTTGTACTCCTCCAGGTCGAAGGGGGCCTTGTTGAGCAGTGCCCGGTCATCGGCCGACAGCTCCACCACATCGTCGTAGAAGCCCGGGATGGCCACGCGCCCATCGGCATCGTGCAGGGAGGCGATCATGGAACACAGGACATTGATGGGGTTCGCCACAGCGCCGCCGTAGTGACCGGAGTGGAGGTCCTTGTTGGGACCGGTCACCGTGACCTCGATATAGGCAAGGCCGCGCATGCCGCAGTTGATGGACGGCACCTTCTCCGAAATCATGGTGGTGTCCGAGACCAGGATGACATCGGCCCGGAGCCAGTCTTTGTGCGCCTCCACCCAGGCGGGAAGGGACGGGCTGCCAATCTCTTCCTCTCCCTCGAAGATGAATTTCACGTTGTGCTTCAGGAGGCCCTTCCGCAGGAGGAACTCGAACGCTTTCAGGTGCATGAACAGCTGGCCCTTGTCGTCGTTGGCACCGCGGGCATAGATGGCCTCCTCGCCGGTCGCCGGATCCGGGGCCAAGACGGGCTCGAAGGGGTCTGTGCGCCATTTTTCCAACGGCTCCGGCGGCTGTACATCGTAGTGGCCATAGACCAGCACGGTACGCTCCGCCCCCTGGTCGTAGGAGCCGAACACAACGGGATGGCCGGCGGTTTCATAGACATCGGCCTTTTGCGCTCCCGCCTCCTTGAGGAGCTCCACCAGACGGCGGGCGCAGCGGTACATATCGGCCTTGTGTTCCGGCTTGGCACTCACCGAAGGAATGCGCAGCAGGGAGAAGAGTTCTTCGAAGAATCGGGCTTTGTTTTCCTCAATATAGTTTTTCATGTCGATTTGTTTTCTGCGAATTTACATTTTTCGGTGCAGAAAAGAAAATAATCGCTATCTTTGAAGGACTAATCACCCTATTTGCATCCAAAACAACCCTATAATGAAGAAAGCCCTACTCATTGCGACAAGGTTTCTCCTTGCATTTTTAGTGGGCATGGGGGCCACCTCCTGCGTACGTACCGAGTATGTAGACAATCCCATTCCCGCTACCGGCCACCACCCCTCCAACGCAGAAACCAGCCGCCTGGAATTCCCGGAAGGCTCCAGCCTGGATGTCGGCGATATCAGCCTGTACGGTGATGGCCAAACCATCCAAGTGGCACCGGACGGCTCGTTCGACACCGATGCCAGCACCCTGCTTGCCACAAATGGGGATAACATCGTGTATTGGAGTTATACCATCCCCACCATTCCCACCACCCTCAACAGCTTAGAAACGGCCATCTCCCTGCTGATGCCCGCCCTACCATTTACCACCACCGGTTTGACGATGGACCAGCTTTGGATCTACAAGATGCTTATTGGTCGTATCGATGAAACCCGGAAACTGGCCGATGCTATTGACAAAAGCCTTATCCAGCATGGATACATTCTGATAGATGAAATACAACCTTCTATTAAGGCGGCAACAGATAGTTTCTACAAAAAACTGGGTCTGGATTTCTCGCAAAAGAGCCCTTCCAGAAGAGTTTCGTCCGGGAATTTCCCCTATTTTACCCTTACGGGAACCAATGAGGCCAATGCTGAGGGTTTTTATATCAAAATGAAGGATTCCAAACTGGGATCTGACAGTAATGGCAATTTCATTGAATGTACATTCCGCCTTCTCAACGCAGACCGATACTGTTATACTTCCATCGTAAAGGGGATAAAAACAGGCGACAATCATTTTACGCGGCAGGACTTTTCTTTTTCTGATACATTTACGTACCCGATTCCACCGATGAATATCAGTGCCAAAATGGATTTTGGCCTGTTAAGCGACATCGTACTCGATCCGGTGCATTTTATGAATTATCTCACCGATTTAGAGGAGTACAAAAAATTGGGAAGAGTCATCGAGCAGTTGTGGGAGCCTTTGAGAAACGGAGTTCTGTGTTTATTAGACAAGCCTACGGAAGTAACCACTTATGACAAAATCGAGGTTGATAACATCAAATTCCGTTTTTATTCAAAAAATGAACATCTGCTTATTGTTGGACCAGGGAATGACTATTTTCTAAAGTGTTATGGCGCCCTTAGAATTGCCCTCTGTCCCCTTATGAATTTAGCTATTGATATCTTGGACAGCCCGTCATCTCAGGGCCGGGAGAAGGTGTTCGATAATGTAGTGAAAGACTTCCTGCTTTGGATGATGTTTGAAAAGGATGACGATGTTATGATTACATCGTTGGCTACCCTTTTCGACACGGACCTTACCTGGCCCCAACGCCTGAATGTATGGCCGGATCTTGCCCAGTATTTCTTCATGTTTATCAAAGATGGACTCGTTCATCATGTGTTCGACAGACTCGGTGCAAAAATTATCGAGAGTTCTTTAGACATAGCCGCTTTTGTCAATTGTATGAAAGCTGTTAAAGCCGTTTTGGTCGGAGGAGATTTGATTATGCTGATGCTGGATAATGACTACGAGGGGTTTGCTTTTGAGTTGACGCAGAACTTCTTCGATGCCAACGGCTGGGTAGATAACATTCCCGGAAACGAAATCAATTAGGAGAAACGGTTATGAAAAAGAGATTCCACATTGCATTGGCATCCTTCTGCGGAGCGTTCCTCCTTGCAGGGTGCAACCAACAAGCCCTCACTCCGGAAAACCCTTCCGAGGGTATCTATTCCCTGACAGTCCAAATGCCATCCGACAGCGAAATGGAGACCAAAGTCGGCATCACCCTTTCGGAGCAGAATAATCTGGATCTTATCACCTCCTGGCAGGACGGTGACAAGGTGCAAGTGATGGTCCTTGTTGGAGACCAACTCCACAATTTTGGCAGACTTCCTGTAACAAACATCTCCGAGAACCGTAAAATTGCTTCCGTCGAACTGGACATGCGCGACATCCGGGATTCCGAACAGCCGTTTACGGTGTACTGCTTTACCGGAAATGAAACCAACGCTGTAGTTGAGTCCGTCAACGGGTCTTGGATGGCATCGTGCGAAAGCCCCATCCAAAGGACTCCCCTGAATGTTTTCCGGGTGCCTATGTTCTGCAAGGTGGAAGCAACGGGAAAAGATACCGCCCTGGGCTGCTATTTCCAACCCTACGGAACGTTTGAAGTGCTTCATTTTCACAATGAAACAGAATCCTCCATCCGATTCGCCCATCAGGGGTATGATGTCCAGTATCCCTGGTACCAGGGTAATTGTACTTATTATTTTAATGATGGGTTTGACCCTACTCTTGCGCTATCGGGCAATTGGAAGGGAAATGCAAAAAGCAGCCTCATCTCCATTCCGGCTCACGAGGAAGGCTTAATTCTGTCCTGGTATATCCCCAGCGGATATCGTATCAATGAAGCCCGGCTGATTGCCTCCATTAACGGGCAGGAAGGTATCCGGGCCAACGATTTCCTCAGCTCCGATGTCCCCCTGAAATCAGGCCAGGCCTATCATATCCATGCAAACTGGGATGGACACCTGCTGAAAATGGGCAGGCCCGATCCCTTTGAAGTAACAGTCACTACCTTACAGGCAACAGACGTAGCCATCAGAAAAGCAGATATCTCCGGCGAGTATACCATCACGGGCACTGAAAACACGATTTATGAAGAAGGATTCGTCTATTCGTCCACAAACCCGAATCCGACCCTGGCCATGCCGGATTGCATCCGGAAAAAGGCAGACAGTATGGGGAGCTCATTCTCTGCCACCCTCTCGGACCTGGAGCCTTTGACTACCTACTATGTTGCCGCCTACGTTATTGTCAGTCATCGGCAAGAAGGACGCCAGACCTGTTACGGCAACGTGGTCTCCTTCGTCACCGACCCGCTTGAGAACGTGATTCCGGACGAAATCGTGGACCAACTGGACGATTACATCCCTATTTACGACGGCATCAACCCGCCGGTGATTGAAGGCCAATATGTAATGTCGCCCATGACACTGGTGTATTCTACACGTGGATATAGTCCCGGGGATACGTTCGCAGACACCTATGTCATGTTCTACAACCAAGATACCCAGAATAATACGCTGGATTATAAAGAAGCGCAGAAGTCTTTGGGCGAAGCCGTCGGCACAGGAGCCTTTATCAGCGGCGAAGGCAATAACTTCAGCGTATTCTTCAACACAGAAGGCGTATCGTATTACGACTACGACATTTATACAAAAGAAGCCGTGATATTGTCCGGTATCAAGACCCCCACCGGCATCCAGAACATGTATTACGCTTTCGTCATGCTGGAAAAGAGCGATGATCCGGACAGTCATATCGTTCCGGTCGGGACGTACCGTGTATTCAAGGATGGCGACAATTTCAGCAATACCACCAGCTACTTCTCCGGCGCTTACAATGCGCCCGGCAAGGGCCTCTACAAAGCCCCGCTTCCCAGCATCTACGACGCGCTGCCCAGTCCGCTGAGAAGATAGCGGAACCGGCAAAAAAGAAAACCCCGCCTGCGGATTTCACAACCGGCAGGCGGGTTTTATAGTAGTAAGGTATCAATATTTATGTCTGATACCCCTTAATTCCAAATCCGTGCCAAAACGGAATCAGATTAACTTTTTACGCGTTTTCTCGTGCCAGAGGCCATAGACCTCGCTCACGTTGCCGGCCGTGATGAAGCTGTGCAAGTCGTTGACTTTGAGATACTCCATGAGTTTGGCAAACTCGTCCTGGGTCAGGAGCACCTGGATTTCCATGGACTTTTCGCCGCTGTAGCCGCCGGTTACCTCGTACAGGCTGCAACCGCGGGAGAGGTCTTTGATAATATAGTCCCGGATCTGCTCATGCTCTTTGGAGATGATGCAAACCCGCTTGCGTCGGTTCAGACCCGCCGTAAAATAATCCAGGGCAATGCCGTTGATCCAGGTGCCGATAAGGCCGATCACCACCATCCGGAACGGATTCACGGCAAAAGCGGTGCAGCAGATGAGGGCGCCCGCCACCGTAACGGACGTGCCGATATCGAAGTGCAGGTACTTGTTCACAATCTTGGCCAGGATATCCAGACCGCCCGTAGAGGCATTGATGTGGAACAGGATGGTCTGCGAGATGCTGAGGATAAGCACAAAACAGATGAGGTCGAACCAGATGTCGCCCATGACAGAGGTCTGGCCGGGCTCCACCAGTTTCTCGTAGGGCAGAATCTTCTCCCACACCTCCAGGAGCGGACCCAGGATAAGGGCGGTGTACACCGTCTTGGCCCCGAATTCCTTGCCGATTAAGAACCATGCCAGCACCAGCAGGATGGCGTTGATGGCCGTAACCATCCAGGACACCTTCATGGGGATACCCACGAGGGTACAAATATCGGCCAGGACCATGGACAGACCCGTGATGGAGCCGATGACAAGGTTGCTGGGCATAAGGAAATAATACACGGCAGCGGCGGCGATGGTCATAGCCAGTGTCATGATTACCAGTTCCTTCCAGAATTTGAAGGTACCCAGCGGTTTTAGCAGATCTTTCATTTTATGTGGTTTTTGGCGTGCAAAGGTAATACTTTATTCTTTGGGACGCAAATACTTCCACCCCACCACCGGCAGCACAAAGGCAACGAAGCAGGCCGCCGTCCAGAAGACCGACACCGGCAGGAAGTTGTACACCCCGTCCGCCGCGTTTCCGTCAATCAGGAAACCGCTCACGATGGACTGGGCGCCCGCCGCCGCATAGGAAGAGATGCCCACGATGCCCAGCGCTGCTCCCGTCGCTTTCCGCGGCACAAAATCCAGCGCCATAAGGCCGGCCACAATGCAGAACACCACGCTGAAAGCCATGCTGAACAGCGCCACAAAGCCGATATTGGCCCAGAACCCGCCCTCCAGGAAGAGGAATCCCGCGAGCGACAGCACCGCCAGTACGCCGGAAATGACTACCGGCCGCACCCGGTTACCCCGGAACACCCGGTCCGACAGCCAGCCGGCCAAAAGGTTTCCGATGACCCCGAACACCTCCGCAATGCCAATCACCTGCGTGGCGCTTTCCAGCGAAAACGCCTTCTGCTTCTGGAGGAACAGCACGCCCCAGTCGCTCACGGCGTGCTGCGTAATATAGAGGAAAGCCGTAGAAATGGCAATGACCCAGATGCCCGGATGGCGGAAAACCCACCGCTGGAGTTCTTTCACAGGCTTTTTATCCAGCGCTTTCACCGGTTCGCCGGAGAGTTCCTGCACAGACGGCAGCCCCCGGCTTTCGGGCGTATCGGAAATAAAGACCAGCGCCACCACCGTGCCGATGACACCCGCCGCCGCAGCGGCGAGAAAGCCCCACTGCCACCCCGCGGCGGCCACGATAAAGCCCGTCAGAATCATGGAAACAGCCTTTCCCAGCTGCGGCGTGGAACTGAAGATGCTGTACATGGTGCCGCGGGTCTTGAGCGGGAACCAGCGCGACAGGCTGATGGTCCCGGGCGGCGACCCCATGGACTGCATCCATCCGTTCACCCCCCAAAGGAGCGCGAAGGTGAGAAAAAGCACCATCGACCCAAATCCCAATGTGCCGTTCAGAAGGCCCAGCAGCCCCAGCACCAGATTAATGAGGGCCGATACCCCCAGCCCGGCAGCCATGAAGCGGCGGATGTTGCAATAGTCGGCAATGAACCCGTTGGTGAACTTCCCCACCGCGTACACGAAGTAGAAGGCCGAGCCGATGATACCGAGCTGCCCGGCCGTGAGGATGCCGCCGTCGATGAGCGGCTGCTTCACAACGCCAAGGGTCATCCGGCACACATAGTACAGGGTATAGGCAGCGGTGACGCCCCAGAATGTGCGGCTGCGGTAGCGCCGGTAAGCAGCGTCCACCTCGGAGGCGGGAAGTTTTTCAGATGCAGGCTGACTAATCCTGAAGTGCGAAAGCAGGGACATGGTTCGCTATAGTAAGTCTTTGAAAATGAGGCGTAGATCGGCCCCCTGCTCATAATAGGCGGCCTGGATGCCCACGGCCTGTGCACCGTCGATATTCCGCATGGAATCGTCCACAAAGAGAATCTCCTCCGGCGCATAGCCAATCCGGCGGACAGCCTCGCGGAAAATCTCCGGCCCCGGCTTCAGCATCTTCAGGTTGCAGGAAATCAGCTCTTCCCGGAAGATATGCTTCCAGTCCAGCCCCATTTCCTCAAAAATCTGGTGGAAGCGGGCCATGGAAATGTCGTTGTTGTTGGAAAGGGCATAAAGGGGGTATCGGGCCGACAACTCCTGAAGGAGCTGCACCTTGTAAGGGGCCATCCCCACCAGGAGGGCGGCCATCGAACGGTCCACATCCTCCGGCGTGCAGCCCGGACGGGATTCTGCCAAAATCTGCCGGCGGAATTCATCGGCCGACAGAATCCCGGCCTCCATGTCGCCATAGATGCCCTTCTGGTGGCAGGGGTCCAGAAGTTCTGTAATGCGCTCAAAACCAAGTATCTCCCGGAATGCTTGAATACAACGGTCCGGGTCCAGGTCAATGAGCACACCGCCCAGGTCAAAAACAATCGCCTTTGTCATAACGGGTACAAAGGTACTAATAATTTCATTAATTGTTCTGCCCGCCGGCGAGGTCCAGGATCTCGGAGGTGATTTTCTGCTGGCGTCCCTTGTTGTACTGCAAGGTGAGTTCTTCCAGCAGTTCCTCGCCGTTGTCGGTGGCCGTCTGCATGGCTACGGTGCGGGCGGCGTGTTCGGCCGCGGCGCTGTCCAGAAGGGTGGTATAGAGCTTGAGTTTCTGCGCCTTGGGCAGGAGCTCTTCCAGCAGTTTCCGGGCCGACGGTTCCAGGATTACGTCCGCCGGGAGGGCATCGGCCTTTCCCTCCGGAAGGGCGGCGGGGAGGAAGGTTTCCACGGTGGGCACCTGCTTGGCCGTGGAGACATAGTGGTTATAGACCAGGAAGACGCGGCTGAGGCGGCCCTTTTCGAAGTCTTCCATCAGCTGTTCCGCCAGCTGCGAGCAGGGGGCATAGGCGGGATGCTCCGAGAGGGAGGTGAAGTCGGCCGGGGAGGGATGGCCGGCCTTTCGCATCGCATCCGCCATTTTCCGGCCGATGGAATAAACCTCGGCGTCGGGATATTGCTTCAGCAGTCCCTTCACTTTGGTCACGGCATTGGCATTGAAGCCGCCGCAGAGCGAAGAATTGGACGCAATGGCCACGACGGCCACCCTTCCCGGCCCGCCATCCACGTTTTCGGCCCTTTTCGTGGACGGAACCGCCATTTCGGCCTCGCCATCCACGTTTTCGGCCCTTTTCGTGGACGGAACCGCCATTTTGGCCTCACCATCCACGTTTTCGGCCTTTTTTGTGGACAGCACGACGGAATCTGCACCGGAGGAGGCCAGCGCGGTAGTGAGAATCCGCTGCAGGGCCGTCTGGTACGGCAGCATGTTCTCGATGGCGGTCTGCGCCTTGCGGAGTTTGGCCGAAGACACCAGTTTCATGGCCGAAGTGATCTTCAGCGTGTTCTGCACGGAGGCGATGCGGCCTTTGATTTCTTTCAGGGTTGGCATAAGATTCTTCGCTTCGTTCAGAATGACAAAAATGATCTCTCAGAATGACACAACTAGTCTTTCAGGGAAAGGACCACCTGCGCGGCCACTTTTTCCAGGATGGCGGTCACTTCGTCCGTCACCTTGCCGGAAGTAAGGACATCCAGGACATCGGCCTTGTGGGAGGCACGGATATGCTCCAGGAAGGCTTCCTGGAAGTCACGGACTTTGTTCACGGGGATGTCCCGCATCAGGCCCTTGATGCCGCAGTAGAGAATGGCCACCTGCTCCCCTACGGGCATGGGGCTGTACTGGGGCTGGATAAGGAGCTGGTTGTTCTTCCGGCCCTTGTCCAGGGCCATTTCCGTCACCTTGTCCATGTCGGAGGAGAACTTGGAGAAGGCCTCCAGCTCTGTCCACTGGGCCTGGTCAATCTTGAGGGTGCCCGCAATCTTCTTCATGGACTTGATCTGGGCGCTGCCGCCCACGCGGGACACGCTGATGCCCACATTGATGGCCGGCCGCACGCCCTGGTTGAAGAGCGCCTGCTCCAGGTAAATCTGTCCGTCGGTGATGGAAATCACGTTGGTGGGGATATAGGCCGAAACGTCCCCGGCCTGCGTCTCGATGATGGGAAGGGCCGTCAGGGAGCCGCCGCCTTTCACCTTGCCCTGCAGGGAGGCGGGAAGGTCGTTCATCTGCGCCGCCACCTCCGGCTGGGAAATAATCTTGGCGGCCCGCTCCAGGAGGCGGGAATGGAGGTAGAAGATATCGCCCGGATAGGCCTCGCGCCCGGAAGGACGCCTGAGAATCAGCGACACCTCGCGGTAGGCCACGGCCTGCTTGGAAAGGTCGTCGTACACCACCAGTGCGTGTCGGCCCGTATCGCGGAAATACTCGCCGATAGCCGCTCCGGAGAAAGGCGCGTAATACTGGAGGGCCGCCGGGTCGGCCGCCGTTGCCGCCACCACGGTGGTATAGTCCATGGCGCCATGCGCACGGAGGGTCTCAACAATGGAGGCCACGGTACTGCCCTTTTGGCCGATGGCCACATAAATGCAGTGCACCGGCTCCCCGGCAAGGTACCCCGCCCGCTGGTTGATAATGGTGTCAATGGCAATGGCCGTCTTTCCGGTCTGGCGGTCGCCGATAATGAGCTCCCGCTGTCCGCGGCCGATGGGAATCATGGCGTCGATGGCCTTGAGGCCCGTCTGCAGCGGCTCGCACACCGGTTCGCGGAAGATGACCCCGGGCGCTTTCCGCTCCAGGGGCATCTCCACCTTCTCCCCTTCGATGGGGCCCAGGCCGTCGAGCGGGTTGCCGAGCGGGTCAATCACCCGCCCAAGCAGGTTGTCGTTTACGCCGATGGAGGCAATGCGCCCGGTCCGGCGCACCACCATCCCCTCTTTCACATGGTCGGTCGGCCCCATGAGGACGGCGCCCACGTTGTCGGTCTCCAGGTTCATCACCACGGCCATCACGCCGCTTCCGCAGTCCAGGAGTTCGCCGGCCTCGGCATGGTCCAGTCCATAGATGCGCACCACGCCGTCACTCACCTGCAGCGCCTTACCGATCTCCTCGAACTGGAGATCGTTTTTCATGTCCCGGAGTTGCCCCAGCAGGATATCCGACACTTCACTCGGTTTCAGAGTTGCCATTATATGATTCTTCTGTTTCGTTCTACAAATTGTTCCCGGATAAGCTCCAGCTGGCGTTTGACGCTGGCGTCCAGGAGGTAGTCGTCAATATCGAACACAAACCCGCCGATCAGCGTCGGATCCACGTCCACCTCTATAATCACATCGTCCCCGGTCTTTTGCTTCACCAGGGCCTTCAGCCGCTGCAACATGCGCTCGGACGGCTCTTCCACAGCGGTCAGATGCGCTTTCCGCACCCCCACGCTGCGATGGTACATGTCCACGAAATCCCGGAGGATTTCCTCTACGAGACCCATCCGGCCGTTCCGGTTGAGGAGCGTGAGAAAACGGCTGAGTTCCTGCGACATCCGGTTCCCGAGGGCGCTCTGCAGCAGTTTCTTCTTCTCGAAGGGCGTCACCACGTCGTCGGCCGCCGTCATCATCCGCCGGAGGTCCGGCAGGCTGTGAAGGGCAGTTTCCAGCTGCTCGGCCTCGGAGGCTACGATGGCGCCATGGCCGGTTTCCCGGACATACTTGACCAGTGCCCGGGCGTAACGCGTGATGATGATGCTCCGGTTCATGAACGCAGGTCTGCTTCGTTGGCTTCGTCCAGCAGGGTGTCGATGAAGGCACGCTGGCTGCCCCGGTCAGAGAGCTCCCGGCGAAGGATTTTCTCCGCCACCTCAACGGCCAGGCTGGCCGATTCGCGGCGGACATCCCGGAGGGCGCTTTCCTTCTCGGCCGCAATCTCCGTGCGGGCCTGGGAGAGGATCTTATCCGCCTCTTCCCGCGCCTGGGCCTTGGCCTCGGAGAGAATCTTGGCCTTGGCCTCGCTGGCCTCCCGGAGGATGGCGGCCTGCTGACGCCGCGCCTCCTCCATCATCTGGGCCTGCTCGGTTTTCCAGGCGGCCATCCGGGCCTCGATGTCACGGGCGTCACGGATAGACTTTTCGATCCGCTCCTGCCGCTTGCGCACCATGTCCGTCAGCACCGGAAAACCAAATTTGGCCAGGATGAAGAAGACGATGCCGAAAATCAGCGTCATCCAGAACAGCAGCCCAAAATCTGGCGTAATCAGCGACATACGCGTGGAGGTTTACTTGCCGATAAGGCAAACCAGGATGGCAAAAAGGCACGCGCCTTCTACCAGGGCGCCGATGATGATGGCCGTGAGGCGGTAGTGGTCGGCCTTCTCCGGCTGGCGGGCGCCGGCTTCAAGGGCGGCCTTTCCGATGTTGCCGATACCGAAAGCGGCGGCGACGGCGGCGATACCGGCACCCAGGGCGGCACCGGCCTTTCCGAGAGCTGCACTGGAAGCAGCCTGAAGGAGCATAGTGGACAAAATCATAATGCTATTGTTGTTTAAAGTTACTATTCTTCTGTTCTACTTTTTCTTCTTCCGGGTGCTGTCGGCTGAGCCCGATGAACACACTCGAAAGCATGGTGAATATATAGGCCTGGAGGAATGCCACCAATAGCTCCAGGATATCCATGAATACGCCAAATAGGACGGCGATAACGGTGAGCCCGCTGTTCATAGCCGCCCCCAGCTCTGCCGTAAGGAACACCACCGACACCACGCCCAGAATCATCATGTGACCTGCGAGGATGTTGGCAAAAAGCCGCACCATGAGCGAAAAGGGCTTGGTGAACATGCCGATAATCTCGATAAGCGGCATCAGGGGGATGGCCTTGAGGAAAACCGGAACGTCCGGCCAAAAAATATCTTTGTAGTAGTGCTTGTTGCCGAACAGGTTCACGGCCAGGAACGTGAACAGGGCCATGGCAAAGGTGACGGCAATGTTGCCCGTGATATTGGCCCCGCCCGGGAAAAACGGCACAATACCCAGCAGGTTGTTCACGAAAATGAAGAAAAAGGCCGTGAGCAGGTAGGGCGAATAACGCTTGTAATCCTGGCCGATACAGGGCTTGATAATGTCGTTCTCCACCATCATCACCAGCATCTCGAGCAGGCCGCTGAAGCCGCCCGGCGCCTCTTCGCGGGCGTCGTGTTTGCGGTACCAGCGCACCCCGAAAAGAACCAGCATCACCAGCACCAGGCTGTTGAAAAGGAGCCCTGCCACGTTCTTGGTGATGGAAATGTCCAGGGGCCGGACATCGCCCCCGGGGGTGTGCTCCATCACTCTGTCTTTATGGGACTCGGGATCGTGCAGGAGGTAAAAGCCTTCGTACTCCTCTCCGTGGGAGAGCTTTGCAGACGAGAACACGTGCCAGCCGGTTGTCCGGCTCCGGACGATAACCGGCAGCGGAATGCTGATATGTTTGCCGTTTATGGTAGTAATGTGCCAGTCGTAGGCATCGACCACATGGCCATAGAGGTATTCGTCCATATCGAAGCCCGAAGATTCTTCGCTTTCGCTCAGAATGACAGCATCCCCTTCCTGAAAGACAGCACTGTCATCCTGAACCGGCAGCGCCGGTGAAGGATCTGTTAGAAGGAGAAGCGATATGAGAAGTCCCAGCATCATACCCCTTCTACGCAGGCAGTCACCTGATTGTCACGCACTTCCACAAAGCCTTCCCGGATGGGCAGAAACTCTTCCCGGTCGTTGGCCACAAAGCGGATGGAGCCCTCCGAGAGGGCCGTAACCAGCGGGGCGTGGTCTTTGAGCACGGTGAACGGGCCGGCCACCCCCGGCAGGGTCACCAGCGACACCGCCTTCTCTACCAGCGTCCCCTCGGGACTCAGAATATGCAATGCAATACTGTCCATACATTTCGGGGGCGTTTTGCCCCGTTTTTGCCCCCATCTTTACTTTTATCGGCCATTCGGGGGCGGAATCGGCCTATTTTGCCCCCGCCGATGCCAGGATGGCCTCTCCCTTCCGGATGGCATCCTCGATGGTGCCCACGTTCAGGAAGGCCTGCTCCGGGAGGTAGTCTACCTCGCCGTCCAGAATCATGTTGAAGCCCTTGATGGTGTCTTCAATGGAGACCATCACCCCGGGAACGCCCGTAAACTGGCTGGCCACGTGGAAGGGCTGCGAAAGGAACCGCTGTACGCGACGGGCGCGGTTCACGGTGGTTTTGTCTTCGTCCGAGAGCTCGTCCATGCCCAGGATGGCGATGATGTCCTGCAGCTCCTGGTTGCGCTGGAGAATCTGTTTAACGCGCTGGGCCGTCTCGTAATGGGCTTTGCCCACGATGTTCGGGTCCAGGATGCGGGAGGTGGATTCCAGCGGATCTACGGCCGGGTAGATGCCCATGGAGGTGATCTTTCTGCTGAGCACGGTGGTGGCGTCCAGATGGGTGAAAGTGGTGGCGGGCGCCGGGTCTGTGAGGTCATCGGCCGGGACATACACGGCCTGGACGGAGGTGATGGAGCCGTTCTTGGTAGAAGTGATCCGCTCCTGCATCTTGCCCATTTCCGTGGCCAGGGTGGGCTGGTATCCCACGGCCGAGGGCATGCGGCCCAGCAGGGCGCTTACCTCCGAGCCGGCCTGGGTGAAACGGAAGATGTTGTCGATGAACAGGAGGATGTCCTTGGGGGCATGCGGGTCTGAGGAGTCCCGGAAACTCTCTGCCAGGGTGAGGCCGCTCAGGGCCACGTTGGTACGGGCTCCCGGGGGTTCGTTCATCTGGCCGAAGACCATGGAAACCTGGCTTTTATGCAGCTCCTGCGGATCTACCAGGGAGAGGTCCCACTTGCCCTCCTCCATGGCTTTCTCGAAGGCTTCTCCATAACGGATGACCTTGGACTCGATCATTTCCCTGAGAAGGTCGTTGCCCTCGCGGGTACGCTCTCCCACGCCGGCAAATACGGAAAAGCCGTTGTGGGCCTTGGCAATATTGTTGATCAGTTCCTTGATGAGCACGGTCTTGCCCACGCCGGCGCCGCCGAACAGGCCGATTTTTCCGCCTTTCAGGTACGGCTCCAGCAGGTCGATGACCTTGATGCCGGTGAACAGCACCTCCTGGCTGGTGGTAAGTTCTTCAAACTTGGGCGGATCGCGGTGGATGGGCAGGGTTTCATGGCGGTCCAGGGCCTCCATTCCGTCGATGGCATCGCCGGTCACGTTCATCACGCGGCCGCAGATCTGGGTGCCCACCGGCATGGAAATCGGCCGGAAAGTGTTGATCACCTCCAATCCGCGGCTGAGCCCGTCGGTGGAATCCATGGCCACGCAGCGGACGGTGTCTTCTCCGATATGCTGCTGCACTTCCAGGATAACATTCCGCCCGTCCGGGCGTTTGACCACCAGAGCGTCGTCTATGCGGGGAAGTTCCACCTCTGCGCTACGTACCGAGATGTTGAAATGCACATCCACAACCGGTCCCACCACCTGGGCAATGTGTCCTACGCTGTTTGGCATATTCTTCAGAATTCAGTATCCACAAATATAATCAATACTGCCGATTTTACAAAACTCGAGGCCGAAAGAAGGAATTATTCGGAAACGACACCGGGAGCCGTGCGGCGTTTCTGGAGGTCTTCCACGCGGGCTGCGGCACAGGCGAGGACAAAGTAAACGACGGTCTGAACGGCCAGGGCCCGGATTTCCGGGGCGATGGAGGTAATGGTTCCGCTCATGCTCAAGGTCATGTAGGCCCGGCAGCCGAATGTGGACGGGAACACATAGGACAGCACTTTCCAGATCGGAGAGAAGCTGGACTCCGGCCAGGTGAACCCGGTGAGGAACACGGCGATGGGCGTTACGAAGAGCAGCAGCACCAGCACGGTTTCACGCTTGGTGATGGCGCTGGACCAGGTGAAGGAAAAGAAGATGATATCGGCCACATAAAACAGCAGCAGCGTGAGCATCTCCCACCAGGGACAATGGACCGGCAGATGGAACAGGGTGGGGACCACCAGGGTTCCGTACACGCCCAGGAGCACGAAAATCAGGAAATAAGCCAGGCCTCTTCCCAGCACGATACGGCCCATTCCGTGCCCCGTGAAGCCGGCCGTGATGCTGCCGCCCTGCTCGCGGATGGTTCCGGCGAGTGTGGAGCTGCCATAGAACATCACCTGCTGCAGGATCATCATCATGGCCATGTACACGAAGAACATGGTGAACGATATGGCAGGGTTGTATTGGAGGAATTCATCGTACTGCACCGGCTGGATCAGCTGTTCGGCATCCGCGCCGGAGTAACCGGCTGCGGCATAGCGCTCCGTCTGGATCTGATGGACCTCGTCCAGCATCACCTTGTTGGAAGCGATGGTCATGTTCTTGTAGAACAGGAAGGTGGACATGTCGGCATAGGTAGACACCGTAGCCTGTTCCATCCGGTTGAGCCGGGTGTCGAAATCGGCCGGAATATAGATGATTCCATGCACCTGCTGCGCTTCCATGAGCCTGCGGGCCTCTTCCATGGAGACACAGTCGAAGGCTACGGCCACTTCCCGGGTGGCATCCACCTCCCGGATATAGCGGCGGCTGTAGCTGCCCTGGGAATTGTCTACCACGGCTACCGGCATTTCATCCACCACACCATACCCGTAAATCCAGTTGTAAAGGACGGGATATACCAGGCCGGCGAACAGGAAGATGAGCATCACACCGTTGTCATGCACCACCATCCGGAGTTCGTTCATGAAAATTCCGAACGTGTCCCGGACCCATCCTCCAATATATGAAATCTTTTCTTCCATAATTAATTGCGCGGATAATTCTGATTGACGTACGCTCCTTTCAGGCGACCCAGTCCCACAAGAGGAATCAGCAGAAAGGCCATAAGAGCGACGGCCGATGTCCACCAGCCGGCGAACCCGGTACCGAAAATCGCCTCCTGTACGTAAAACTTATAGTAAAATCGCAGCGGATAAAGCCATGACATCCCCCTTACGGCTACCGGAAGGGATTCGATGGGCAGCGTAAATCCGGCGAGCGAGAATCCCAGTACGCTGTAAAGGGCGCTGATGCACACAGACAGCCGGAGGGTGGGCACCATGGATACAATGAACACCGAAACGGCCTCGCAGGCCATCACCAACAGCAGCATGGCCAGGACCATCTGCCATACAGACCCATTCAGCGGGAAGTGCAGCGGGCCGAACATCACCAGCTGCAGGATGGTTCCCAGCACGGTGAAAAGCAGCGTGTAGGGAAGCAGCTTGGCAAATACGGCCAGGCTCACGGAAGAGCCGCTCAGGGCCAGCAACTGCCTGGAAGTGCCGAATTTCAGCTCCGAAGCCAGCGCGTAGGACACGACCAGCAGGATGCTCATGGCCAGGATTCCCGTCAGGATCATGTTGCACAAATAGTAGGTATAGCTGGTCCCGGGATTGCCGATATAGTGCGCATCCACCACCAACGGCTGGATCCGGGCCATGATCTCCCCTTCGCTCACACCTTTGGCCCGCAGCACCTGCCGCTGGACGGCGCCGTTGGTGAGGTTCACCATGGTGAGGATGTCCTTGTAGGCAAGGGCGCCGCCGATCACCGGATTCATCGTATTCACATACACGCCCATCCGGGGGCAGCGGAAGGCCTGGACATCCTGGTCAAAATGCT
This sequence comes from Bacteroidales bacterium, assembly GCA_017471085.1. Next base: position 30,776 of record JAFUWW010000011.1, on the reverse strand, counting down.
CGGGGACAATCACATAGGCCGATATTTTCCCCCGCTCCATCTGGGCACGGGCTTCGGTGATCCCGTCGAAGAGGACCACCTTGCCCAGCTGGGTGGCGTCAAGCTGCCGGACGAAGTTCCTGGAAGTGGATGAACGGTCCCTGTCCACCACGCCGATGGGAATATCCTCCGGCATGCCCTTCCCAAAGAAGGTGAGGAAGAACAGGGCCGATGCCAGCATCACACCCACGGACCCGATCAGATAGATGGGCCGCCTGGACCACAGATACAGCTCGCGCCTGACGATATTATAAATGCGTTTCATTATTTTTCCTTCCTCTCAAGAATGACACTCATGCCGGGACGGAGACCGTCGACAGGGGCATCCGGACGGGCGCGGACCTCGAAGGTACGGGTGTCGTATTCGCCGAGCTCCTTGGTGGCGCGCCAGGTGGCGTAGGATTCACGCACGGCAATATAATAGACGGTGGCGGTTACCTGAGCGTCCTTGAGGGCGGGGATGCTGAGCTGCAGCTTGTCACCGGAGCGCATGCCTTCCAGCCGGTCTTCGCGGATGTTGAAGGTAAACCAGACATCGTCCAGGTCCTGGATAGTCATGATGGGAGACCCCTGGCCCACCAGCTCCCCGACCTTGGGATAGCAGGCAGCGATGATACCGTCGGCCGGAGCGGTCAGGACAATCTCGTCCCTATAGGAATTCACGAGGTCGACAGCGGCGTTGGCACGCTCCACCAGGGCCACGGCTGCATCCTTGTCCTCCTGACGTGCGCCTTTGACGGCCATGTCATACTGGCTCTTGGCAGCCCTGGCCGTGGCGGAAGCGGCGTCGTACTGGGCCTTCACTTCGTCGAACTTCTGGTCGGAAACCACTTTTTCATCGTGCAGACGCGCCATGCGCTCGTAAGACTTGCGCATGACCTCCTCGCCCACGAGGGCTTTCTGCCACAACTCATAGGCGGCCGTAATCTGCTCCTGCAGGGCGCCGTTGTAGGCCTTTTCTTTCTGGGCCACGGCGGCGGCGCGGGCGGCGGCAGCCTCGGCAATCTTTGAACGGATTTCGGGAGAGTCAATCAGCACCAGGGTGTCGCCCCGGCGGACGGCCTGGCCCTCCTGGGCACGGAATTCTTCGATTCGGCCAGGGACTTTCCCGGATACGCGGTATTCGGTGGCTTCGGCCTCGCCCTGGATAACGACAGCCTTGGGGCGGGAAACGAAATAACCCGCGACGGATACGATTAGGACCACTGCGACCAGCGCGCAGACGCCAATCAGTAGATTGTAATTTTTCTTTGCCATAGTTTATGATGCTTTATTTGTTTTTTGTCATGTTTCCCTCTGCTTTCTGCAGGGAGGATGAGGCCATCTGAAGGTCGATGCCGGCGTCGATGTATTCGCTGTGGGCGCTCAGCCAGGCAGTCTGGGCGGCGAGGACGGTGTTGGTCTCCACCACGCCCGCTTCAAAACCCACTGTCGCTTTCCGCAGGTTTTCCTCGGCGCTTTCCAGATTGCTGCCGGCCATGTCCAGCTTCTCGGAAGCCTCTGCGAAAAGCTTGCGCTGCTGGGCCACCTGGAGGTTGATCAGGGACTCGGCGTCCTGGTACTGGGCGTCATACAGTTTCTCTTCGGCCTTGGCTTTGCGGTATTTGTTCAAGGCTTCGCCGCCGTGGAAGAGCGGGATGCTCACCATGACGCCGGCGCTGAGCATACCGCCCTGCCAGGTCCGGTTGATGCCGTTGAAGGCATTGGGGTTTGTGAGCACGTAGCTGCCCATCAAGGCCACCCTGGGAAGCATGTCGGCCCGGACAATCTTGGCCTTGCGGTCATAGATGTCTTTGGCCAGGGAAAGGCTGCGGGTCTCGGGCCGGTCGGCATAGATGTCTTCCAGGGACTTCTCCGCACCCAAAACCGGGACTGGGATGGCGGCCAGGCCTTCATCGGCCAGGGCAATGGCCGTATCCAGCGGCAGGCCAACGCGCTTGCATAGCAGCATCTTGGCCAGTTCCAGTCCATTGGAAGACTTGGTAAGGAGCATGTCGGCCTCGTTGGCTTTCACTTTGATCTGGAGGGCGTCCGACTCGGTGGCCACACCGGTCCGGACGGCAAGATCCACATCGTCCTGCATCTTGTGGAGCAGGTCACTGTAAGACTGGGCCAGCTGTTTCTTGGCGGCGATGGAGACAATCTGCCAATATGCCTGGTCTACATCCAGGATGACGTCGGCATATTTCATGTCGTACTTGGCCTCTGCGAGGGTTTCCGCCAAGGCGGCCATCTGGTTGGAATAGATAATCTTACCGCCTGCGAATACAGGCTGCTGCACCGTGACGGCCCCCAGCCATACATGGTGAAGGTCCGGATGAAGGGCGTCGTCGATGTCGGCCCCGAGGGCATTCACGGCATCGGCCACCTGGGGGACGTTCCCGGAAAGTGACGACGGATCCACGCCTTGGAGCATGTTCAGGATGGTCTGCCACATGGGGCTTCCCATATATTCCTGCGCCAGTGCGGGGTTGGTCTTGATGGCAGTCATCAGCTGGGTCATCTTCTGCGTGAGCGCGGCACCGGCTTCGCTGATGGCGGCACCCGCCGCAGCATCCAGTCCGCCCTGCATCAAGGTACCGGCGCCACGCAGCAACTGTGACTGATCTTCGCTGATAAGGGCGATATCCCTGTTATTGTACATGTATGCGCCCATGGCACTGATATTGGGGAAGTAATTGGCAAGGGCAATCTTGCGGTCGTACCCGGCCATTTCGACGGCGGTTCTCGCCTGTTCCAGTTCCTTGGAAGTTTTCACGGCCATGTCCCGGCAGTCATCCAGGGTGAGGGTGGTCTGCGCCTGCAGCTGAAGGGCTGCAAGCAGCAGCGTGACCCCTAAAAACGTCTTTTTCATATTGTAGCAGTTTTGTAATTATTTCGTCTATCTCTAGCGGCTGCAAAGTTATGGCCAATTATTCATCTAAAAAAGACATATAAATGGATATTTATTTCCTTTTGGTCGAATTTTAAGAAAGTATTGCAAAATATGGCCATTGTTTTTAACTTTGCAAACGGAATAATAAATCGACTAAAATGCAAGAATCTTTGCAAAACATCAGCATTGAGAAGATTCTCCGGCTCACCGGGAACCTGGACAGTTACGCACTGGGAAACGACTTTATCCTGGGAGAGGCGGAGGGCAGTTACGCCCTCTCCAACAACCGCCTCCTGGAAATCCTCAATTATCCCATCCGGTTCGACGGATACATTCTCTTTTTCCTGAAGCAGGGACATTTCAAAATTGACGTAAACCTGAATACCTATAAAGTGCAGGAACGCTCCCTGCTGGTGTCTGTTCCGGGAAACATCATCCGGGTGGATTCCCTGTCGGATGACAGGATCGCCGACACGCAACTGGTGTTCGTGGTCATGTCTAAGGAGTTCATTTCCGGCCTGCACCTGGATTTCAACAAAGTGTTCCAGGAGAGCCTCAACCTGCTGGAGAACCCTTGCATCGTCCTCAACGATGAACAGCTGGACCTGGCCGAATCGTATTTCCTTCTGGCAAAAAAAGTGATCCGGTCGTCCCTGTCCAACAAAAAACAGATTATCGGAGAACTGCTGTCCTCGCTGAGCTATCTGGCCGAAGACATCTGGAAAGGGCAGTTGCTCACATCGTCCAAGGCCGACACAAAGACGCCGGGGAGCGCCAGGGCGGCCCTTACCTTCGAGCGTTTCCTCAAGCTGGTGACCGACTGCCACAGCACGGAGCGCGGCATGCAGTTCTATGCCGACAAACTCTGTCTCACGCCCAAGTACCTTTCCAAAATTGTCCGGGAAGCCTCCGGCCGCAGCGGCCCCGAATGGATTGACGCCTTTGTCATCCTGGAAGCCAAGAATCTTCTTCGCTACTCCGGCGACAGCATCAAAGATATCGTTTACAAACTGCATTTTCCCAGTGCCAGCGTCTTCAACAAGTTCTTCAGGAGCCACACCGGCATGTCTCCCTCCGAATACCGGCATGGCAAATAAAGCGGTTTTCCGGGTAAAATCGTTATCTTTGTACCCGTTATGACGCTATTTCTAACCGGCAGTCCCACGCGCTACGGGGAGGACCATTTTACGGAGGACAACGGCTTCCTGGCCGATGTCAAAGCATCCCTCGCCGCCGTTACGGGCGGAAAACCGCCCCGGGTGCTGCTGGTGAGCGCCGCCCCCGACGATGCCGGCTTTACCGAGTCCGTGCGCAACGGCATGAGCGCGTGCATCCACAACTCCGGTATCGGCACGCAGGAAATTGTGATGCTGGAGAGGCGGAATGCCGCCGAGGCAGCCGCCCTGGTGAAGCGGGCCCACTGGATTATCCTCTGCGGCGGGCACGTGCCCACCCAGAACCGCTTCATCCACGAAATCGGCCTGAAAGGACTGCTTCAAGGCTTTACGGGCGTGGTCATGGGCTGCAGCGCCGGCAGCATGAACTGCGCGGCGGATGTGTACTCCCATCCGGAGCTGCCCGGAGAAGCCACGGACCCGGAATATAAGCGCTGGCTCAAGGGACTGGGCCTCACGGACATCAACCTCATTCCCCATTATGCTCAGGTGCGGTATGCTACCGTGGACGGGCTCCGGCTGTTCGAAGACATCGCCTTCCCCGACAGTTTCGGACACCGCTTCTACACCTTTCCGGACGGGGGATATATCGTAGTCCGTGGCGGCCGAAGCGAACTCCGCGGCCAGGCCTGGGAAATCACCGGCGGCGGCATGCGTCACCTTTGCAACGAAGAACAATCTTACACTTTTATGAACTTAGTATTTATCTCTCCCCACTTCCCGCAGACTTACTGGCATTTCTGCGACGGCGCCAAGCGCAACGGCGTCAATGTGCTGGCCATTGCCGACACAGGCTACTGGAACCTTCCCCAGGAGCTGCGCAGCAGCATCTCGGACTATTACCAGGTACACAACCTGGAGAACTATGAAGAGGTGTACCGGGCCGTGGCCTGGTTCGCCCATAAATGGGGCAGAATCGACTGGATTGAATCCAACAACGAGTATTGGCTGGAGCAGGACGCCCGCCTGCGCACAGACTTCAACGTGACCACCGGCATCAAGAACGACCAGATCGCCTCTATCCGGAATAAATCCGAGATGAAGAAATACTACGCCCTGGGCGGCATTCCCACCGCCCGGCAGATCAAAGGCGCGGAAGGGCTTGCCAAGGTGAAAGCCTTCGTGAAAAAGACGGGTTACCCCGTCATCGCCAAGCCGGACAGCGGCATGGGCGCTTCCGGCACCACCAAAATCCACGACGGCAAGGAGCTGGAAGACTGGTTCGCCGCCCATCCCGCCAACTTCGGCTTGTATGTGATAGAGGAATTCATTACCGGCCTTCTGGTGAGCTACGACGCCATTTACAACGCCCAGGGGGAACCCATCTTCGAGAACAATACGGTTTTCCCTACGCCCATCATGGAGATTGTGCACAACAACCTGGACACGTGCTACTGGACCAACAAGACCGTGCCCGCCAAACTTGCCGCCATCGGCCGCCGGACGGTGAAAGCCTTCGGCATCAAGAGCCGCTTCGTGCATCTGGAGTTCTTCCAGCTGGACCGCGACCGCGAAGGCCTGGGCAAGAAAGGGGACTATGTGGGCCTGGAAGTGAACATGCGCCCGCCGGGAGGCTATACCCCCGACATGATGAACTTCGCCCACTCCACGGACGTGTTCCAGATATGGGCAGACATGGTCGCTTTTGACGAGTGCCGCAAATCCCAGGGCGAGCAGTACTACTGCGCTTACGCCAGCCGCCGGGACGGTAAACCCTACAAGCACTCCCACCAGGAAGTGATGGAGCGCTACGGTGCCGTCATGAGCATGTGCGAGCGTGTGCCGGACGCCCTGTCAGACGACCTGGGCAACATGGCCTACATCGCCCGTCTCGGTGAAAAGAAGGAGATTGACGTGTTCTTCAGCTTTGTGACGGAATAGCCTCTCCTTTCAGTTTGCACACGAACTCCTCCGGACTCATGAACTGGAGGAGTTCGTATTTTCCGTCGTAGCGTCTGCGCAGTTTTTTGTCGCTTGTAACGAAGACATCACAACAGGTGCCCAGGGCGCGGGACACCTGGACGTCGTCTTCAAAGTCACCGGAATTCTCCCTAATTGCAAACTTGACGTCAAAGGTGTTGATGTAGTCCACGTTGAAATGATTCAGCATCCACTCAGTAAATCGGCAGAATTCACCCCGCTGGCTTTGGCCGCGTAGAGAATAGGCGGTGTCAAGGATGCTCTGGGTTGAGATGGCGACTTCTATCAGATGCTTTTTCACGGCTTCTATAATTAGTATGGAAGCCGGCGAGGACGGTCTTATGCCGGCGAGGACGTCAATCAACACATTAGTATCCAGGTATGCTTTAATCCTCATGGCTGAGTTCCTCCCATATATGTGCAAGTTTTGGATCGGCTTCCAGCTCCTCTTTTGTGGGCTCTTTCCAATCCATTATCTGAAAGCTGCGGACTTCTTCCGATACTTGGAAGTCCGGCGGCAGAACGGGCCATTCCACCCGGGATGCCCGGTCCAAAACTTCTTCTACATAAGCGTTGAAAGACAGGTTCTTCTGCTTGGCCCTGCGCTTTGCCTGGGCCATGATTCCCGGACGAAGCCGAATGATGGTGCTGACTCTTGCGGTTTCCATAATGATATCACTTTTTGCAAAGTTATATCATTTCTTGATAAGAAGCAAACGGATTCATCCCCCGTAAGTCGAAGACAATGGGCACCAAAAAAGGACCGAGAATCTCGGCCCTTTTTTTTGCATTATTCGACTGGAATTAGTCGGCCAGGGAGAAACGCTTGAAGGCGACGACCTTGGCTTCCGGATCCACGGCCTTGAGAGCGGCGGCCACGGTGAGCTTGTCGTCGGAAAGCTGATACTCTTGCTCCATCAGGGTGTTCTCCTTCAGGAACTTCTGGATACGGCCGTTCACGATACCCATGATCATCTGCTCGGGGAGGGAGGCGGCCTTCTCGGCACCTACCTTGGCGATGATCTCGCGGGCCTGCTGGGCCTGTTCCGGAGTAAGCCAACCCTTGGCGGTGTTGGACTCGATGTGGTCTTCGCTGTCCACGTGGGCCGGGTTGATGCCAACCTTCTTGAGGGCGGCGTCAACAGCCTTCTGAACCTGCTCGTCCTTGGTCTTCTGGATGGCGACGGTGCGCTCGGACTCCAGCACCTCTGCAGGGACGGAGGCGGCGTCTACGGCCACAGGGTTCATGGAAGCCACCTGCATGGCGATACCGCGGGCGATATCGTTCGGAACCACCTTGCTGAAAGCGACGATGGCACCCAGCTTGCCGTTGAAGTGCACATATTCGGATACGAACGGGGCCTCGAGGGCGCCATAGTATGCGAGGACGTGCTTTTCACCGGTCTTGCCGGCCTGGTTGGTGATGTTCTCGTCCAGGGTGTAACCGTCGGCGGCCTTTACAGCCTTGAGGGCCTCCAGGTCAGCGGGGAATTCGGCGATAGCTGCATCGGCGATGGAAGCGGCGAGGGTTTTGAAATCGGGCGTGGCAGCCACGAAGTCGGTTTCGCAGCCCAGGCACACGAGGATGGCCTTTCCGCCGTTGATACGGCTGAGAACGGCACCCTGGGTGGTCTCGTTGTCACCACGCTTGGCGAGGGTGGACTTACCCTTCTCGCGAAGGATTTCAACGGCACGTTTGAAATCGCCGGCGGCTTCTTCGAGGGCCTTCTTGCAATCCATCATGCCGGCGCTGGTCATGTCGCGCAGTTTCTTGATATCTGCTAAAGAGACAGCCATAATTACTTGCTTTTTAAACGGTTATTACTCTTGTGCGGGAGCTTCTTCTGCAGCCGGAGCGGCTTCCTCGGCGGAGGCGTCCTCCACCTTGGAGGCGCGACGGGAACGGAGCTTCTTGGCGGGAGCGGCAGGGGCGGCCTCAACCTCGGCGGGATCGGCTTCCTTCTCCTTCTCCAGCTTGCGCTCGTTCAGGCCTTCTTCGATGGCCTTGCACATCACGTCCATGATGAGCTCGATAGACTTCGTAGCGTCGTCGTTTGCCGGAATCACGTAATCAATAGGAGTGGGATCGCAGCATGTGTCAACCATAGCGATAACCGGGATGTTCAGACGGGCGGCTTCCTTCACGGCGTTGGCCTCTTTCTGTACGTCCACTACGAAGAGAGCGGAAGGAAGGCGGGACATGTCGCGGATGGAACCGAGGTTCTTCTCCAGCTTGGCACGCTGACGCTCCACCTGGAGGCGCTCACGCTTGGCGAGTTTCTCGAAGGTGCCATCTTCCTTCATCTTGTCGATGGTATTCATTTTCTTGACGGCCTTGCGGATGGTGGGGAAGTTGGTAAGCATACCGCCCGGCCAGCGCTCGGTCACGGAAGGCATATTGACGGAAGCGGCTTTCTCTGCCACGACGTCCTTTGCCTGTTTCTTGGTGGCAACGAAGAGGACCTTGCGGCCGCTGCGGGCCATATCCTTGAGGACCTCTGCCGCCTCGTCGATCTTGACGACGGTCTTGTGCAGGTCGATGATGTGGATTCCGTTCCTCTCGATGAAGATATACGGAGCCATCTTAGGGTTCCACTTGCGGGCAAGATGTCCGAAGTGTGCGCCTGCATCAAGCAACTGTTCGAAATTTGTTCTAGACATGGGTTTGTTTTTGTCTTTGTTTTTAACTCTTTCATCAATCCGGAGTAGCAAACGCTGTTTGGTCTCCGAAATTTTTTCGCAGCCCGGCAATCCGTATTGTAGCTCGGGAAGATTCGCATCCTCACCGGGATCTCAGGATTTGATGAACACCGAAGCTGTGCTGACGTAATCCGGTTCGGGCGATTAACGCTTGCTGAACTGGAAGCGACGACGTGCGCCAGGCTGACCAGGCTTCTTACGCTCGACTTCGCGGGCGTCGCGGGTGAGGAAGCCGGCGGCCTTCAGCGTGGAGCGGTAGGCCTCTTTGTCCACCTCGCACAGGGCGCGGGCGATTCCGAGACGAACGGCTTCTGCCTGACCTTTGGTACCACCTCCCACGAGGGTTACCTTGATGTCAAACTGACCTGCAGTGCCGGTGACCTCGAGGGCCTGGTTGGCGATGTACTGGAGGGTTCCCTCCTTGAAGTACTCTTCCATGGGGCGGTCGTTGATAACGAACTTGCCCGTGCCGGCAGCTACATAAACACGAGCGACAGCTGATTTACGTCTTCCAAGGGCGTGTTTCTGTTCCATGTGCTCTGTTTAGATTTCGTTAAACTTAATTTGTTTAGGATTCTGGGCCTGGTGAGGATGCTCGGGACCTGCGTAAACATACAGGTTATTGATGAGCTTGTCACCAAGACGGGTCTTGGGGAGCATGCCCCGAACAGACCGGCGGATGAGTTCGGCGGGTCTTGTTGCAAGGATCTCACGCGGGGTGGTGAAGCGCTGGCCGCCCGGATAACCGGTGTAACGGACATAGACGCGGTCGGTCATCTTCTTGCCGGTAAGACGGATCTTGTCGGCGTTTACGATGATCACGTTGTCACCACAGTCCACATGCGGGGTGTAGCCGGGCTTGTTCTTGCCGCGGAGCACGAGGGCGACGCGGGAAGCCAGGCGACCGAGCACGAGGTCGGTTGCATCAATGACGAGCCACTCCTTGTTCACAGTAGCTTTGTTAAGCGATACTGTCTTGTAGCTAAGTGTGTCCACTGTCTTGATTATTAATGGTTTAACATAAAAAATGCGATCCCCCCATAATCAGAGGGACCGCAAAGGTACGAATTTTTTGCCATAAAACAAAGAAAATCAGAAATGCCAGCCGCAGAAAAGCATCACATGGTGCACGCTGATGACCCCGGTACGGTTGTACTCAGGATACTGCCTCATGGAATTGAGTACGCCGATATGGGCCTCCATGCCCCACTGGAAATGCCGGCCGTGGCGGAAGGTCATTGATGGCCGGATCCCAAAGTCGGCCAGGTTGAAGGTCTCTTTTCCGTTCAGCGGGTCTGACGGATCCGCATCTACATAATAAGTGTCGGGAACAACCATATAAGACACAACCGGGGCCAGTCCGAATATCACATTGGACGCGGGCTTGTGATACCGAAGGGACAGGGACACATCGGCATAGGCCATTCCGTCAAAATCTCCTCCTTTGAAAAGGAACGACTGGATAGGGAAACAGCCGCGAAACCCCACACCGGGCATCAGCGACCACTTGTCGGACAGGGACACGTCCATTCCATAGGACAGCTGAAAGGATGGCCCCACATTATGGAAAGATTTGGCGTTACTCCCGGTCTCAAAATGTACGCCCGTCCCCAGCCGGATGTTGTGCTCCAGCTTTTTCCGAGCCCCCTGCTCCTGGGCGAAACCGGTGTGAGCAGCCAGAAGCAGGATGCTACAAAGGATTAGAAATGCTCTTTTTTTCATCATTACCTTCTTTATTTATCCTCGAGAGATATGTTTGTTACTTAATAAATACCCATCTCCGGCATTTCTTGCATGGCAACTCTTTTATCGGAACCTGTAGGTAATTCCCACCACGGCACTTTGGGGATTAAAGCCCAGCAGCGGATACCAGCCATAAGCGTCGGCATAACGGGCACCGAAAAAGCCGATGTCCGTAAATGCCTCCCAGCGCGGGGCAAAACCGGTGTAACCTGTCAGCAGTAAGACACAACAAAAACAAATCTGAGCTAACTTGTTCAGCATATTAATTGATATTATATCATGTCCGGCAGCCTATGCCGTCTCTAAATAAAAAGGGTGACAAAAGAAAGCCACCGATAGTTACACGCAGGCTCCGGAACGGCCGTAGTAGCATCCACCAGTTGACTTTCTATGCCACCCTATAGAGGCGGCATAGAGAATCCTGTGTAGGGGCTACTGATTAATTTTCCGGATTAAGCGTGTACCCTAAACAAAATTTCTAAGCAAAACTTAGCATTATGTTAGCCTTATGGATTACCATAGGCTTCTACTGCATAGTTAGAACAATTCGGACGAAATACAAATACCAAGGCCAAGCTCACATGGGCTTGATGCAGTACACTTGGTCCCCGACACGGCATATTACGCAAAAATGGCCGAAAACGTGTAAGCAGTTGTTCCCTGCATGTTCCATTTAAGATACGCTGGTCTGAAGAATCACGTGATACGGGCTTCCGAATCGGCCATGTTGCAGGCTGTAATGCCCTACAAGGCCGATTTCACTTGCAACATGGACGGGAAAACCAGGTCTGCGGCTTAAACCATGGCCATGTCGCAGGCTAGACTGCCCTGAGAGACCGATTGCGGCTGCAACACGGCAATATTTAAGAATGGAAGCACATATTTTCCCGTAAAGACACAAGCAGTGGAGGTTAACTACCTGGCAGTCAGCACAATAACAGGTTCTCCTGTGCGCCGCCAGACACACAGGAGAACCATGAACTGCTTGATACAAAGGCGGTTAAGCTCCACCAAGAGCCAACTTCAACAGCTCGGCGGAAGGGACATCCGGGCCGGGCTGCGGCAGCAGATACCAGCGGACGGTCCAGTCCAGCTTCTCGCCGGGGGCCAGGGTGGTATAGGCGCCCTGCTCCTCTATCTCCACAAAGGTTTTGCCCGTGTTCACATAGACCTGGATCTCGGCCTCGGCGGGGGCGGCCTCACCGTCGGCCAGGTCCGGGAACTTCTTCACAAACAGCACGCCGCCGGAGCTGAATGCCAGCCAGCCTTTGCCGTTCGCATTGATCTTGCGGTTTTCTCCAGCCTCGTCCATTACGTACCAGGCGGCACCATCCCGGAACTGGAAAGGAATGAGGGCCATGTTGTTGCCGGGCTCCACGGCCGGGGCGTCAAAGAACAGCACACCGCCGTTGGGGACGCGGGAGATCTCCCAGGGCGCCACCTGGCGGGTTTCCCCGGACTCGTTGAAAATGGTGTAGGTAATCACGATGGCGCCGTCATTGGGGCACACATGGAACTTCTTGCCGATCCGATAGCCGAAGCGCTCGGACTTCTCTCCGGTGAGTACCAGGACATCGCCGCTCAGATTGGCCTTGTAAGGCTTGCTGTCGTACTCGGGCACGGGCGGCCAGTTCCACTGGGCCTGCGGGGAAGTCCAGAAGGTGCTGCCGAAGGAGTTCGGGAAGCGGGTCTGGGAAAGGACCTCCTTGTCTTTATACTTGAACGAGAGTATTTTTCCGCCGCGGGCGGCATCTACCGTCAGGGACATGTCTCCGGAGGTAATGCAGTACTGCGATTCGCTCACAGCCTCAATCTTCTGAGCCTGGGCAGCGACAGCGCCCAAAAACAGGGCGGCAAAAATCAGGGAAACAATCTTTTTCATATCATTGGCGTTTGGTGCAAGGCAAAAATAGCAAATACCCTGCTGCAAGGGTGCCCGGCATAGTCCAAATGCTTTCAAAAATCGGTCTTTACAGCCCGTACACCCCTTCCACGGCCGGGGACTCCCCGCCCCAGCGCTCCGCCACATAGTCCAGGGTGGCGATGATTTCGGCGGGGTCTTTGGAGGTGACCAGCTTGATGCGGGTGTCCTTGAAATCCCTCAGTCCCTTGAAGTAGCAGCTGAGGTGGCGGCGCATTTCGTACACGCCCGTCACGGGGCCCTTCAGGTCCAGGGACAGCTGAAAATGGCGTTTGGCCAGGGCGACACGGTCTCGGACGCTCATGGGCGGAAGTTCCTCGCCCTTATCCAGCAGGTTCCGGATTTCCGTGAAGATCCACGGATGGCCGAAGGAAGCCCGGCCCACCATGATTCCGTCGACCCCATAGCGTTCAAAGGCCTCCAACGCCTTGGCGGCGGAGTTGATGTCGCCGTTGCCGATGATGGGAATATGCATCCGGGGGTTGTTCTTCACCTCGCCGATCAAGGTCCAGTCGGCCTCCCTCTTGTACATCTGGCAGCGGGTGCGTCCATGGATGGTAAGGGCCGATATGCCCACGTCCTGCAGCCTCTCAGCCAGTTCCACGATGATTTTGGAGCCATCGTCCCAGCCCAGGCGGGTTTTCACGGTGACGGGTTTCCGGGGAACAGCCTCCACGATGGCCTTGGTGATGGCCACCATCTTGTCGGGCTCGCGCATCATGCCGCTCCCCGCTCCCCTGCCGGCGATCTTGGACACCGGGCAGCCGAAATTGATGTCGACGATGTCGGCTCCGTGCCCTCCGGCCAGTTCGGCGGCATTGGCGGCCATTCTGGCGGCGTCCACCATGGCTTCCGGCAGACTGCCGTAGATCTGGACGGCCACCGGCGCCTCCTCCTCCAGGGTATGCATTTTGGCGATGGTCTTGCCCACATCCCGCACCAGACCGTCGGAGCTCACGAATTCCGTGGTGACCATGGCGGCGCCCGCCTCCCTGCAAAGGATGCGGAAAGAAGCGTCGGTCACATCCTCCATCGGAGCCAATGTGACCGGACGCTCGCCAAGGTCTATCGGACCGATTTTCACTTCAGTTCAAAGCTTACGGTACCGCGGATGTCGGCCGAAGAGGCGCCTACCAGCACATCGAAGCGGCCGGGTTCGGCCACCCAGGCATGTTTGCCTGCATCAAAGTAGCTGAGCGACTCCCGGGTCAGCTGCACGGATACGGTCTTGGTTTCACCGGGCTGCAGGAACACCTTGTCGAAGCCCTTGAGTTCCTTCACGGGACGGTCGACGGAAGACTCCGGATCGGAGACATAGAACTGCACCACCTCGGCGCCGGCCACGGAACCGGTGTTGGTTACGGGAACGCTTACGGTTACGGCACCGTCGGTGGTAACGGTCTTGGACACCTTGGGCTCGCCATAGGCGAAGGTGGTGTAGCTGAGGCCGTAGCCGAACGGGAACAGCGGAGTCACCTCCTTGGCCTCATACCAGCGGTAGCCCACGTAAATGCCCTCGGAATACGTCTCTTCCAGGATGGGGACGGAGCCGAAGCTGCTTTCCCACTTCTTGTCGCCGGGAAGGCCGGGGAACTGCTCCGGCGTCTTGACCGGGCCGTCTTCCAGGGCCACCGGGAAGGTGAACGGAAGCTTGCCGGAGGGATTTACGGCGCCGGTGAGCACATCGGCGAGGGAATGGCCGGCCTCGCTGCCCAGGTACCAGTCCTGGACGATGGCAGGGACCCTGGAGGCCCAGGGCATGGCCACGGCGTTGCCGGAGATGTTCACCACCACCAGTCTGGGATTGGCGGCGGCCAGTGCCTCGATCACGGCATCCTGGCCGTAAGGCAGGCCATACTGCTGGCGGTCGTTGCCCTCTGCATCCTGATAGTCGCTCTTGTTGAGGCCGCCGATGTAGATGACGTAATCGGCCCCCTGGGCGGCTTTCACGGCATCGGCGATGAGCTGGGCGGCGGAGCGTTTGTCGGAGAGGTCCTGACCGGTGGTCACACCGTTGTACTCGCCGCCGGCGTCACCCACGTAACCGCGCTCGTAGACCACCTCCACGCCGGGAAGGGCCTCGCGGAGACCGTCCAGCGGAGATACTTCGTGCTGGGCCTTCAGGGAGGAGGAGCCTCCGCCCACGGTCATCATCTTGATGGCGTTTTCGCCCACCACCAGGATTTTCTTCGCCCCCTTCAGCGGCAGGATACCGCCTTCGTTCTTGAGCAGGACGATGCCCTCGGCCCCGATCTTGCGGGCGGCGGCATAGTGCTCCGGCGAGGTGAACTTGCCTGTCTTATGCTCCGGACTCATGCTGGTGCGGAAAATCAGGCGAAGGATCCGGCGGGCCTTGTCGTCCAGCTCGGTGGTGCCCACCTTCCCGCTGCGGATGCGCTCCAGATAAGGGGTAGCCAGGAAATAGGAGTCGTAGGCATTGGTCTTGCCCATCGTGAGGCCGTTGGTCCAGGAACCGAACTCCATATCCAGGCCGTTCCGGATGGCCTGGTCGGTGTCGTGCACGCCGCCCCAGTCGCTGATGACCACCCCGTCGAAGCCCCATTCGCCTTTGAGGATGTCGTTCAGCAGATACTGGTTGTGGCAGTTCCACTGGCCCTTGTACAGGTTGTAGGAGCCCATGATGGCCCAGGCGCCGCCGTCCACCGCCGCTTTGAAGGCCGGCAGGTAAATCTCGTACAGGGTGCGGTCATCCACCGTGACATTGGTAAAGAAGCGGGCCGTTTCCTGGTTGTTCAGCGCATAGTGCTTCACGCAGGCGGCCACATCGTTGCTCTGGACGCCCTGCACGTAGGGGACGACCATGCGGCTGGACAGATAGGGATCTTCGCCCATATACTCGAAATTACGGCCATTGAGCGGGGTGCGGTAGATATTCACGCCGGGCCCCAGCAGCACGTCTTTCTTGCGGTAGCGGGCCTCCTCGCCAATCACCGTTCCGTACAGGCCGGCCAGGGAAGGGTCCCAGGAAGCGGCCAGGGCGGTGAGGGCCGGGAAGGCGGTGCAGGAATCGCTGGTCCAGCCGGCCTGGTCCCATTCGTCCCAGAGCACTTCGGCCCGGATGCCGTGGGGACCGTCCGTACACCAGACTTCCGGAATGCCCAGGCGAGGCACGCCGGCGCTGCTGAATTTGGACTGGGCGTGGGTGAGGGCCACTTTTTCTTCTGTCGTCATCCTGGAGAGGGCATCCTCTACGCGCTCTTCCAGCGGACGGGATTCGTCCAGATAGGCGGGTCCGTCAAAGGCTTTCTTGACGTTTTGGCCGCAGGAAACGGCCATGGCAGCCGCAACGGCTGCACAGGCAAGGCTCAGGTTTCTCATATTTCTTGGGTATTTGTAACTTTTCGCAGGTTTTCCAACAGACAGGCCTCAAAGGCCGATTCTTCCTCCGGCGTAAGGAAGGAAGCCTGGACAGGAATCATAAAAATACGCTTCTGAAGCTCTTCCGGGACCTTTTTCACGTCCACGATGCGCTGTGCGTCCTTCTCCGTGGTCACCAGGCAGGCGGTGGGGAATTCCTTCACGGCGCCCACGAGCGAGCGGATATCGGCCCGGGTGTATTTGTGATGGTCCGGGAAGCCTATCCGGCGGACAATTTTGTACGTATCCGAGAGATAGCTCCTGAGGGGGGCGTCGTTGGCGATGCCGGTGAACAGCACCAGGCGCTTGGAGTAGGTGTAACGGGGGTCTCCTTCCGGAAATACGGGCTCCATCGACCCGTATGTGAAGGTGGTGAAGAAAAGCTTCTGGTCTTCCCTGAGGCGGAGGTATTTCCGCCATTTGCCCCGCTCCCAGTCGTCGACATAGGCCGGACATTTGGTGACAATCACCATCTGCGCCACCTTCAGGCGGCTTTTCAGGTCCCGGAGCCGGCCCCAGGGCAGCAGGTGGTCCTTGTGTACCGGCCGGTTGTAATCCACCAGGACGATGTTCAGGTGCGGACGGAGTTTCCGGTACTGAAGGGCATCGTCCAGTACCACCAGATCGGCCTTGGGCACGTTCTTGTCGAGGCAGCGGCGGGCTTTTTTGGCGCTTTCCAGCTCTTCGGGGTGCGTGAGGAAACGGAGGCCCTCCACACGGTTCTTGTCCACCGCCACGGTGACGGCAGGGAACTTCCGGGCCATCTGCAGGGGCTCGTCGCCATAAAGCAGGGCCGTTCCTTCCCGGGGCACCTTCTGGAAGCCCTTGGACTTGCGTTTGTAGCCGCGGGAGAGGACAGCGATGTTGCTGTAGGCCCAGTCGTCGCTTCCGAGCAGCTTCCGGAGCACCATCTCCGTATGCGGAGTCTTGCCGGTCCCGCCCACGGTGATGTTGCCGACGCAGATGGCGGGGATATCGGCCTGGATGGATTTTTTCCAGCCCTTGTCGTAGAGGAAATGCCTGATGGCCAGAATTGCGCGATAGATCATGGCCTACATGGAAAGCACGTTGAGTACGGCGATCAGCTCCTGGTTGATGGGCTTGTTCATCTTCACGGCCCGGGAGATGGGCACGTAAACGATTTCGTCGTTTTTAATGCCGATCATCACATTCCGCTGGCCCTCCAGCAGGGCCTCGATGGCGGCGTACCCCATACGGGAGGCCAGGATCCGGTCGTAGGCGCTGGGCTTTCCGCCCCGCTGCAGGTGACCCAGGATTGTGACGCGGGCGTCGAACTGGGGATACTCTTTCTTGATACGGTCGGCATAATAAAGGGCTCCGCCTACGCCGTCTTTCTGGGCTTCCGACACCAGCACGATGGCGCTGTTCTTGCTCTTGCGCTTGCCCCGCTCGATGAATTCGGCCAGCTGGTCCACGTCGGTGGCACTTTCCGGAATGATGGCGGCCTCAGCCCCGGAAGCGATGGCGCTGTTCTGGGCCAGAAAGCCCGCGTCACGGCCCATCACTTCGATGAAGAAGATGCGGTCGTGGCTGTTGGCGGTATCCCGGATCTTGTCCACACATTCCACGATGGTGTTCAGGGCAGAGTCGTAGCCGATGGTGGAGTCTGTCCCGTAAAGGTCGTTGTCTATGGTGCCCGGCAGGCCGATGATGGGGATGTCATACTCCCGGGCGAAGAGCTGCGCACCTGTAAGCGAGCCGTTTCCGCCGATGACCACCAGGGCGTCTATCCCGGCCGCCACCATGTTCTCGTAGGCCTTCTTCCGGCCTTCGGCCTCCATGAAAGCCTTGCTGCGGGCGGTCTTGAGGATGGTTCCGCCGCGCTGGATGGTGTTGGACACGGAGGAAGAGGTGAATTTCACGAACTCCCCGTCGATGAGGCCCTGATAGCCCCGCATCACGCCCACCACGTTCATACTGTGAAAACGGGCGGTACGGGTAATGGCGCGGATGGCCGCATTCATGCCGGGTGCATCGCCCCCGGAAGTGAGGACGCCGATGGTATTGATTTTTCTTTCCATAGAGAGATTACGAATTATATCTTACAAATTTAAGCATTTTTCTTTTATCTCCCCAAATATTCGCCCGGAGTGATTCCGGTCACCTTCTTGAAGACCCGGTTGAAGTGATGGACGTACTCAAAGCCCAGCAGGTGGGCGGCCCGGTGAGGGCTGCTCAGGGGCGGGCGAACCCGTTGGCGGCCATCCAGCTGTAGAAGGTGTGGAGCCAGTACCCCTCCGGAGTGGGGTTCTGCACGGCGTTCTGGCCCATGCCGCCGAAGAAGCCGCCCGTGACGGCATCGTAAACGTGGATTTCGGCATCGGCCCCGGCCTTTTTCCATTCCATGAAAAGGGCCATGCAGCCGGCAGCTACGTTGGGATGGTCGGCGTGGACAGCCACATACAGTTTGGGAGCGTTTTCAGGCACGGTGATATCCACCAGCGAAGGGCCATAAACGGAGCAGAGGAAGGCGGGCATCTCTTCCGGGCGGGCTTTCATCAGGGCCGCCAGGGCCACGCCGCCGCCGGCCGAAAAGCCCATCCAACCAATCCGGGAAGGGTCTATTCCCCACTCATCGGCATGGGCTTTCACCAGCTCCATGGCGCGAAGGGCATCGGCAGCGGCATTGTCGGTGGATCTGTCGGAAGGGTCCGGCTCGGAAGGGCTGGTGTTGGCGCTGTGAAGCTCCGTGAAATCGTAAATCTGCCCCTGCATCATCAGGAACTTGTCGGACTGCTGCGTTGGGCCGGCCGATGGTTCCCGCCGCGGCATGGTGGGGAAACCGCTGCGGAGGCGGTACTTCACGCCGATGGCCGCCACGCCCCGCTCGTTGAGCCAGGCGGCAATCTGCCGGAACTCCGTATCCCAGGACAGGGACACCAGGGCGCCGCCGGGGAAGATGAGAATGGCCGATCCGTCGGCCTTGCCGGTCTCCGGAAGGCTCACCGTCAGGGACGGCGTATTCACTTTCCGGTACTGGGACACCTCGCCGGAAGCATCGTAGGTGACCTCTTCCGTGTTTTCGGCCGGATTCTCCTGATACAGCAGCAGGGTCTGGGCCAGGCCGGGCAGCGCCAGGCAGCCGGCAAGCAATAGGGACAGCAGTCGTTTCATGTGCAGGTATTTTTCTGCAAAAATTTCACGCTTACTACTGGTTGGAGGCAGCGGCGGCCGTGCGCATCATAGCCATGAAGTCTTCGGGTTCCTTGTAGATGGGCTTGCCCATGGCGGAGGCATCGGAGAGGCCGTCTTCGGAGAGTTTGAACACCATGTAGTCCGGGCTTGCCTGGGTGTAGGCAGTCCAGCCTTCGCCGGGGTTGCCGGTCTTTACGAAGTTGGTCCAGCAGGTGCTCATGTGGTCGGCCAGGACCTTGTCGGCCTCGGTGAAGGGACGGTCGCTGCGGTACAGGGAGTTGAAGGTGTACCAGAGCTCGGAGGAGTGGAAGGCACCCTTCATGCCGTGGGTGGCGGGATCGGTGTCCGGGAGCGGACGGGCGAACTGATAGGCATACACGGGCTTTCCGGCGGCGTTGCGCAGGGCGCAGAAAGCATCGATACCCTGGGCCAGCATGCCCATATCGTCCAGCGTATAGCCGATCATGTAAGGGATGTCCTTGATGGAGCCTTCCCGTGCGGCATCGTCAAAGCTCTTGGGGCTCACGTAACCGTCCACGATGGGAGAGGTGCTGATGCCGCCCCACTGGCCGGTTTCCTGACGATAACGGGTGTTGATGGCGAAGATATCCTGGGCCGACGCCGCCCGCATCTTCTCCAGCGTATCGTAACCTGCCCAGTCGAAGATGGCCTTGTTGGCCTCGGCGATCTGCTCCAGGCCGGTAGCCTGCAGCATGGGACGGTCGGAGACACCGCCGCCGCTCTGGATGATGGCCTTCTTGATCAGGTTGCCGGTGAGCGGCGAGCTCACCAGGTTCTTCACGCTGCCGGCGCCGGCGCTCTGGCCGAAGACGGTGATATTGTCCGGGTCTCCGCCGAAAGCGGCGATGTTGTCGTGGACCCACTTCACGGCGGCGATCTGGTCCAGGAGGCCGTAGTTGCCGGAAACGCCGTGCTCATTCTCGGCGCTCAGCAGTGGATGGGCCAGGAAGCCGAACACGCCCAGGCGGTAGTTGAAGGTGACCAGCACCACGTCCTTGGACGCCCACACTTTACCGTCCATTTCAGGTTCCCATCCCCAGCCGGCGGTGTAGCCGCCGCCATGGACCCACAGGGCCACGGGCAACTTCTTTCCGGGCTCGCCGGGAGCCTTGGTCCACACGTTCAGGTACAGGCAGTCCTCGCTGAATTCAGGGTCGCCTTCGAAGAAGAACTCGCTGGTATAGGGATTGCCGGGAGCATGGGCGTCCTGCAGGCAGGGGGCGCCGAAGGTATCGGCCACTTTCACCCCTTCCCACGGCGTTACCGGCTGCGGAGCCTTCCAGCGGAGGTCTCCCACCGGAGCGGCGGCATACGGGATGCCCTTGTAAACATAAACGCCTTCGATGGAGGTTTCCACCCCCTGTACCTGACCACCTTCCACTTTGACGATGGTCTTGTCCTGCTGTGCGCATCCCGTCAGCACCGCGGCGAGGATGGCAATGGAAAACAGTGTCTTTTTCATATGGGTTTGGTTTGTTGCTGCAAGTTTAGTCAATAATTCCAAGAACGAAGGCCGATTCCGTACAATCCCGGTCACTATCGTCCCAAAAAGAAATCATTGCTCCAGTACTTCGTTCTGCACCCGGACGCTTTCGTCGTGGATGGCCGTCATGATGGCCCGCACCGAGGCTTCCGAGAGGCCGTACTCCGCCCCTTTCCGCACCATGTCGGAGAGGAGCTGCTCCCACCGGCCCGCCTGGAGGATGGCCACGTTGTGGTCTTTCTTGTACTGGCCTATCTTTTGGCTCACATCCATCCGGTCGCGCAGGAGCTTGAGGAGGTTCTCGTCCAGCACGTCAATCCGGGCGCGGAGGGCGTCGATACCCTCCCGGTAGGCCTCGTTGTCGGAGGTGTTTTCGCGGATCACCAGGCTCTCCAGCAGCTGCTGCAGGGCGGCCGGGGTGAGCTGCTGTTTAGCGTCGCTCAGGGCGCAGGAAGGGTCGCAGTGGGACTCCACCATCAGGCCGTCCAGGCCCAGGTCCATCGCCCGCTGGGAGAGTTCCTGCAGGTATTTGCGGTCCCCCGCCATGTGGGAGGGATCGGCAAAGAAAGCGAGCTGCGGGTAGCGGGTACGGAGCTCGATGGCGATTTTCCAGCCCGGGTCGTTCCGGTAGGCGATGGGGGCCGAGGTGGAAAAGCCGCGGTGGATGACGCCCAGCTTCCGGATGCCGGCGCGGTTCAGACGCTCCAGGGCGCCAATCCACAGGTCCAGGTCCGGATTCACGGGGTTCTTCACCAGCACGGGCATGTCGGTGCCGCTGAGGGCATCGGCAATTTCCTGCATCAGGAAGGGATTGGCCGATGTGCGGGCGCCCACCCACACCATGTCCACGCCGTATTTGATGCATTCCAGCACGTGTTTTTCGGTGGCCACCTCGGTGCAGATCTTCATGCCCAGCTCTTCCTTCACGCGCTTCAGCCATTTGAGACCGGGCGTTCCCACGCCTTCAAAGCTGCCCGGATGCGTCCGGGGCTTCCAGATGCCTGCACGGAATACGTGGATGCCGAAGGCGGCCAGTCCGCGGGCCGTTTCCATCACTTGTTCTTCAGTTTCCGCACTGCAGGGGCCTGCAATGCACATTGGCCTGGGCAGGGTAAAGAAGCCCCACCCGGTTCCGGGGATGATATCCAGTTCGTTTGCCATTATCTGATAATCTTTTTGATCCGGTTGGCCTCGCAGATGAGTTCCCGGATGCGGTCTTCGTCGAAGTCGGCCACAGCTTCCCGGAAGTCCTTCATTTTCTCTATATACGTATCCATCACGTGCAGCACGTTGTCGCGGTTCTGCGTGAGGATGGGGACCCACATGTCGGCGCTGGACTTGGCCAGGCGGACGGTGGAGGAGAAGCCGCCGGAGGCCAGGTCGAAGATGTGCTTCTCGTCCTTCTCTTTGTCCAGCACGGTCAGTGCCAGGGCGAAGGACGTCACATGGGAGATATGGGAGACATAGGCCGTGTGCACATCATGCTGCGAAGCCACCATGTAAAGCGGCCGCATGTTGAGCACGTCGTACATCTCTTCGATGGTCCTGAGGGCCTTGGGGGCCGATTCTTCCGAATTGGCGAAGATGCAGGCGCGGCCGTCAAAAAGGCCGGGCATGGCAGCCCAGGGGCCGCTGTACTCCGTTCCCGCCATGGGGTGGGTGGAGACGAACTGCCTGCGGCAGGAGTGATAGTGCGTAGCCAGGCAGATCTGCTCCTTGGTGGAACAGACGTCGATGACAATCTTGTCTTTCCAGACGGGGGCAGAGGCCTCTGCTCCCGCCTGGAATTTGTCCAGGATGTCACAGACCAGGCCCACGGCCGAACCCACCGGGACGGCTACCACGATGATATCGGCCCGTTCTATGCATTCTTCGTACGGAACCACTTCATCCACAAGGCCTATCTTGAGGGCGGCTTCCGCATTCAGGGGCACCTGCTCCACGCCCAGCACCCTGGAGGCGAAGCCGCGGCGCTTGAGGTCGATGGCCATCGACCCGCCTATCAGGCCCAGGCCTATGATTCCGACTGTTTTCTTTACATCTCTCATTCTCAAATACTTACCACAAAAACCTTATTTTACGCAAAGCTGCACTTTTTCCAGCGCCCGCGTAAGGGTGGGAACGTTGGCGCAAAGGGAGATGCGCACGTGTCCGGCACCGTTTTTCCCGAAGATGAACCCCGGCGTAAGGAAGACGCCGGCATTGTACAGGAGGAAGTCCGACATCTGCTCCGCCACGCATTTCTCACCCGGTTCAAAGGCGGCGGGATCCACCTTCCCCCAGACATACAGGCCGCCGGCATTCCGGTCATAGGTGGCGCCGATGGCATCCATGATGCGGCAGGCGACTTCCCGGCGGGCACGGTATTCGTCATTCAGCCGTCCGTACCATTCGGGTCCCTGGTTCAAGGCCACGACGGCAGCCTCCTGGATGCCCCGGAACATGCCGGAATCCATCTGGGTCTTCACCTTGAGCACTTCCTTGATTACGTCGGCCGCGCCTACGAGCATGCCCACACGCCAGCCGGCCATGTTGTGGCTCTTGGACAGGGAATTCATCTCCAGGCACACTTCACGGGCGCCGGGGACAGACAGGATGGACTGCGGCTCGTTCAGGATAAAGCCGTAGGGATTGTCGTTCACCAGCAGGATCCGGTGCTTGCGGGCGAAAGCCACCAGATGCTCGAACACATCCCGGCGGGCAGGGGCGCCCGTAGGCATGTTGGGATAGTTCGCCCACATGAGCTTGACGCCGGAAAGGTCCGTTTTCTCCAGGGCGTCGAAGTCCGGATACCAGCCGTCGGCCTCCACCAGGTCGTACTTGACCAGCTGCGCCTCGCACATGAGCGTGGCCGATGTATAAGTGGGATAGCCGGGGTCCGGGACCAGCACCTTGTCGCCGGGATTCAGGAAGGCCAGCGAAAGGAGCAGGATGCCCTCCTTGGAGCCCATGAGGGGCTGGATTTCGGAGGCGGGGTCCAGCTCTACGCCGTACCAACGCCTGTACCAGGCGGCGATGGCGTCACGGAGTTCCGGAATGCCCACATAGCTCTGGTAGCCGTGCACACCAGCTTTCCTGGCACACTCGCAAAGAGCCTCCACGGCCTCCGGAGCGGGAGAACCGTCCGGCGAACCGATGCCCAGGTTGATGACAGGGTCCAGTCCTTTGGCGGCGCGCTCCGCATTGAGGCGGGCGATTTCCTTGTTCTTGATGGAGAAATAATACTCTTTGACCGACAAGGTCCTGTTGGCGGGTTGGATAATCATATCGTTCGTTTTATAATGCTGCTTTGTATTCGCCTAAAATCTGGAAATCTTCGATGAGCGGGCGCACGGCGGAAAGCGCCTGCCTGTAGCGGTGAAGGCTGTCGAATTTGATATCGGCATAGAAGAAATACTGCCACTCCTTTCCGGGGATGGGGAGCGACTGGATGCGGGTAAGGTTCATGTCGTAGAACGACAGGATGGTGAGAATCTGGGCCAGCGAACCCGGCTTGTGCGGCAGGGTGAAGCACAGGGAGGCTTTGTCGATATCGGCCCCGGGCACTTCCAGTGCATCGTCCAGCACCAGGAAGCGGGTGAAATTCTGCTTGTAGGTTTCGATGCCTTCGGCCAGGATTTCCAGCCCGTAGAGTTCCGCCGCCAGGGCCGATGCCACCGCGCCTACGCCTTTTTCCCGGGAGGCGGCCAGGTCGGCCGCGCTCTTGGCCGTGTCCTCCGATTCGGAAAGCCGGATCCAGGGTGCATGGTGCACGAAGAAGGGGCGGGTCTGGTTGATGGCCATGTAGTGGGTACGGACTTCGCGGATGTCTTCCAGGCGCTGGCCGGGAAGGGCCATCAGGTTCTGCTGGATGCGGATGTATACCTCCCCCTTCACCTTCCTGCCGCTCTCCCTGAGCAGTTCGAAATTATGGATGAGACCGCCGGAGACGGTGTTTTCGATGGCCATTACGGCCGCATCGGCCTTCCCTTCGTCCAAGGCGGAGAAAAGACCGGCGAAGGTGTCGCACTCCAGGATGGGGAGCGACTGGTCGTCATAAAATAAACGGGCTGCTTGTTCGTGGAAGCAGCCCTTGTATCCTTGGATGGCGACCCTTTTCATTACACGGTAAGGATATCCTTTTCCTTGGCTGCAATGACCTCGTCCACCTTCTTCACCCATTTGTCGGTGACTTTCTGGAGTTCGACCTCGCCTTCCTTCTCGCCGTCCTCGGAGAGGCCGTCGTTCTTCTGGGCCTTCTTGAGGAGGTCGATTCCGTCCCGGCGGGCATTGCGGATGGTCACCTTGGTGGTTTCACCCTGGGCCTTCGCCTTCTTGATGAGATCTTTGCGGCGCTCCTCCGTGAGGGCGGGCACCATGCAGCGGATGATTTCACCGTTGTTGGAGGGGGTAAGCCCTACGTTGGCGTCCAGGATGGCCTTTTCGATTTTGCCGATCATATTGCGTTCCCAAGGCTGGATGGCGATGGTCTTGGCGTCCGGCGTGGTTACGGATGCAACCTGGTTAAGCGGAGTGGCCGTACCGTAATAGTCTACCATGACGGGATTCAGGATGGCCGGAGAGGCTTTTCCCACCCGGTAATTCTTGAGGTCCTCCTCGAGGTAATCTACTGCGTCCTGCATCTTGAGTTCGGCCGCATCTACGATTTCTTTCGCTTTAGGTAACATATTTCTCAGTTTTGTGCGGTTGCAAATATAGCAATATTTTTGAAAAATATTATCTTTGCATATTAACAATGAATAAAAGGACTATGCTTAAAAAACTTAGAGTTATCCTCGCCGTACTGTTCTGGGCTGGAATCACCCTTTTGCTCCTGGACTTTACCGGAGCCCTGCACGGATGGCTGGGCTGGATGGCAAAGCTCCAGTTTCTCCCCGCCGTGCTGGCCCTGAACTTCGTGGTTATCGCCCTTCTGGTGGTGCTTACCCTGCTGTTTGGCCGCGTCTATTGTTCCGTCATCTGCCCGCTGGGCGTTTTCCAGGATGGTGTCTCCCACCTGGGAACCCTCCGCAGCAAAAGGCCGTACAAGTTCAAGAAAGAACTCAAATGGCTCCGTTACGGCATCTGGGCCCTGTTCATCATTGCGCTTGTTGCCGGCGTACAGGCTTTTGTGGCCCTCCTGGCCCCTTACAGCGCCTACGGCCGCATGGTGCAGAACCTGCTGCAGCCCGTCTATTTATGGGGAAACAACCTGCTGGCATGGCTGAGCGAACGCGCCGGCAGCTATACCTTCTATGAGAAAGAGGTCTGGATCAGGAGCCTGCCCACCTTCCTCATCGCCATCGCCATGCTGGTGCTGGTGGTAGCCCTTTCCTTCAAGGGCGGCCGCACCTACTGCAACACGGTATGCCCTGTGGGCACCACCCTCAGTTTCCTCTCCCGCTTCTCCATGTTCCGTCCTGTCATCGACACGGAAAAATGCAAGAAATGCAAGGCCTGCGAAAACCACTGCAAGGCCCAGTGCATCAACATCACCAAGGATAGCCAGACCATCGACTACTCCCGCTGCGTAGACTGCTTCAACTGCCTGGACCAGTGCAAGTTCGGCGCCCTGAAGTACCGCTATGCCTGGGGAAAGTCTCCCGGTCAAGCCGGGCGTGACGCCACGCCCGACGCCGATCGGGCATCCCGCCGGGCCATGATGGCGGGAACGGTGGCCGTGGTGGGGGCCGCAGCGCTGAAGGGCGTTCAGGCCCGCGCACAGGAAACGGCCAAGAAGGTCGACGGCGGTTTCGCGGATGTCCTGCCCAAGCAGGCTCCCGAGCGCGAGACGCCCCTCACCCCTCCCGGCTCCAGGAGCGTGAAAGATTTCTACCGCCGCTGCACCGCCTGCCAGCTGTGCGTGGCCGAATGCCCCAACAACGTACTCCGTCCTTCCACGGACCTGCAGCACCTGATGCAGCCGCAGATGAGCTACGAGAAAGGCTACTGCCGTCCGGAGTGCACCCGCTGCTCGGAACTCTGCCCCGCCGGTGCCATCCAGCGGATCACCAAGGAAGAGAAGACCAACTATCACGTCGGTTACGCTGCCGTCAATCTTGCCACCTGCGTTTCCGCCACAGGCAAGGCCGATTGCGGCAAGTGCGCCCGCACCTGCCCTACCGGCGCCATCCAACTGGTGGAGAATCCGGAAACCGGCCACAAATACCCGGTGGTCTCGGAGGAGATCTGCATCGGCTGCGGAGCCTGCGAGAACCTTTGCCCTGTGCGCCCTGTCAGCGCCATTACCGTAAACGGAAGGAACGAACATTTGTTGTAGAGCCCTATGAAAAGAAGAGATTTCATCAAGATAACCGGCGCTGCCGCCCTGGCATCGGCCTGCGCCCCCAAGAAAACCTCCACGCCGGAACCCGAGGGCCCGGAAGAGATGGTCTACCGCACCAACAACCGCAACGGGGACAAAGTGTCGCTCCTCGGCTTCGGCTGCATGCGCTGGCCCATGCTCACCGACGCCAACGGCCGGCCCAGCGTCATCGACCAGGAAGCCGTGAACGAGATGGTGGACTACGCCCTCGAGCACGGAATCAATTACTTCGACACCTCTCCCGCCTACCTGATGGGCCAGTCGGAGAAAGCGGCCGGCATCGCCCTCAGCCGCCATCCCAGGGACAAATACTACATCGCCACCAAGCTGTCCAATTTCGGAGACCAGTCGCCCGAAGCATCCATCAAGATGTACCACGACTCGTTCGAGCAGCTCAAGACCGATTATTTCGACTACTACCTGCTCCATTCCATCGGCCGGGGCGGCAAGGACGCTTTCAACCAGCGCTATGTGCAGAACGGCATGATGGATTTCCTCCGGAAGGAAAAAGAGGCCGGACGCATCCGCAACCTGGGCTTCTCCTTCCACGGTGCCAAGAACGAGTTCGACTACTTCATGGAAATGTACGATTCCGGCGAGCAGATCTGGGATTTCGTGCAGATCGAAATGAACTATGTAGACTGGAAACACGCTGACGGCGTGCGGAACGTCAATGCCGATTACCTCTACGAGCAGCTGGACAAGCGCGAACTCCCCATCGTCATCATGGAACCGCTGCTGGGCGGCCGTCTGGCCAATGTGCCGGAAGGCATTTCCCGCCAGATGAAGGAGCGTGAACCGGACAAGAGCATCGCCTCATGGGCCTTCCGTTTCTGCGGCAGCCACCCGCGCGTGCTGTGCACCCTCTCGGGCATGACCAACATGGATCCTCTCATGGACAACATCAAGACTTTCACGCACTTCAAGCCGCTCACGGAAGAAGAACTGGAGTTCATGGAAGAGATGGCCGTCCAGATGATGGAATATCCGATGATCAACTGCACGGACTGCAAATACTGCATGCCTTGCCCCTGGGGCATCGACATCCCCGGCACTTTCCAGCATTACAACCGCGCCATCACGGCCGGCACCTACGCCCAGAGCCGTGAACAGAAGGAGTATCAGAAACTGAAGAAAGCCTATCTGGTAAGTTACGACCGGGCCGTCGCCACCGTCCGCCAGGCCGATCACTGCATCGCCTGCGGCGAATGTCTGTCACACTGCCCGCAGAGCATCGCCATCCCTACGCAGCTGAACAGGATCGCCCGCTACATTGAAAGCCTCAAGCAGGATACGCTTTAGATTTTTACGACCTGCACCTTTTCCGATACGTCGCCGTACTTGAGTATGGCGACGTATTTGCCTGGTGCAAGGTCGGAAATGTCCAGGCTGGCAGGCTGGAACACGCTGCCCTGAAGGACGGCGGTGAGAACATCGTCTCCATAGGCCGAATACAACGCAACCGTCAGGGGAATCATCTCCAGGGAATCGACCCAGAAAAAGACCTCATCCTGCGCGGGGACCGGATAGACGTCCGCCTTTCCTTTGGCAACCTTCACAGCCACCTGGAAAGACGTCGAGGCCGATGCACCGAGAGCGTCGGTGGCGGTGAGCGTAAGGGTGGCGCAGCCGTATCCGCCGGGCACGATCCGAAGGAGGCTGCCCTTGATGATATCGGCCGACAGGAAGGAAGCCCCGCCAGTGTCCACCGTAATGACCGGTTCTTCCCCATCCACGTCCATGAACAGCTGGGACAGGTCGATATTCCTGCCTTCGTCCGTCTGATAGAAAAGGACGTCCGGCTGGTTTCCCTGCACGATGGGGGCGTTGTTCGGGTGGATTTGATAGGCCAGCGTAACCTGGGAAGACAACCCCGAGGCATCCGTTGCCGTGAAAACAGCCTTGTAGATACCTGAAGGGGCGTTCCGTCCGGTAATAACCGCCCGTCCTCCGGCCTGGTCGAAAACCAGGGCGTCCGAGCCGGGATCGCAGGTAATGGTGACGGCATCGCCGTCGGGATCATAGGCCGATACGATGATGGTGAGCGTCTGGTGGGCCCGCACACCTATTTCCGTCTGTGAAAGGGTAAGGACGGGAGCCTGGCTCATGGACGGATCGTCACTGCTCATGACGCTGAGGCCGTACTGGAAGACCGACCAGGCGTCCAGTTTCTTGCCGATGGGCGTCGATTTTCCACCGACATCCTTGCCCAGGCCGCCGAGGAGGATCTTCTTGCAGGTCTGCTGCGTGAATCCGGGACCGCCGAAGTAGGATACCAGCAGGGCAGCCACGCCGGACACGTGCGGGGTGGCCATGGAAGTGCCGGACCAGCCCGCCCCTTCGTATCCGCTGGAATTGACGGAGGTAGGCACCGTACTCCAGACGCTGGTGGTACTGGAATAGCCGTCTCCTCCCGGGGCTGCCACATCGACATAAGCCCCATAATTGGAATAGGACGCCTTGCTGCCGTTATACCCATAGGCCCCTACGGAAATGACGGGCTCATAAGCGGAAAGGATATCATAGTCGATATTCTCGTTCCCGCTGGCAAACAGCACCAGGCCTCCTTTCATGGGCGAATCCGGCAGCTGGTTCCCGTCGTTGTCGCAACCGGCATACTTGATGAAATAGTCGATGGCGGAACGGTACATCGGGTCGATGGACAGCGATTTGTACCGGGCCAGTTCCTCTCCGGACACCGTGCCGTCTTCGTTGTCGTCCAGGATTCCGTCGGCATAATAGCCCCAGCTGTTGTTGCTGATTACGGCGCCGTGGTCTGCACCCCACTTGATGGCCGCCACGGTCATGTCGTCATCGGCCGCTTCCGAAGTGGCGAAAACCTGGCAACTCATGATTCGCACGCCGGGGATTCCGGCGGCCGCATCGCCGCCTGCCACACCTGCCACGCCGATTCCATTGTTGTTCACGGCTCCGATGATTCCTGCGACATGGGTCCCATGTCCGCTTCCCGTAGAAACGTAAGGGGAATAATTCACGAAGTTATAGCCGATGTGGCCGCTTCCGTCGTTCCACAGATTGGCGGCAAGGTCCGGATGCGCCGACCAGACACCCTCGTCCACAACGCTCACGATGACATCCCGGCGGCCTGTGGTAAAATGATCCCAGACTTTCTGGATGTTGATGTCGATTCCGTTGTTCCGCCCGTTGTCCAGATGCCACTGATGGTTCAGGTAAGGGTCGTTGAATGCGTTCATGCGCACCTTTCTCACAGGGCGGGCCGATACGACTCCGGGCAGGGAAGACAGTTCAGCGGCGGCCTTTGTGAGCGGCTGCTGCCCGGTGAATTCGGCCAGGTAATACCGGTGGAGCCCTTCGCGACGGGTGCGGGGCTCGAACTCGCCGGCATCGGGAAACACCCTTTTCAGGCTCTTGACGCCCAGCTCCTGCAAGACGGCATTCAGGCTTTCCGACTTGGTCTCCACCGACCCGGCGGCCAAATCTTCTTCTATGAGAGAGAGCAGGTCGTCTTCGAACTCGAGCACCACTTTTCCGGGCTCGTGAATAACTTGCAGCGATTCCTTTTCAGGTATATTTGATATGGGTTCCTGAACCTGACAAGCGGTTAAGACAGCCAGCAGCAGACCCGACAAAATGGTTGATTTGCGCATTCTCGTATCCAGCATGAATACAAATATACGAAATTCCCTATAAAAAAACATCCGGACCGTTGCCGGACCGGATGTTTTATCGGGGATTCCGCCTGGATTAGCGGAGTTTGGTGTAACCGTAACGGGCTTCGTCGGCCAGTTCGATCTCGATGCGCATGAGGCGGTTGTACTTGGCGATACGGTCTGTACGGCTGAGGGAACCGGTCTTGATCTGGCCGCTGTTGGTAGCGACGGCGATGTCGGCGATGGTGGTGTCCTCGGTTTCACCGGAACGGTGGCTGGTAACGGTGGTGTAGCCGTGACGGTGGGCCATCTCGATGGCATCCAGGGTCTCGGTGAGGGAACCAATCTGGTTCACCTTGATGAGGATGGAGTTGCCGGCACCCATTTCGATACCCTTCTGGAGGTACTTCACGTTGGTGACGAAGAGGT
>JAFUWW010000019.1 GCA_017471085.1 Bacteroidales bacterium | reverse complement strand
CTCCAGGGGGACTCCACTTCGCTTCGCTTCGTTCCGGCCCCTCCCATTGTCTCCCGCGTCCCCGCTAGCAGCGGGAACTTGTATCCAACGGGCCCCTCCCCCTACCCTTGTGCGGGGGTGCACAAGCCCCCTGGAGGGTATCCCTTCCTCCGACCAAAAACACGCATAAAAATATAGCTATTCTTTTGATAGTCAAAGGAATAGCTATTGCTTTTGTCAATCTTTTTGATTATATTTATATTGCGTTAAAACATATCAAATATTGACATCAGACATGACAAAGGTAGTCTATAAATCTTACAATCGCAACGAAGGGAGCCTTTTTCCTGTGTATCTTTCCGACATGGTACCGGCAGAGCATCCTGCAAGGGTGGTTGATGCTGTTGTAGAAGGCTTGGATCTCAGTGCCCTTGAGCGTACCTACAAAGGAGGTGGAACCAGCAGCTACTCACCCCGGGCGATGCTGAAGGTCATCTTCTTTGTTTATTCGGCGTTTTCGTAGCCGAAGTAGAAGTTCTTCTTGGCGGTGGGTACGCCGGTGCGCATCCAGGCGGGCTCCGGATTGCCCTTCAGGTAGTGGTCGAAGAACTGCTGCAGGCGGATGGTGAGGTCTTTGCGGTTGCGGCGCTGGCGCAGGTTGTGCGCTTCGTCATTGTATTCCAGCAGCCAGGCCGGCTTGCCCAGACGCCTCAGTCCCATGAACATTTCGATGCCCTGATACCACGGCACGGCGCCGTCGGCATCATTGTGCATGATGAGCACCGGGGTGGTCACGTTCGGCAGCTTGAACAGGGCGGAATTCTCCAGATACAGTCCGGGAGCCTCCCAGAGGGTCTGGCCGATGCGGCTCTGTCCCTGCTCGTACTGCACCTGCCGGCTGTTTCCGGATTCCCAGCGGATGCCGCCATAGGCCGATGTCATGTTGGAGACGGGCGCTCCGGCACCGGCGGCCTTGAACATGTCCGTGCGGGTGATCAGGTAGGCCACTTGATAGCCACCCCAGCTCTGTCCCTGGATGGCCATGTTGTCCTTGTCGATCCACGGGAAGGCGGTAAGCGACTCGGCCCCGCTCACAATGCAGTTGTAGGCCGATTCGCCGGGGATGCCGGCGGCATAGACGATGTCCGGGACAAACACCACGTAGCCCCTGGAGACATAGAACGGGATGTTGATGATGGACCAGCTGGGCTGCACGGTATAGTGGGTGTACAGGCTTTCGGAATACTTCTCGTAGAAGTAGATCATCACGGGATATTTCTTCTCGGGCGTCCAGTCTTCCGGTTTGTACAGCAGGCCGTCCAGCGGAGTGCCGTCGTAGGCGTTCCAATGGTAGAGTTCCACCGTGCCCCAGTTGTAGTCATTGATCTGCGGGTTGATGGCGGTGAATTTCTGCTCGCCCTTGCCCAGGGCGGCGGTGTAGTACACATCCATCGGATCGCGGAAATTGCCTTTCAGGTAGGTGTACACATCGGCCTTGGAGGCTTTTTGGACGCCGGACCAGGTGTAGCCGCCCTTTGCCAGCGTCTTGAAGGACTTTTCGGGAGCGGCCACCTGCACGCTGGCGAGGCCGTTTTCCTTGGTGGCGTTGTCGAAGATGCTCATCAGGATGGTTTCGGAGGGGGCGATGCCCGGCTTTTCGTCGCGGTCCTTCGTGCTGATGTAGCGGTAGGTGAGGCCTTTTTCGCGGCCGGCGGTCAGGCGCACCGGTTTTCCTCCGTCCACGGGAACCTTCCAGATGTCATAGAAGTCGCAGAGGAGCACGTCTGCGTCGCCCTCGGTCCAGCCGGCAGCGCCGTAAGGATAGGGAAGGGAAGGGGTGTCGCTCTCTTCGTTCCAGAAATTCACGCCGGTTTCCCTGCCCAGGGGGCGGGCCTTGCCGGAGGCGATGTCGTAGAGGGTCCAGCTGCGGCCCTTGCTGTCCCACCAGAGGATGTACTTGGCGTCGGGCGAGAGCCGGGCCGATGCGAGGGCCCCTTCGGCCACCTGCCTGCGGGATCCGTCCTTGAGGGATACCAGGGAGATGCGCACCGCCGCGGCTTCGTTCCACTGCGACTCTACAGGATTCACCAGCTCCTGCAGCAGGGCAACGGGGGCATCCCAGCGGTCGCCGGAAGCCAGCCGGCCGAACTTGGAATCTTCCAGGAGGGTCAGTTTCCCGTCATTCACGAGGGCCGTGTACACGCGCTCCCTGTCGCGCTGGAGCGAGAGCTTGTCGTGCGGAGGAAGGGTGGGGGCGTCCCAGTTCCAGATGTCCAGTCCGGGCAGTTCGAACGATACCAGGGTGGTATCCTCCGGCGCTTCGAAAGGCTGGACGCCGGCAAAGATGCGGCTGCCGTCGTGGCTGAAGAAATAGGTTGTGTTCTGGGTCATGCCCCAGTCTTCCGGAAGGCCCTGCCGGGCATCTTTGTCCACCAGTTTCACGGCTTTTCTGTCGGCCGTGCGGTAAAGATAGAGGGAAGGATGCTTGCTGCCGGTCTTCAGGGTGTCGTCGGCCACGGTGAAGAGGGCCTGGGTGCCGTCTTCATTGAAGGCGGGGAGCTTGTGCCAGGCGGCGGTATCGGCCAGGAAATGGCTTTCCCGCCCTGCAACGCTGTAGAACCCCGTTTCGGAGGTTTTCTTGTCGCATTTGCGTACCAGCGCCAGCTGCAGGCCGTCCTTCGAGAAGGCATAGTCCTGGATATGGCGGAGGGTGTCGATGCTGCCGTCGGCGAAGTGGTAGACGGCCAGGGGCGATCCCATGTCTTTGTCTTTCCGTTCCTTCTTGGGAATGAAGGTGGTGTCGGCCGTGGTGAAGGCGAAGGCCTTGAGGGCATGGCGGCCGGCTTTGTAGCCTTTCACATCCGGGAACCGGGTCACGGAGCCCGTCCGGAGGTCGATCACCGCCAGCGAGTCCTTGGGCATGTCATCCCCTTTCTTCTTGTCGATGCGGGCCTGCCGGGTCTTGGCGTACTGCGGCTTGATGAGGCAGACGGCGAAGGACTCGTCGTCCAGGACCTGTGCCTGGTACCCGCGTTCAATCTCGATGACGCGGCCTTTCTTGCCCATGACGCGGATGGTGAGCTTGCCGTCGCCTTCCTGGGGATTCACTTCATAGGTGAGTACGTTTCCTTTGGGTGAGAGCGTGGTGGTGCCTACGGCTTCCCAACTGTCGTACACCGAGTGGTCCAGCGGTTTTTTCTGCGCGGACAGCGTTACGGAAATGGCCAGGATGGCGGCCATCAGAAGGATTTTTTTCATATTTCAGGGGATTACAGATAAATCTACATAGCCTTTGACGCCGTAAACTACAGCCTTGTCGGAGAATTGCCACAGGGTCCATTCCCCGGTCACGGGCGGTTCCTGGTTGTAGCGGGCAATCCAGAGAGGGTAATAATCCAGAATATCAGCCATGAGGTTGTCCTGGGCAAACTTGTCGGAGGTGTAAACCACCGGTTTCCGGCCGTAATGGGCTTCCACGGCGCGGAGCCAGGCAAGCGCGTTGCGGTTCAGTTCTTCCCGCGTGCAGCCGTTGTGGAGGGTTTCCATGTCCAGCACTGGAGGCAGGTCCCGGTGGGTGAGCGTGACGGTTTCGATATAGTTCTGCGCCTGTTCCAGCGGGTCGGTGGAAGTCCTGAAAAAATGGTAGGCTCCGCGGGGAATACCCACCCGCCCGGCTTCGGCCCAGTATTCCGGGAACCTGTCGTCTTTCATGGATACCCCTTCCGTGGCCTTGATGTACACCCTGGAGAGGGGCAGCACCGCATGGGCATGGAGGAGGTGCTTGCTGGTGCGGCCGTCCTGGTCGATCATAACCCGGAGCGAATCCCACACGATGTCTTTGTTGTGATGGGAGATGTCCATGGCAAAGTGCCTGTACCCGGCGGGGACGGAGGCGCCTGTCTGATGGTCGCCCCCTTCGATCCAGTGCGGAATGAGGATGGCCAGGGCCATGAGGGCCAGCCCTCCGGCTGCCGCCCACCACGGCAGGTTCAGCTTTCGCTGCACCTGCTTCTTTTTCCCGGAAGCGGGCTTCCGGACGGTTTTCTTCCGGCCCGTTCTATTTGCCCGGATGGGCGTACTTCCTGAGGACGGCGGCATCGTGAATGACCAGGTTTTCCAGGATATAGATGACAAAAATGGCAAAGACGGCCAGGCTGAGGTGCTTTCCGCTCACGACGACGGCCAGCAGGACTGCGACGGACAGGGCCAGGAAAACGATCCGTTTGGCATCCAGCAGCTTGTGGCCGGGTTTCACCTTCATGCCGAACATGGGAATCTCACTCACCAGCAGTACGCCCAGCAGGACGGACAGCGTGGGCAGGAACCAGGGAGCCTCCGCCCAGGCGGCCAGGAAGGAGCCGGGCGTGGCATGGACGTAGCAGCACAGCGCCCCCGAGATCATGGCCGCCGTAGGGGTGGCCACGCCGATGAAATCCGTGTCCTGTCGCTCGTCGATGTTGAATTTGGCCAGCCTGAGGGCGCTCATCACCGCTAGGAAAAGGGGAAGGTAGCTGCTCCACGAGGGACCGCCCAGCCGTTGCATGGTTTCCACCAGCATCAGCGCGGGCAGCAGGCCGAAACTGACCATGTCACAGAGGGAGTCCAGTTCTTTGCCGATGGCCGAATAGGCCCCCAGCAGCCGGGCTGCCAGCCCGTCGCAGAAGTCGAAGACGGCGGCGGCGAGCATGCATGCGAAGGCGATGTCCGGACGGTGCTGGAACGTGAAAATCACTCCCATGGCCCCCGCGAGAAGGTTCATGGAAGTGATTGTGTTGGGAATATGCTTTTTCAGCGCCATTATTTAGATGCCCAGCTTCTTGCGGAGATCCTTGGGAATGGCATTCTTGTTGACGACGAAGTTGAGGGTCTTGCCCTTCACGAAGTTCTCCGACATATACCATACGCCCTTGTAGGCACCGGTCTCGCCCCAGGAGTTCTTGATCATGTAGTACTTGGTGCCGTTCTGGTCCTTGGCGATGCCGAACAGGTGCATGCCGTGGTCGTCGGTGGAGGTCTTCTCGTCGAACCACAGCTGGCGGTTCTCCTGGTTCACCTCGATTTCCTTTACGGCCTTGGGGGCCTCGGGCTTGGCATCGTCGCGGCCCACCCAGCGCTCCTGGTCGGAGCCGGTGGTGACGCGGGCTTCCTGGTCTACCAGAATGGCCAGGCCGTTGCGGGTGAAGCCGGCCTCGGATACGTCACCGCCCCAGGCTACGGTGTAGCCGTTCTCGATGGCGTTGTCGATGATGGCCATGAACTCGTCCAGGGGAACGTTCCAGGACTGGGTCCAGCGCCAGTTGTCCTGCACCTCGATGGCGAAGGAGGTGTAGAACGGATGGTGGGTGAAGGAGGTGAAGCCCACGTAGTCGTCCGGGTTGATGCCCAGGGCGTCACGGTAGCTTTCGGGGGTGTAGGTGACACCGTTCACCACGAAGTTTTCGGGAATTTCGCCCATGTAGGCATCCAGGATGCCGTCAACACCCTTGGGCCACACGGCGGTGAGCTTGCGGTTGGGGTTCTTTACGACAGCGTCTACATAGCCCTTGAGCACGGCGTCGAGTTCTGCCTGGACGGGCAGGTCGTAGCCATACTGCAGTCCGGAATAGGCACTCTGGGGAATCACGCCGTAGGAACGGATCACATCCAGCACGTCGCCGAAGTCGGAGCCAGCCCCGTACTGGAGCTTACCGTCCAGGCGGACGAACTTGAGGGAGCGGTCGTAGTAGGCCTTGCGGACAACGAACATTTCCGACAGGTCCGGATACTGGGACTCGTTCTTCAGGCCCTTGTTCTTGATCACTTCCGATTCGAGGAAAGAGAGGGCGGAGAAGCACCAGCAGGTGCCGCTGCGGTTCTGGTTCTTGATGGAGGTGACGGGATTTTCCTTGACCACGGTGAACTTGTAGTCTTCCGGTTTCACCGCAGTGGCGTTCTGTGCGCTTGCGCAGACGCTTCCGGCGAGGGTGGCGAGGGCTGCCACAAGGATGATGGATTTACGCATATCGTTTTGTTGAATAGGTTTCTCTTACAAATGTAAAGGTTTTATTGTAATTTTGCAACTCAATATGAAAACAGTCTTATATATCCATGGAATGGGCGGAGGCGGAGACAGCCGCATTCCCCGCCTGCTGGCGGAAATCTTTGAGGGAACGGAAATCCGCGTCATCGTCCGCACCTACAGTTTCGATCCGGAAGCGGGGGCGGAGCAGATTGCCGGCTGGGTGCACGAGGTGCGCCCGCGCCTTGTCATCGGCGAATCGCTCGGTGCCATCCAGGCCCTTCGCGTGGAAGGCGTGCCGCACCTTTTCGTATCGCCCTCCCTGGGCGCCCCGGCCCTCCTTTACAAACTCCGTCCCGTCTCATTTTTCGCCATCGGCCGATGGTACCTGCATCACCGCTTCCCTGTGAAGGAAGGCGACCGCCAGCCCCTCCTGTTCACCCCGAAGGTACTTGCCAAATACAGGGATCACGAAAAGAAAGCGCTGGAAGCCGCCCGCCGGGACCTCGCCGAAGGCCGTCCATTCTTTGCCTTTTTCGGGACGATGGACCATTACAAACGCTCCGGCGTGGTGCAGGTGGGGCTCTGGGAGAACCTTTTCGGAAAGACGTACCAGGAGTATGAAGGCTCCCATTTCATGGAGGAGGAATATGTCCGCTCGCTGCTGGTCCCTAAAATTGTAGAGTTCCTCTCGTTGCAAAAATAGCGGGAATTGCGTATTTTTGTACTTTCTACCACAGAACAACCGTATGAGAGGAAGAATCCTGTTTCCGATAGCGGCCTTCGCCGCCCTCCTCGCCGCCTGCAAGCCCAAGGCGCCGGCCCCCCGTCCTGCCGTGCCGCTGGTGCACGCCATCGTGGCCGATACATCCGGCCTGGGACGCCTCGTCGCCCATGCCGGTCATCAGGGAAACCGTGGTTCCGTCGCCATCATAGGCGACCCCGCCGATGCCATCGGCCTGGCCAGGATGTTCCTGGTGGCGGACCGCGCCGACAATATCGACGGCAGGGCCCTGAGAGACTCCCTCCCGGACTTCGCCGGCGAAAGTTTCGACGTGATCCTGGACGCCTTCAACGCCCCTTACATCCATTTCCTGTCCGAAGGGCGTCAGGCGGAAAGGACCGACAGTCTCCGCACTGCGGCGGTCCAGAACGCCGTCTTTGCCTGGGACACCACCTGTGTCACCTCTGCCGCAGACCAGCGGTCCCTCCTGCCCAAGTCGCAGGCCAAAGTGGTGATTTTCACCTCTTCGCTGCAGGCGGAGTTCGGCCTGTTCGACGTAGACACGCTCCAGCAGCTCACCGGCGCATCCACCGTGCTCCTTTCCCCGGTGAACACCCTCCTGGACGATGCCTTCGCCGCCGGCGCCCGCAACCTGGCGGTGTGGACCTCGCGTGACGTACGCCTCTCCCATGCATGGGAGGATGTCTTCGCCCGCCGGCAGAGCCCGGAGGCCCATCTGCAGGTCATCACCCCGGACCCGGCGCTGGATGTGCGCACGGAATTCAGGAACCTCCTCCGGCAGTACCGCTCCGCCGGCCGGGGGCTGGACGCGCTGATCATCGACAGTTATTCCGTCAACCGCGCCCCGCTCCTGTCCGAACTGGCCATGATCCGCCAGGAGGGCACCGACGAAGATGCGGCCCTGTCCCGCATGCTCTCGCCGGATTTCCGCATCCTGGATCCGGCCACATCGGCCATCGACGCCACCTACCGGCTTTTCCGGGAGCGCAACTTGTTCACGCACCGCATAGCCCTTCCTTCCGCCCGCTACTACGAGACGGTGGAATCCCAGGACGGCAGTCCGGTCCTGATGGAAGTGGCCGCAACCTATGCCCAGAAAGCCTATGTTCCAGATATCGATTAGTCCCGAAGAAATAGGCGCGCTGGAACTGGCTTCCTTCCCCGGCGAAATCGTGGTGGTGGATGCGCCCGGAGAACCCCTGGACAAGGCCGTCCGTTACCTTAAACACCAGAAACTGCTGGGCTTCGACACGGAAACCCGTCCCACCTTCACCCCGGACCAGCACAGTACCGGGACCGCCCTCCTGCAGTTGTCGGGGAGCGGGAAGGCCTTCCTCTTCCGGCTCAAGAAAATCGGCCTTCCAAGGCCTCTGGCCTCCATCCTGGCCAATCCCTCCATCGTGAAAGTAGGAGCCGCCACCCGGGACGATATCCGCGGCCTGCAGAAAATCACCCACTTCGCCCCCAAGGGATTCGTGGACCTGCAGTCCATTGTTTCGGAATACGGAATCCGGGACAAGAGCGTGAAGAAAATGACCGCCATCATCCTTGGCGTGAAAATATCCAAGGCCCAGCAGCTTTCCAACTGGGAGGCAGAGCATCTGTCGGACTCGCAACTGCGTTATGCAGCCACGGACGCCTGGGTCTGCCGCGAGATGTACCGGAAACTGCAGGCCTCCGAAAAGCATCCCCTTACTCCAGAAGAACTTAATCCCGTACAACAGAATGGATAAAGTCATTCTCCGCCCCCGCCGGGAGGAATCCCTCCTGCGCTTCCATCCCTGGGTCTTCTCCGGGGCCATCGCCCAGATCGCCGGCCATCCCGCAGAGGGAGACCTGGTGGGCGTGTTTTCCTCAGACGGACAATTCCTGGCCTGGGGCCACTACCAGATAGGCTCCATCGCCGTACGCATCCTGAGTTTTGACGAAGACCCCACCCGGGCCGATTTCTGGACCCTGATGCTTGCCCGCGCCCTCAGGATGCGGGAAGCGTGCGGTCTCCACGGCAACCCTTCCACGGACTGCTACCGGCTGGTGCACGGGGAAGGGGACGGCCTGCCCGGCCTGATCGTGGACTATTATGGGGGCGTGTGCGTGATGCAGGCCCATTCCGTTGGCATGTTCCGTGCCAAGGGCGCTGTCTGCGCCGCCCTCCGTGAAGTGTACGGGGACGCCCTGAAAGCCGTATATGACAAGAGTTCCGGCACCGCCCCCTTCAAGGCCGGCCTGGACCTGATCGACGGCTATCTGTGGAAGGCCGAAGGATTCTCGGACGACGAGCAGGTGGTCTCGGAGAACGGCCACCGGTTCTTGGTGAACTGGACCGAAGGCCAGAAGACAGGCTTCTTCCTGGACCAGCGCGAGAACCGCTTCCGCGTGGGCACCCTGGCCAAAGGCCGGACGGTGCTGAACCTCTTCTGCTATACCGGCGGCTTCTCCATCTATGCACTGGGCAACGGCGCCCTCCACGTGGATTCCGTGGACAGTTCCAGAAAAGCCATGGACATGGTGGACCGGAACGTGGCCCTGAACGGCTTCCCGGCCGGTTCCCACACCTCTTATTGTGCCGATGCCATGGAGTTCCTCCGCGACGTGCCGGAAGGGAAATACGACCTGATGATCGTGGATCCGCCGGCCTTCGCCAAGCACC
Source organism: Bacteroidales bacterium (assembly GCA_017471085.1). Next base: position 22 of record JAFUWW010000019.1, on the reverse strand, counting down.
GCGGCGCCCTCAAGAACGCCCT
>JAFUWW010000010.1 GCA_017471085.1 Bacteroidales bacterium | reverse complement strand
GTTTCTCTTTCTTTTCGTCATAGGCAAGCTGAACGGCGGAGTAACCATCGGTTTCCACGGTACGAACCTGCGTGACAACACACGGACCAGCCTCAACGACGGTGCACGGAATATTCTTCCCGTCGGCACCGAAGACGGAAATCATTCCGACTTTCTTTCCAATTAAACCAGGCATTGGTGTTTGTTAATTAATTGTTTATTAATACTTTAACGCAAAAAATAAGCGGTTCGCCTACTTTCGCGGACCGCAAAGATACGATTAATTTATTGAATTTCCAAAAGTTCCGGAGGTTATCAACAGGTTTTTTCACAACCGGTCAATATCGGCCCAGCCGAACTTGGCGGGGTAGAGCCAGGCTCTTTCCGTGTGCTCCATCACGCCGTAGTCGAGCGACATTTTGGGGCACTCCCCATAGGCCCTGACCAGCCATTCCGGATCTCCTTGATGCTCCGGCACTCCGTGCAGGAGTTCCGTCACTTCCGGGATGTACCGCTCCATCTCCTCGCAGATGGTGGTGGCCTTCCAGATGAACACGCCGCTGTTCCAGAAGAATTCGCCGGTGCGGACGAAGACTTCGGCCAGTTCCAGCGGCGGCTTTTCCGTGAAGGTCTTCACCTGGAGCGGGCCGGGCAGGCTGTGGGCATTCCGCCCTTCCTTCACCTGGATATAGCCGAAATTCACTTCCGGCGACTTGGGCACTACGCCCAGGGTCATGAGGACATCGTTCTTCTCTACGTACAGGCAGGCCTCGATGACGGTGCGGGCGAACATGTTTTCGTCCCGGATTACGGAGTCCCACGGCGTGGCGATAATCACCGCCTCCGGATCCCTGTGACGCAGCGTATAGGCCGCGAATGCCATACAGGGGGCTGTTCCGCGGGGGTACGGCTCCAGCAGCAGATTCTCTTCTGGAAGTTCCGGCAGCACCTTCCGGGCCTCGTCGGCAAAGCGGGACAGGGTGACCACGAGGATATGGTCCCTGGGGATTACGCGTACAAAACGCTCATAAGTGACACGGAGCTGGAACGGAGAGCCCGAACCATCTGCCATGATAACGCAATATCGGTGTGTTGCCATAGTTCTGTCAGGTATACATCGGAATCCAGGCCTGCGGGAAATACCGCACCACCGCTTCGGAGCCGTCGAACAGGACGGAGACTACGTCGAAGAAAACTTCCCTTCCTTCCAGATGCTTGTTGTTCAGATATTTCAGGGCCGCAGCAGAGATACGGCGCTGTTTTACGGACGAGACCTGGTCTGACACGGCGGTTGTCACGGGGGTCTTCCTCGCCTTTACCTCTATGAAATGCAGGCCGTCGGACGATTCCGAGACAATGTCGATTTCCAAATGTCCGCCCCTCCAGTTCCGGTCCAGGATCTGATGTCCCCTGGTTTCCAGAAAATCGCACGCCATCTGCTCGCCCAACTCTCCTAGTTTACTGGTTTTTAGTACATTCATGTGGTTTAGCCAAACTTTACCACCGTAACGCCGGAGCCGCCGAACTGGACCTGCTCGTCCGCTACGGATAAAACGCCGGGCACCGTCCTCACATACTTTTGGATCTCCTCGTGCAGGGCGCCCGTTCCTTTTCCATGCAAAATTCGCACCGAACTGACGTTCAGCATGATTGCATCGTCAATGTATCGCATCACGATTTCCAAGGCGTCGTTCACCCGCTCGCCCCGGACATCCAGTTCCAATTTGAACTGGGCTTTCCGCTCCTGAAGGCCCGTATCATAGAGGGCCCTGGGACGGTGCTCCACCGGTTTCGCCGCTGCCTTGTACTCATTGGAAGTGATGCGCTCCACGCGGTCCAGCGGCATTTTTGAAGTAATATTGCCGATGATTACAGTCACGGCCTTGGTGGAAACCTTGGAGACTTCTCCCACCATGCCGTTGTCTTTCACCCGCACTTTCTCCCCCACTTTCAAAGGCGCCTCCCGGAAGGCCTGCATCTTCTTCGCCTCGGCCTCCTCGCGCTCCATCTTCCGGAGGGTTTCCGTATCGGCCCGGCGCTTCTTGCGCTGGATTTCCTTCTCCTTGCGCTGGCGGACGGTCTGGAGCTTTCCTTCGATGTATTCGTCGCGGGAGCGGCGGCTGTCCGCCAGGGCACCCAGGAACCCCTGGAGCTCATTTCTGGCATCGCGGGTCTGCTGCTTGTCGGCCTGGGACTCCCGGATGGTACGGATGGTGCTCTCGACCTGTTTATTGGCGTTTTTCACGATATCCTCCGCCTCGCGGCGGGCTTCCTCCAGGATTCCCTTCCGCATCTGGCGGATGTCTTCCAGTTCCTTTTCGTACCGGTCTGTCAGGTTGTCCAGGGTTTTGTCCGTAGCGCGGATCTTCGTGAGTTTCTCGTCCAGGGCGCGGCGGTTCCGGGCAATCTTGCGAAGATTCCGCTCAATGCCCACGTACTGCTCTCCGGCGCGCTGCTCGGCATCGTGGACGATGGCTTCCGGCAGGCCCATTTTCCTGGCCAGTTCAAAGGCGAAGGACGATCCCGGAAGTCCCGTTTCCAGCTGGAACAGCGGGGTCACCGTAGCCGCATCGAACTGCATGGCCCCGTTCACCACACCCGTGTCCGCACCCGATGCATACAGTTTCAAATTGGTGTAGTGGGTGGTGATGACGCCATAGGCGCCGCGCACGTCCAGCTCGTGCAGGATAGCCTCCGCAATGGCACCGCCGGCGGCAGGTTCCGTCCCGGAGCCGAACTCGTCGATGAGCACCAGTGTCCTGGCATCGGCCACCGCCAGCATGGATTTCATGTCGGAGAGGAAAGAACTGTAGGTGGACAGGTCGTTCTCCAGCGACTGGTCGTCGCCGATAGACACCATAATCCGCTCGAATACAGGAAGTTCCGAAGTCTCTGAGGTGGGAATCAGCATACCCCACTGGAACATGTACTGCAACAGGCCCACCGTCTTGAGGCAGACGCTCTTGCCGCCGGCATTGGGGCCGGAGATAAGCAGGATCCGCTTCTGCGGAGTAAGGGTGACCGTAAGCGGGACGATACTCTTCTTCTCCTTTCTCAAACTCCTCTCCAGCAGCGGATGCCGGGCCTTGCGCAGCCTCAGTTCCCCGCTTTCGGAAAGCAGCGGCATACCCGCGATGAAGTCCAGTGCCACATGGGCCTTGGCCATATTGAAATCCAGCTCTCCCACGAACACGGCGCCGTCCATCAGTTCCGGCACAAACGGCCGCAGGAACTCGGAGAAGTCGTGCAGGATGCGGGCCATCTCCCGGGTTTCCGCGAAGTGGAGCTCCGCAATCTCGTTCTCCAGCGCCACCACCTCCGCCGGCTCCATAAAAGTGGTTTTCCCGGTGGCGGACTCGTCGTACACGAAGCCGGAGAACTGCCGTTTCTTGGCCGACGACACCGGAATGAGCATCTTTCCGTCACGGATGGCCACGCTGGCGTCGGCATCGGCCAGGCCGGACTGCTGCGCCTCGCGGAGGATGGCATTCATCCGCTTGGAAATGTTGATTTCCTTGTCTTTGATGCTGCGCCGGATGCTGTACAGTTCGTCCGAGGCCGTGTCTTTCATCTCTCCGTGGCGGTCCAGGATGGAATCGATTCGCCGCGAAACCTCCGCCGGCGCCGTAATTCCCGAAGCCAGATGCTGCAGATTGGGGTAGATGCCCTCCTTGATGCTATGGAAGAAATTGAGCGCCTTCCGGAGCGTCTCCAGCAGCGTGCGCAGTTTTCCCAGCGACAGAAGGTCGATGGAAGCATTTTTGCCGATGGGCTCCAGGAAAGGCAGGGCGTCGATATAGCCGCTCGTAGGGAAATTGTCCTCGAACATGAGGATGAGACGCATCTCGTCCGTGAGAAGGTGCCTGCGGTGGATTTCGGCGCCGTCCGTGCTGAATTCCTCATCGGCCACCCGGGTGGCGGCATAATCCGTGGAACAGCGGTCCTGAATGGCCTGCCGCACCTTGTCGAATCCCAGTTTCAATTCCAGTTTTCCGTCCATCATTTCTTCTCCTCATCGGCCATGGCCTCCCCCACCAGGGAACGGAGGGTTTTCAAGTCTTTCACCGTACGGATGGTCCCGGCATGCACAAAAGAGATGCGGCCGGTCTCCTCCGACACCACCACCACGTCGGCATCGGTGTTTTCGCTCAGGCCGATGGCAGCCCGGTGGCGCATCCCGTAATGGGCGGGGATGTCCGTCCGGTCCGTCATGGGCAGCTGGCAGCGGGCGGCCTGGATCTTGTCGCCCCGGATAATCATGGCACCGTCGTGCAGGGGGGAATTCTTGAAGAAAATGTTCATCACCAGACGGCGGTTGATTTCCGCCTCGAAGCGGTCGCCGGTGGCCATATATTCGTCCAGGGCCGACTTTTTCTGCAGAACGATGAGAGCGCCGGTATGTTCGGCCGCCATGGCCCGCACGGCCTCCGAAAGCTCTACCACGGAGCGGGAGCCCAGTTTCTCTTCCTTGATGCCCAGCAGACGGTTGAACAGATCGCCCGTACGGCGCGCCAGGCCGGAAGAAATGGCCAGCCGGTTGAGCACATGGCGGATTTCCGGCTGGAAGATGATGATCAGGGCCAGCACGCCCACGTCCAGCAGGGCGTTCAGCAGGGCCGTCATCATGCGCATGTTCAGGCCGGACACCACAGCCTGGGCCACCAGCAGGATCACCAGCACCAGCACGATGTTGAGCACGGTGGAATCGCCGCGGATGCTCCGGATGAGGAAATAGATGATGGCGGCCACCATGAGGATGTCCAGCACATCTGCCCACCCGAAACTCAGGAACCCGAATATGCCCAGGATTTGAATCATAGTCTGCAAAGATAACGATTTTATCGGACAATATCGTTCAGAATGCTGGAAGCTGCCTCACGGGCGCCTTCTCCGGGGCCCTGGATTACGAGCGGGTAGGGATGGAAGGCACTGCGCAGGATAATGGCATTTTCCGTCCCGCGGAGATGGTAGGCCGGATGTACGGGAGCCACATTTTTGAGGCCGATGCCGGCTTCGTATCCCTGCCCGGTCTTGACCAAAGAGGCCACGAAACGGCGCCGGAAACCTTGCTGCTCCGCCTGCAGGACCTCCTGCGACCATCGGGGCTCATAGGCTTCCAGTCCGTCGTAGAAGGCTTCGAGACTGCCCTGCAGCAGTTCCGGCGGGACGATGGGATACACTTTTACCTGGGACTCTTCCAGCGGGATGCCCGCCTCCCGGGCCAGGATGAGAAGTTTGCGCAAGGCATCTTTCCCGCCCAGGTCCAGACGCGGGTCCGGTTCGGTAAGGCCGGCGGCCTGCGCCTTCCGGACCATGGCCGAAAGGGATTCGCCCCCGGGCCGGTAATCGCTCAGAATCTGGTTCAACGTACAGGAGACCACGGCTTCGATGGAAAGGACTTCGTCGCAGCTGTTGGCCCCGCGCGCGATGGAATCCAGGATTGGCAGCGCCGCACCCACCGTAGTCTCGTACCGGAGCGGAACGCCGTTCTCACGGGCTGCCAGGCGCATGGCGGCATAGTCCGTAAAACTCCCGGCGAAAGACCGCCGGTTGGAGGAGACGATGCCTATCCCTGCCTTCAGCAGCTCGCAGTACCGCCGGCAGATGGTCTCGCTGCTTGTCGCATCCACGAAGAGAGAGCCCTTGGGAGCCGTTTCCAGGACAGCCTGGATATAATCGCCTTCCGTGCCGATTTCCGGCTTTCCGCCAAGGTCGATTCCATATTGCCGGCTGTTGGCCAGGCCTACGATCCTCAAATGCTTGCCGGTACGCTCCCTGACTGCCTGCGCGCTGTCCCCAACAAGCTTTACCAGCGCCTTCCCGACGGCGCCGTACCCGGCCACGAAAAGGTTCACCTGCTCTACCGGCACCGTTTCGAAAAATGCGCGGTGAAGCGCCCGCAGCGCGGAAACTTCCACGGCCGGACGCACGGTCAGCAGTACGTTCCCGTCCTCTTCCCAAATCCGGAGCGGGGCGATGCCGGCTTCCGCCAGGGCGGATTCCGCCTCTTTTACCGCCGTGCTGCCCACAAGGCACACCTCCACGACGCTTCCTGCGCTGCGGGAAGCGATCCCCACCGTCCCGCTTTCCCGAGCCCGGGCCGATATCACGGTCTTGCCGCTTTCGGGGGCGAAACTGTTGAGGATTTCGATGGCGATGCCGGCCTCCATGGCCGGAGCCACGGTGGGAGCATACAGCACCTTGGCCCCGTGGGAGGCCATTTCCAGGGCGCTCCGGTACGTCATTTCAGGAATGGTCCTGGCCCGGGACACCTGCTTCGGATTGGTGGTCATGATACCGGGGACGTCCGTCCAGATCTGGAGACTGTCGGCATGCAGGGCGGCCGCATAAAGGGCTGCGCTGTAATCCGATCCGCCACGGCCGAGCGTATCCACCCCGCCTTCCGGCGTGCCGCAGACGAAGCCCGGCGCCACAAAGATGTCCGAGGCATTGTCCGCCACAGCCGCCTCGATGTTCCGGTAAGTAAGAGGAAGGTTTCCCTTGATGATCAGCCTGCGGGAATCCAGCCACTGGGTGCGGTAACCGTCGGCCTCCAGTTTGGCGGAAAGGATGGTGGTGGAAAAGATTTCTCCGTAGGTGACCTTTTCCGGGTCCGGGGCCTTGAGCATTTCTTCAAACAAGGCTTCGGTCTTCTCCATCACGCTTTTCCGCTCCAAACCGGTAAACAGCCGGGTAACCATGTCCCGGTGCCTGCCACGGAGCGCATCCAGCCCCGAGAAATCCCCGTCGGCCATTTGCAGCAACGCGTCCGTGCAGCCGCTGATTGCGCTGCATACCAGCACTACGCGGCCTTTGGCCGCCTCTTTTCCCACGAGATCCAGCACCCGGGAAATATTAGTTGCGGAAGCCACCGAGGACCCGCCGAATTTCAGTACACGATACATAGTACCGCAAAGATAGCAATAATTTATCTTATGTTCCGGCGGCTTTTTGCAGATGTGTCACTAGGACGGCGATGATGAGAAGGGAGCTTCTCATAACAGTTCCCCAAATTCGTGGACCCCTTTCAAGCCTTCGGTGAGGGTGGCGGCCACCACGGCACCCACGGCAAAGCCTTCACGGGAAAACGCCTCGTGCCGGAGGGTTATTTCGTCACAGGCCGATTTAAGAGTAAGCGTATGGATACCAGGAACTTCCCCTTCTCTGACAGAGGTGATTTCCGGCGCCGCACCCAGTCCGGCCTCCACCAGCTGGCCCAGGGTCTTGGCCGTTCCGGAGGGAGCGTCCAGCTTGTGGATATGGTGGATTTCTTCGATGGACGGCGTGTACCCGGCACCCTTGAGCAGTTCGCAGGCCTTTTTCACGGCGGCAAAAAGGGCGTTCACTCCCAATGAGAAATTGGAGGCGTAGATCAGCGGCGTACCGGCTTCCTCGAAGGCGCGGAAAACATCGGCCCGGATATCATTCCAGCCCGTCGTACCCACCACCGCTGCCTTGAAGTGCTTGGCAATGAAAGGGTAATTGGCCCGGAAGGCATCCGGCATGGTGAAATCGATGCACACGCACTCTTTGGCCACTTCCGGATCCGTTCCGCAGATATCCTCGCTGGCTTCCACCAGCTCAATGCCCCGCTCCTGGAGCACCTTCTCGATCATGTGGCCCATCTTTCCGTAGCCACTGATAATCACTTTGATCATAGTTCCGTGGAGGCTAATTGATTGTTTATTAACTCTTTACTATATGTCCCTGTGCGTCTCCGGACACACAGGGAACTCACGTTAAACGCTGATTGTCAGATGGTTAGGCTCCACCAGGCAATGGTACATGCGGACGTACTGCTCCACCGCCGTTTCCAGATCGCCCACCAGCACCTGCTCGTCGGCCCGGTGGGCATGGCGGATGGAACCGGGACCGCAGATGATCTTGTGCCCGAAGCCTGTAAGGTGCGGAGCATCGCTGCCGAAAGCCACCGGCCCGCTGGGGAACCCGGGCAGCGTCACATAGTGCGCCGGCTGGTCGCCGGAGCCGTTCGGAGTGATGTCAAGACGCCCGGTGACGTCATGACCGGCTTGACCGGCCATCTCCTGCATCCAGTCCTGTACGGCCTGGTGTGAAACGAAAGTAGTCCGGAAATACAGCCGGCAACTCAGCTCAGGAGAAAGGATGTTCTGCGGATTGTCGCTGCGCAGCAGGCCGATGTTCCAAGTAGTCTCCCCCAGTTCCGGATCCAGGCCGAAATCCTTCTCCTTCAGTGCATTATAAAACCGGTTGAACAAATCTACGGCGCTCACCCCGTACTGCGGATAACCGGAATGGAAAGCCTCGCCGGTAAACTTGAGATTGTAGGATTTCGTTCCTTTGGAGGCCGATACCATCTTGTTCTCCGTCGGCTCGCCGATAATCAGGAAAGGAGCCTCAAAGCCCGTCCCGGAAAAAGCCTTGGCCCCCCACGAACCGGTCTCCTCGCCCGAAAGCAAAAGCAGTCCGAAGTCCGTAAATCCCTCGGCCTCAAGCTGTTTGCAAGCGGTATAAAGCGCAAAAACCTGCCCCTTCGCATCACAGCTGCCCCGACCGGTAATCACCGCGTCCGATGCCCGGTCAGAGCCGGGCATGACAGACTGAACGGAAGGCGTGACAGACAGAGCGGAAGGCATGACCGGCGGAATGTAGGGCGGAACCGTGTCCATGTGGGAACAGAACACCACTTTCGGCCTGCCCCAGCTGAATAAGAGATTCAGCGTGCCGTCTCCAACCTCAAACGACTGTTTATCAGGCGCTTCCAGCCTGTTCAGCAGCCACATCGCCACCTCCCTCTCCCTTCCGGAAGTGGAATCAAACTCCAGCAGCTGTCTGAAAAAATCAAAATCCATATCAATCCATTTCCAAATGAAAACGCCGCGGCTAGCCCAGCCAGCCGTTTTGCAGAAGCACTTCGGCGATCTGCACGGCATTGGTGGCGGCGCCTTTTCGGATATTATCCGAGACGCACCACAGGTTGAGGCCGTTCTCCACGGACGGGTCGCGGCGGATGCGGCCAACGAACACATCGTCCTTGCCCCAGGCGTACAGCGGCATGGGATAGATGTTTTCCGAAGGGTTGTCGCGGACTACCACTCCCGGCATATCGGCCATGAGCCTGCGGACATCGGCCAGTTCAAAAGGCTTCTGGAATTCGATGTTCACGCTTTCGGAGTGGCCGCCTTTCACAGGTACGCGCACCGTGGTGGCGGAAACGGCGATGGACTCATCCCGCAGGATTTTCCGGGTTTCGTTCACCATCTTCATCTCCTCCTTGGTGTAACCGTCCGGCAGGAAGGAGTCAATATGCGGAATTACGTTCATGTCGATGGGATGCGGGAACTTGGAACCCGATCCTCCGCCCCTTTCGGCTTCCAGCTGCTCGATGCCTTTCTGCCCGGCGCCTGTCACGCTCTGGTACGTGCTCACGACGATGCGCCTGATGCCATAGGCCCGGTGCAACGGGGCCAGGGGCAGCACCATCTGGATGGTGGAGCAGTTGGGGTTGGCAATGATGTGGTCTTCGCGGGTGAGGACATCGGCATTGATTTCCGGCACCACCAGGGGAACGGCGGGGAACATGCGCCAGAAAGAGGAATTGTCCACTACGTAGCAGCCTGCCGCGGCGAACTTGGGGGCCAGTTCTCCGGAAGTGGCTCCGCCGGCGCTGAACAGGGCCAGCACGGGACCTTGGGCGATGGCCTCGTCGGCACTCATCACCGTCCATTCCTTCCCTTGGAAGGTCACTTTCTTGCCCCAGGACCGGGACGATGCCACCGGCAGCAGTTCGGTGACCGGGAAATGCCTCTCTTCCAGCACTTCCATCATTTTTGAGCCCACCAGGCCGGTGGCTCCTACAACAGCTACTTTCATAATCAGTCCGTTTTATTGATTAAGATTCTTCACTTCGTTCAGAATGACGGGGGTTCGTTCAGAATGACGGGGGTCTGTTCAGTATGACGAAGGCTCCCCCGTGCAGGCCTACCGCAGCAGGTCTTCCAGGTGAACGCTGCCGGCAGTCTTTTCGTCGCGATACTTCACGATCACCGGGCAGTACAGGTGCACGCCGCTCTCCAGCGGCTTCCCGTCTCGGACGATGGGCTTGGACCCGCTCACCACCACGGCGCCGCGGGGCACCACGATCCGGCCGTCGGCATTGCGGCGGATGAATTCACCGGTGGTGGCGTCGAAGATGGCCGTGGAAGAGGTAATGATGACCCCGGAGGCAATCACGGCCCCTTCCTGGACGACCGTCCCTTCGTAAATGCCGCAGTTTCCGCCCACGAAAGCACCGTCCTCGATGATGGTAGGCAGCGCACCGGCAGGTTCCAGCACACCCCCGATTTGGGTCGATGCCGAGATATGGATATGCTTTCCCACCTGGGCGCACGAGCCGATGGTAACGTGGCTGTCCACCATCGTCCCCTCGCCCACATAGGCACCCACGTTCACATACGCCGGGGGCATCACGATGCTGCCGGGAGCCAGATAAGCCCCGCGCCGGATGCTGCTGCCGCCGGGGACGATGCGGACCCCGTTGGCCTCGGTGAACCCCCGCACGGGGAATGTATCCTTGTCAAAATAAGGGAACTGCCCCTGGGACATATCCTTGATGGCTCCCAGCCTGAAGCCGGAGAGAATCACCTCTTTCACCCACTTGTTCACCTTCCACTCTCCGTCCACCTTTTCGGCCACTCGGACTTCGCCCCGCTCAAGGGCATCCATTACTTCGTTGAATCTCTGTAAATTTATTTCTTCCATAATTCGTCCAGAACGTTTTGCATGAGGGTTTCTGTCGTGTCCAGGGCGGGCACCAGCGGCAGCCGGAGGGTGTTATCCATCAGGCCCAGCTGCGCCATGGCCGCCTTCCCGGGAATGGGATTCGGCTCCACGAAAAGGGCTTCGAACAGCGGGTGCAGCCGTTCATCCAGGGCCGATGCTTCCGTCCAGTTTCCATCAGAGGCGGCATGCACGAAGGAGGCCATCTCCTGCGGGCAAACGTTGGACGCCACCGACACCACGCCGTCGGCCCCGTCTTTCATGAGGGTGAGGGTGTCGTCATCGTTGCCGGAGAGCACGCTGAAGCCCGCCGGACGTCTGGCCAGGATGGTGCGGATCTGCTCCAGCTTGCCGGAGGCTTCCTTCACGGCCACGATATTGGGAACATCCTGGGCCAGCGCCAGGGTGGTTTCCGCCTCGCAGTTGGAACCGGTGCGTCCGGGTACATTGTACAGGATCACCGGTTTGGCGGTAGCCCCGGCAATGGTCTTGAAATAGGTATAGATACCCCGCTGCGGGGGCTTGTTGTAGAACGGAACCACCACCAGGAAGGCATCGGCCTCTTCCAGCAGTTTCATGTTGGCAAGGGTGCCTGCCACGCTGTTGGAGCCTACGCCCACCACTACCGGAAGGCCGCCGGCATTGGAGCGCACGGTCCTGTAGACCAGGAGTTTCTCCTCATCCGAAAGGGTGGGGGTTTCCCCGGTGGTGCCCAGGGGGACCAGGAAATCGATACCGGCAGCCACCTGACGGCGCGCAGTCGCGGCGAGCGCCTCCACATCTATGCCGCCTTCCTTGAAAGGAGTGAACATGGCTGTGCCGCAGCCTTTGAATACATTTGTGTCCATATCGGGAACCAACTTAAATACACTTATGCAAAGATATGAAACATTTTTCACTATTTTTGCCAACAGGCTTTAACATTTTCCCGGAAGGTGCGTCTTATGGATGCGACCGGTCAGTTGAAACGATGAAAAAAGCATTAATCACACTCATCATGGTCCTTGGCACACTGGGGTGCGCCTGGGCCGGGAAACCCGCCAAAGTGGAATCTTTGGCGAACAAGTACAAGAACGCCGAAGGCTTCGAAGTTGTCACACTCGGCCGCGTCGGCCTGAGCCTGATCAAAATAGCCGCCGTCTCCGGCGGTGACCTGGACGAGGAAGACCGGGCCGCGCTCTCCGCCTTCAGCGGAATCCGCAAAATCACGATCGTGGACTTCGAGAATACCGCCGCGGGCGTCAAAGAACGGTTTTGCCGCGAACTGGAGAAAATACTCCAGGGCATGGAGCTGATCCTGGAGGCCAAGGACAACGGCGAGAACCTTCGCATCTACGGGGTCGACAAGGGAGGCACCATCCGCGACTGCATCCTCTACAGCGGCGACGGAGCGCTCATCTGCACCCGCGGCAGCATCGACCTGGAGCATCTCGGGAAACTCATGGAGATGGCCGAATGACCGCGCAGCAGTTCCATACCGAGTGGATCCCCCTGCAGGAACGCTTTTACCGTATCGCCTTCTTCCTGCTGGAAGACCGGGACGATGCAAAGGATGCCGTGCAGGACCTCTACCTCAAATTATGGAACCTGCGGGACCACCTGGACCTGATCCGGCAGCCATCGGCCTACGGGGCGATGCTCCTGAGGAACCTCTGCATCGACCGCATCCGGCGAAGGCAGTACGCGGAACCCCTGGACGACAGTTCCCCCGGAAAGGCGCCGCCGGACGACGACCTGATCCTGAAAGAGAGCGTGAAAGGGCTGTACGAAGCCATCGGAAAACTCCCTCCCGGACAGCGGAAACTCCTCACGCTCCGACTCTTACACGGACTCTCCTACGAGCAGATCCAGCAAGTGACAGGCCTCAGCGGCCTCAACATCCGGGTCCAGGTGAGCCTGGCGCGGAAAAAACTGAAAGAATGGTATGAAACCTCTCGATGAAATAACCCGGCTCAGTGCCGATGACCTGGAACGGATCGGCGCCGATGAAAGCATCTCCGTTCCGGAGGACCTGGAAGTCCGCCTTCCTGCGCCGGACCGTCCGGCCAGCGTTTGGCCGATAGCCGCCGCTGCAGCCCTCCTCATCGGAGTGGGGGTTTCCGGATATCTGGGCGTCCGGCAGCCGCGCGATACTTTCTCCGACCCCTACGAGGCCTATGCCGCCGTGGAGAAAGCCCTGGGGAAAATGTCCGGAACCATCTCAAAAGGGGCCGATTACCTTACGGAAGCCCAATTCGCTATCGACAAATTAAATTATTGGAAATGAAAAAGTTATTTACCATATTAATCCTTGTCACCCTCTGCGTGACAGCCTTTGCCCAGAACGGGCGCGACCTCTACAACAAGTACTCCGACCTTCCCGGCATGGAAGCCGTGTACATCTCCCCCGCCATGTTCCGCATGATCGGCAAGATTCCGGATGTGGAATTCCAGGACGAAAGCATCAACTTCGCCCCCATCATCAAATCCATGACCGGCTTCTACGTGCTCAATGCCACGGACCCGAAAATCGGCGCAGACCTTTATGCCGACGTGCGCAAGTACATCGACAAAGGGAAATACGAACTGCTGATGGAGGCCAAGGACAATGGTGAGGTAGCCCGCATCTATACCGTGGGGGACGAAAAAACCGTCACATCCCTGGTGCTGCTGGCCCAGGAACAGGGCGAAACCGCCTTCATCTCCATCGACGGCACCATGGACCGCGCCCAACTGGAAGAAATCATGGCCCAGGCAGCCGCCGAATAGACCTTGCAGCTATTCAGGAATCTCAAAGAGGGACTGAGGAATGTCCCTTTTTTCGTCCAGTTCCACCTCATGTCGCAAGCGTTTTCGCAAAGATAATCAATCTATTCGTAATATCCACCATCTCAGCAGGTTCCGTTTATTATTAAACTTCCCGGGACATGCGGTATCCGGGAATGGGGATTTTTTGCTATTTTTGCAGCCGGATGGAAAAGATTTACAAATTTTCCGGGGCCGGGAACGATTTCGTGGTCCTGGACGGCCGGGAGGCCGATGTCTCCGCCTACAGGCAGCCAGAGCGGATTGGCGCGCTGTGCAAGCAGTACAAGACCGACGGACTCATGATCCTTGGAACAGACCCCGAGACCGATTTCTGTATGGAATTCTACAACCCGGACGGCTCCGGCGGAATGATGTGCGGCAACGGCGGCCGCTGCATCGTGGCTTTTGCCGACATGCTGGGCCTGGTGCCCGCCTCCGGCGCCTGCCTCTTCCGTGCCCCGGACGGCCTGCACACCGCCACCATCCTCTCCAGACCTCCGGCAAATGTTTCCGGGAGGGAAACTTCAGCCGGAGAATCCCAATGGATTGTGCGGCTGAAAATGATCGACGTCCAGGGAATTGCAGCGGCTAAAGGCGGGTATTTCCTGAACACCGGCACGCGGCACCTGGTACGGTTCGTGGCCGATGTCGACGGCATCGACATCGAGAAAGAGGGCCCTGTTCTGCGCTGGGACAAGGAATTCGCCCCGGAAGGCACCAATGTGAATTTTGTGCAGCCCACCCCGGAAGGCCTGAAAGTACGGACTTTCGAGAAAGGCGTGGAAGGGGAAACCCTCGCCTGCGGCACCGGCCTCACGGCCAGCGCTATCGCAGCCTACTGCAAAGGTATTCCCGCATCACAAACGAGCCCCCTCGGAGCGGAGCGACACAGGGGGTCTGGGGGATTAGGCCCCCAGTCTGTCGAAGATACTGTGGCATTGCAAACGATAAGATATCGTTTGCAATGCCGTCGGGGCGACTGGCTGTCCGTAGACTTCCTGCCCGGCGAGAACAGCTTCACGGAGGTTTACCTCACCGGTCCGGCCGAGTGCGTCAGAACATCATATTGAAACTGGCGTTGGAGGCCCGGCGGGACTGGGCCGAATTCATCTTGCCGAAATTCCATTTGACCCCGAAGAGTCCGTATCGGCCCATCACCAGGCCGTAACTGTCTTCTACATAGTTGGCCGTCGTGCTCCGGTGCAGGTTCCTGGTCTGGTTCAGGATGTCGTGCACCGAGAAGCTGAGCACAAATGCCCCGATGCTCTTGTTCACGGAGAAGTTCCACTGCCACTCCGGGTCGCCGTAGCCCGGGGCATAGCCATGATAGAAGCGGTAGGACAGGTCTGTACTGAATTCAAAGTCGCTGACCGTATTGTAATGCATCTCCAGGCTCAGGCGGCTGTCTACGGTGAACGGCGATTCTCCCGAATATTGGGTAACGCTGGTATAACTGGGAGAGGTATTTACCCTGAAATAACCGTGGAAACGTTCCAGGTTCAGCCTCACATATCCGCCCAGGCGGGCGGAAACTGTGCGGGTAATCTGTTCCTGGAATCCGCTGGCCCCACTGTAGAAACGCTCCCCGTTGCTGTCTCCCCAGAAATCGGCCATGAAAGCATAATAGTCAAAATGCTCCCTGGAGAGGGATGCCGGGGCTCCCGTTGCCCGGAAGCTGGCGCCCTGCGAATAGGAACCGCTGCCGTTCAGGCTCAGGGTCCAGACCCGCTTGCTGTCCAGCGGGAAGGTGTATCCGGTCGATAAGGAAATGGACATGGAAGGCGTCTTCGCATTCACGGGGACCGACGACATCACCCCCTCCTTGTCGTACCAGCGGGCATACGTTGTCGTGCGCTGGACAAACGAACCAAACAGTTGCAGGAACAGGGAAGACATCTTTCCGGGGTTGGAACGGTTCCAGGAGACAAGGGGCGTCATGTTGAAGGTAGGCTTCAGATAGATGTTGCCGGTGCTGAGCCGGGTGGGATCGGCCAGGTTCAGGGTGGGCAGCATCAGCGTCTGGGAAGGCCGGCCGGTATTGCTGTTGATGGAGACTGTCGCGTTGGTATTGTTCTTATAGTAGTTCCAGGAAATCCTGGGGCCCAGGTTCAGCAGCCATTCTCCCTCGCCGGCATCGGTCTGGTTGCCGTAACTGCGGGAATGGGTCACCTGCTCCTGCAGATTCCCTGTAAAACCGGCCGTCAGGGATGCTCCCTGCGTATAATTGTACTGGATATAGGAATTGAGCCCGTAGGTGAGATAACGGACACGGGAGAAGGAGGAATAATAGTCGTCCCGGTGGGTGATGCGGTCGTCGGCGTCGCGGTTGCTGTCGGAGAAACGGTAGTTGAACGAAGGATTCACCGTCAGGATGAGCTTTTCTCCCAGCGGCTCGGCATACACCAGCCCCACGCTGGCATTGGCCGATGCCTGACGGGTGGCGTAGCCGATATCCTTCAACAGCGGCGCACCCCCGAACAGCGTACTGGAACTTTCCTCGCTGCTGCCGGTGCCGCCGCCATAGGAACCCTGCAGCGACAGACGAAGGGAACGACGCGGGTTTCCGCCTATCTCACGCAGCGTGAAGGAGGAGTTCAAACTGCCCTGGGCGTTATGGGAAAGCGAATGGGACGACCGCTCCGAACGGTTGAGCACCGCGCCGCTCTCATCGGCCGTGCTGGAGGTGCCGCCGGAGAATCCCTGGTTGTTGGAATACGAGAAACCCGGGGTGATATTGAACCAGAGTTTTCCTTTTTCCTTCTTGAATTCCAGGCTGGTGCGGAAGGTACCACCGAAACTGTGGCTGTCGGCGGTGGATTCCCCGAGCAGATTGCCCGTATCCTGGAAAGTGGTCCGGTAGGTGCGGCTGCCGCCCAGGTTGTCCCGGTAATTGTAGTTTACCATCGCCGTGGTTTCCGTATCCTGGATGCGGGAGGTGTTGGCATTCACGCCTATTTGTGCCTGGGAGGTAAGCCCGGCCCCGGCTGTCAACGCGGACAGGTCGGACAGATCCAGCCCGGCATCTTCCAAGGAATACACAACCACTACACTTCCCGCATCGTCCACCACATTGCCGCCATTGGCAATGACCGTGACCTGGTCTTTCTCCGTATAGCCGGACAACATCGCGTTGCCGTTGTACAGCAGGCCCCTGTTGTCCCGAAGCGGATCATCCGTTTTTCCGGCGGCCAGGGTGGCACCCGCTTTCAAGCCCAGATTGCCGAACCAGCCCTTCTCATACTCCTTTTTCACCACCACGTCCATGATCTTTTCCCGCTGGCCGTCATCGATGCCGGTGGCCCTTTTCTGCTCCGAATCCCGGTCGATGATCCGGATCTTGTCCACCATCTGGGCGGGCAGGTTGTTCAGGGCCATGGCCTGGTCGTCAAAGAAGAATGTCCGGCCGCCCAGGGTAATTTTGTCAATCGCCTGCCCGTTCATCTTCACGGTACCTTCGCTGGTGATTTCGATGCCCGGCATGCGTTTCACCAGGTCCCGGAGCACGGCATTGGAGCCCACGCGATAGGAGGCCGCGTTAAACTCAATGGTGTCTTTCTTGATGGTGATGGGATTCCCCACATCGCTGACGGTGGCCGCCTCAATGTACTGCGGGTCTTCCTGCAGCAGCACTTTGCCCATGTCCACCCGCCTGTCATGGATGTTCCGCACCTTCCGGACGGTCTTATAGCCCAGCATCTCCACGAAGAAGGTATAATTTCCGTAAGGGACTTCGTCCAGTTTTGCCTTGCCTTCGGTATCGGTGAGGGTGAAATTGGTGATGGTGGTATCCCGCCGGGGAATCACGTACACGGAAGCGAAGGGGATGGGTTCCCGGGTGAGGGAATCCAGCACCTCCACATTCACCGTACTCAACTGCCCCGTAAAATTGCTCCCGCCGATAATGACCACCTGGGACCGTGCCGCCCATGAGCATCCCAGCAGCAGCAACGCAATAAGCAAAGCTTTCTTCATCCGCTTACAGTTTTTTTGCAAAGATAAGCATTAATTGTATAATTCCTAATTTTTTTAGGAGTTACTCGAGTTTTATTCTTGATCCATTGATGATGATAGACTTCACCGGTGTTCCGTTAATCATCAACTTGCCGTCGGCATCCAATGTAAGGTCCGGTACCTTCTTCAGGATTTCCTGTAAAACTGCCTGTGAATCACGTGTGGTTATTTTTATGACTGGTTTGCCATACGCTTCAAGGGTTTTGGCATCCTTCAGCACTTCCACGCTCTTGATCCTGTCAGAACGGGGCATGGCCGAAGCGTCTTCCGTCTCTTTCCCGTCCACGATGTATAAATAATCCTTTGACTGCACGTGCACGGCCGTTCCTTTCCCAAAATGAACCAACAGCGAGTCGGCCTGCAGTTTTCCTTGAAAATTCTTTAGCCGTTCCCTGAATCTTTCCATTTCCTCTTCGGATATGTTGAAAGAGGGGAGAGAGAAGCGTGCGCCCGTCGTAATGGAGTGCACCGTCACGGCATTCCGGCCCCGGCCGGTGGTCGTGATCTTGTATTCCCGGATGATCTTCCCTTTCAGCTGGGAGCCGTCAAAATGCTCAACGGTCTCGTTGTCTATCACATAAAGGGTCTTTTGGGCCCAGAGCGGGGCCGCCGCCAGCAAGAGCGCAATGATAATAGCACTTAACTTTTTCATAATAATCCGATTACTGAGCTAATGAAACAAGATGGAACGATTCTCCGCCGTCCATGGGCGTGAGCAGGAAAGAAGCCGTGTTGCCGTCTTCGAAACGGGCCGTCATGATATAGCCGTCGCCTACGCGTTTAAACTCGTAGTTGGTCGCATCGGCAGGGTCCATCATGGAGATAAACTCCAGTTGCCAAAGCAGTTCCATGGGGTCTGCCTCCTGGTTTTCCTGAACCTTCGCCGGCCTGGGCAGGAAGATGCCGGCAAGCAGCAGGACCGACGCCGCCACCCCGCCGAGGGAGAGCCCCCAGATGCGGAACTTGCGTTTCCGGGCCTCTCCGATGAGCCGGTCAAAATCCTCACCGGCCTCCGGCAGTTCCGGGAGAGGGTCCGCTTTCAGAGCCTCCTGCAGCAAGGCTATCTGCGGATCCGCCGCCGAGAGTTCCCGTTCCTCTTCAAAGGAGGTGTCGGCCGATAAATAACGCTGTATCAAATTGTCCTTATCCATTATTCAATATTTGCACGATTTGTTTACGGGCTATGGAGATGGAGCTTTTGATGCTCCCCTTGGGCCGGCCTGTGAGCGATGCAATCTGGTCCAGCGACAAGCCGGTAGCCTTGAGGCTGAGCAGCTTCCGCGTCCCGGAGGGAATCTGTTCCAGCGCCGCTTTCACCCTTTCCGCCCCTTCCCGGGATTCCAGCTGGGCCGACGCGGCCTCTCCGCCGGGGAAAACGTCGGTCAATGCAGAGAACGGTGCATGGTTTTTAGCTTTCCGGTAAAGGGATACGCAAAGGTTCTTGGTGGCCGTGACCGCCCAGGCATCGGCATTGGCCACACCACCCTCGTCCATGGCCTTCCAAAGCCGCAGAAGTACCTCCTGCACAATATCTTCCGGATCTGCGTCCAAGTGAACCGCCCCCGCAAATCTCTTTGCCAGGGCCAGGATCCTCGGGCGCACCCGCTCCGCTGCCGTTTCAAACTTCTCCTGCATACTCACTGTAATAGACGCAAAAAACAGGAAAAGTTAATTTCAGACGTCTATCGCACGGAGTTCTTCGTCGGTGAAAGTGGTGAATTCCAGCGCACGGAAGTCGTCGTCCAGCTGCTTCACGGAGCTGGCACCCACCAGGACGCTGGTGACGCGGTCGTCCTTGAGGCACCAGGCCAGGGCCATCTGGGCCAGGGATTGACCGCGGCGCCGGGCGATGGCATCCAGGGCCCGGATCTTGGCCAGCAGCTCCGGCGTAAGCATGGAAGACTTCAGGAAATGCTCCTTGGCCATCCGGGAGTCGGCCGGGATGCCGTTGAGATATCGGCCCGTCAGCAGGCCTTGTGCCAGCGGGGAAAAGGCCGTGAAGCCCACGCCGTTGTCCTTGGCATCGGAAAGGATGCTTGCCTCCGGTTCCCGACTGAACAGATTGTACCGGCCCTGATAGGCCAGGCAGGGGACGTCCCGCTCCCTCAGATACTGATAGGCGAAGCGGGCTTTGTCGGCCGGATAGTTGGAGATGCCCACGTACAGCGCTTTCCCCGAGCGGACGATGTCCACCAGGGCCTGCAAAGTCTCTTCCAGGGGTGTCTCCGGGTCGAAGCGGTGGCTGTAGAAGAGGTCCACATAATCCAGGTTCATCCGCCTCAGGCTCTGCTCCAGGCTGTTGAACAGGTACTTCCGGGAGCCCCATTCCCCGTACGGGCCGGGCCACATGTCATACCCCGCCTTGGTGGAGATGAAAAGCTCGTGCCGATAAGGCGCGAAAGATTTTTTCATGATCTGCCCGAAGGTTTCCTCGGCCGATCCGTACGAAGGTCCGTAGTTGTTGGCCAGGTCGAAGTGCACGATGCCGTGGTCGAAGGCATAATGCGCAATCTCAAACGAGCGGGCGAGCGGGTCTACGTCGCCGAAATTGTGCCACAGGCCGAGGGAGATTTCCGGCAACTTGATGCCGCTGCGGCCGCACCGGCGGAAACGGATGCCGCTTTCATAGCGGGTGGAGGAAGGGGAATAGACGGGGTTGATCATGACAGAAGCCGTGTTTTGTAATAAGTTCATTTATAATTATTTACAGAATTATGCCTGATCAATCACGCCTAGACATAATCTAATAATCACTTGCTATTCAACGAGTTGCAAATCACGTTGGTCAGCAGTTGGATGCCCGGCTCCATCTTGGACTCGTCTATGAACGAGAAATTCAGCCGCATGGTGTTGCGGTGGGAGCCGTCGGTATAGAAGAAGGAACCGGCCACATAGGCCACGCCGGCGGCCAGGGCCCGGTCGTAAAGGGCCACTGTATCAATTCCTTCCGGCAGGGTGAGCCAGAGGAAAAGACCGCCTTCCGGGTAAGTCCAGCGCACGCCTTCCGGCATGTATTTTTCCAGCAGGGCCACCATCAGGTCGCGCCGGCGGCGGTATTCCGCGATGGTTTTCTGCAGATTGCGGTCCAGTGCTCCGGAGCCCATGAATTCGGCCGCCATATACTGGTCGAAAACGGGCGGACACAAGTCCAGGCACTGTTTGCAGATAAAAATTTGCTCCAACAGTTCTTCCGGGCCGATGATCCAGCCCAGGCGGAATCCGGGGGCGAAAATTTTAGAGAAGCTGCCCAGGTGCAGCGTCCGCTCCGGTGCCAGTTCCCGGATGGTCTTCACCGGTTCGCCGCTGTACCGGAGTTCCCGGTAGGGGCTGTCCTCCACGATGAGGCAGTCCAGCCCCCGCGCCACCCGCACCAATTCTTCCCGCTCCGCGAGGGTCATCGTTTCGCCGGAGGGGTTGTTGAAATCCGGGATTACATAAATGAACTTCACCGAGGATTGCCGGTCGGGGCCGGCCATGACCTGGCCGGGGCAGGCCATGAAGGATTGGATCGGCAGCACTTGGGCCCGGTAGGCGCGGAAGCTTTGCAGGGCGCCCAGATAGACGGGATTGTCGGCCAGGATGATGTCTCCGGGATCGGCCAGGACACGGGTGCACACGTCGATGCCCTGCTGGGACGACGTGGTGATCTGCACCTGCGAAACCGGCACACCATACCGCCGGGCAATCACTTCCCGCAGTTCCGGAACCCCTTGTGTAGCACCATATTGCAAGGCTTTTGTACCATACTTCTCCAACACCTCGCCGCTCAAGCGCTTGATGTCATCGACCGGGAAAGTGACGGCCGCGGGATAGCCCCCCGCGAAAGAGCAGATGGCATTCAGGTCCACCTTCCGGAAAATCTCCCGGACGGGGCTGCGGAGGAACGAGGGCACATCGGCCGAAAAGAATTTGCTGTAGTCCATGTCAAGCCCTGGTAATGTGGGCGCCCAGGGCATTGAGGCGGCCTTCAATGTCTTCGTAGCCACGGTCGATCTGTTCGATGTTGTCGATCGTGGAGGTACCGCGGGCGCTCATCGCGGCCAGCAGCATGGCAATACCGGCCCGGATGTCCGGGGAAACCAGCCTGGCGGCCTTGAGGGTGATGCGGTGGTCGTGGCCGATCACTACGGCCCGGTGCGGGTCGCAGAGGATGATCTGGGCGCCCATGTCGATGAGTTTGTCTACGAAGAACAGGCGGCTCTCGAACATCTTCTGGTGGATGAGCACGCTGCCCTTGCACTGGGTGGCCACCACCAGCATCACCGACAGCAGGTCCGGGGTGAGGCCGGGCCAGGGGGCGTCGGCCAGGGTCATGATGGAACCGTCCAGGAAAGAGTCGATTTCGTAGCTGTCCTGGGCCGGTACGAAGATATCGTCTCCGCGCTGTTCCAGGTTGATGCCCAGACGGCGGAAGGAATCCGGGATGATGCCCAGGTCGTAATAGGAGACATCCTTGATGGTGATGGCGCTTTGGTTGATGGCCGCCATGCCGATGAAAGAGCCTACCTCGATCATGTCCGGCAGGATCTTGTGCAGGGTGCCATGCAGTTTTTCCACGCCGTGGATGCGGAGAAGGTTGGAGCCCACGCCGTCGATGAAGGCGCCCATCCGGTTGAGCATCTTGCACAGCTGCTGGAGATAGGGTTCGCAGGCGGCGTTGTAGATGGTGGTGGTGCCTTTGGCCAGCACGGCCGCCATCACGATATTGGCCGTACCGGTCACGGAGGCCTCGTCCAGGAGCATGTATCGGCCAACCAGACGGCCTTCCTGCGTAAGGTGGAAGGCGCGGCGCTCCGGGCTGTATTCCATTTTCGCACCCAGTTTCACCATGCCGTCCAGGTGGGTGTCCACACGGCGCCGGCCGATTTTGTCACCGCCGGGCTTGGCGAACCAGGCATGGCCGAAACGGCTCAGCAGCGGGCCCACCACCATTACGGAACCGCGGAGGGCGGCGCACTTTTTCACGAATTCCTCCGTTTCAATATAACTGGTATCCACCTCGTCGGCCTGGAAGGTATACATGCCCTTGGCCAGACGGGTTACTTTCACGCCCATCCCCTGCAGCAGGGCGATGAGGTTCTTCACGTCCAGGATTTCCGGCACATTGCTGATGGTGACGGGCTCGCTGGTAAGCAGCACGGCGCTGATTACTTCCAGGGCTTCGTTCTTGGCCCCCTGCGGGGTGATGGTTCCGGACAGTTTGTGCCCGCCTTCGATGATAAATTTAGACATGTTCTACCTCGGGATGAAGGGTGATACCGTATTTGCGTTCAATCGTTTGGACAATCTGCCGTTCCAGGCAGACGATCTCTTGCGGGGAGGCGCTGCCGGAGGCGTTCACAATCACCAGCGGCTGACCGGGATATACCTGCGCCCCGCCGTTGACGGCGCCTTTGAAACCGCACTGGTCGATCATCCATGCGGCCGGGACCTTGACCTGGTCGCCCACTTCGTAGTGCGGGACTTCGTAGTCCGGACCGTTGTCCGCGCGGGCGATGGCCACGATGCGCTGGAAGTGCTCCCGGCTGACAACCGGATTGCAGAAGAAACTCCCGGCGCTGCCGATCTCCTCAGGATCAGGCAGTTTCTGCCTCCTGATGCCGATGATGGCTTCGCGGATGTCAGCGGGCGCGAGCGGGAAAGTGCCGGTTCCGGCGAACTCCACTTCGCTCCGCTCCAAGGCTTTCCGCACTCCGCCGTAGTCCAGCCTGGGCTGGGGCGTGCGGCTGAGGCGGTACGTAACAGCCGTGATGATGTACCGGCCTTTCCACCCGGTCTTGAACTTGGAGGAGCGATAACCGTAGCCGCAGGTGGCCGGGTCGATCTGCACAAAACGGCCCTTCTCGCGGTCATAGGCCCGGATATCGGCCAGGATATCCTTGACCTCCACTCCGTAAGCGCCGATATTCTGTACGGCCGATGCCCCGCACTCCCCGGGAATGAGCGAGAGGTTTTCCGGGCCCCAAAGCCCCTCGGAAGCCGCCCAGGCGCAGAAATCGTCGAAGACGACGCCGGCGCCGCAGGTCACCCGCAGATACCCGGTCGCCGCCGGGTATGACAAAGGCGTTCCTCCCGGGCATGGCAGTCCGTCATTGCCGGCCTCACCGGCAATCTGGGTTATGCCGCCGATGGCCACATGCAGCACCGTTCCGGGGAAGTCTTTGGTAAAGAGGAGGTTGGAGCCGCCGCCCATGACCATGACGGGCTGGGGCAGGGCATCCCAGTCCAGCGACAGCAGGTCTTCCTCGGCCGATACCTCCACGTACAAGGCACACCGCACCTTCATCCGGAACGTGTTCCGGCTGGAAAGGTCGTAATTGCTATACCGGGTAATCATATAAACTGAGGGCTTGAGGGGTTTGCCACACGGTATTTCGCAAACAATTAACTACCAGGTAGTTATAAAAGAACAAGTGGAGATGGTCGCCCTGTCTGGAGGGGATTGCCACAAGAGAAAACGCAACACATTAACAATCACGTTGTTACGAAACAGCCTGTGGCAATCGCCACCAATGACAGCGGTTATTCGGCCTTCGGGTTCAGGGCAATCTGAAGCTCGTCCAGCTGGACCTGGTCAATCTCCGACGGGGAGTCGATCATTACGTCGCGGCCCTGGTTGTTCTTCGGGAAGGCGATGTAGTCGCGGATGGTGTCTTGCCCGCCCATGAGGGCGCAGACGCGGTCGAAGCCGAAAGCCAGGCCGCCGTGGGGCGGGGCGCCGAACTTGAAGGCATTGATGATGAAGCCGAACTTGTATTCCGCCTCTTCGGGGCCGATGCCCAGGACCTCGAACATGCGCTTCTGCATGTCGGCATTGTGGATACGGATGGAGCCGCCGCCCAGTTCGTTGCCGTTGAGCACGAAGTCGTAGGCGTTGGCGCAGACCTTCTCCAGATCCTCTTTCGCGTTGGAATAGAACCACTTCTCATGCTCCGGCTTGGGAGCGGTGAAAGGATGGTGCATGGCATAGAAGCGCTGGGTTTCATCGTCCCATTCCAGAAGCGGGAAGTCCACGATCCACAGCGGAGCGAACTCCTTGGGGTTGCGGAGGCCCAGACGGCCGCCCATCTCCAGGCGGAGCACACCCAGCATGGTCTGCACCTTGCGCTTGGCCGGGCCGCTCATCACCAGCATCAGGTCGCCGGGCTTGGCCTCGGCCTTTTCTGCCAGCCTGGCCAGGTCATCGGCCCCGTAGAATTTGTCGATGGAGCTCTTGAAGGTGCCATCGGCATTGACTTTCACATAGATGAGGCCCTTGGCACCCACCTGCGGACGCTTGACCCATTCGGTGAGTTCGTCAATCTGCTTGCGGGTGTATTCGGCGGCACCGGGAACGCAGATGGCGCCGATATAGGCGGCCTCGTCCAGCACGCTGAAGCCCTTGCCCTTGGCCACGTCGGTGAGTTCGTGGATGGTCATGCCAAAGCGCACGTCCGGTTTGTCGGAGCCGTAGTTGTCCATGGCATCGTACCAGGTCATGCGGGGCATCGGGTGGGGGATGTCCACGTCCAGCACGTTCTTGAAGATGGTGCGCATCATGCCCTCAAAGGTGTTCAGCACGTCTTCCTGCTCCACGAACGACATCTCGCAGTCGATCTGGGTGAATTCGGGCTGACGGTCGGCGCGGAGGTCTTCGTCGCGGAAGCAGCGCACAATCTGGAAATAGCGGTCGTAACCGGCCACCATCAGCAGCTGCTTGAAGGTCTGGGGGCTCTGCGGCAGGGCGTAGAACTGGCCGGGGTTCATGCGGGAAGGAACCACGAAGTCGCGGGCGCCTTCCGGGGTCGATTTAATCAGATACGGCGTTTCTATCTCCATGAAGCCATTGGCATCCAGATAGTTCCTGACTTCATGGGCCACCCGGTGCCTGAGGGCCAGGGCGCGCTGCAGCGGGCCGCGGCGCAGGTCCAGGTAGCGGTATTTGGCGCGGAGGTCTTCACCGCCGTCGCTCTCTTCCTCGATGGTGAAGGGAGGGGTCACGGACTTGTTCAGGATGTTGATGGCGCTGACCTTGATTTCGATGTCGCCGGTGGGCATTTTGGCGTTCTTGGCCTGGCGCTCAACCACTTCGCCCTTCACCTGGATTACGAATTCACGGCCCAGGGAAGTGGCTGTTTCCACCAGGGCGGCGGGGGCGTCGGCCTCCACGACCAGCTGCGTGATTCCATAACGGTCCCTAAGGTCGATGAATGTCATGCCGCCCAGTTTGCGGGCTTTCTGGACCCAGCCGGCCAGGGTGACCTGCTGCCCTTTGTTCTCGATGCGGAGTTCTCCGCACGTGTTGGTTCTGTACATAGTTATGCTGTTTTTGTCTATCGCGTTGTAACAATCTACAAAAATAGCAAAAAAAAAGGAGTATCACAAAGAATAGCCCACGGCCCATTCTAGGGCATAGGAACGGTCTACATAGTGGGCCCGCATATCCAACCCCAGGAACAGACCCTTGCGGAAATGGTAGCGGATGCCCAGTTTCTGGAAGCTTCGCCGATGTCCTCCGTAAGCCCCGTCTTGTGGAACAGATAAGCGCCCACGGCCAGATGAATGGACACTTGCCTGTACCAGACTTCCTGCGACAGGCCGATGCCCACGTGCCAGGGAGAGTAGCCCCGCGGGTCTTCCCGGCCTTCCAGCATCAGGTCGGTCTCGCGGTAGCGGTTGGCCGTATAGCCGGCATCCAGAAGCACGCCGGTGGCGAAAACAGGAGAGTAGCGCCACATCAGCTCCGCACCCAATACAACGCGGGGGCGGGCCGGCGCCAGGCCGGAAGTCTGCCCCTGCGCAAGCTGGGCGTCCAGTTCTACCGGACAGCTGTGCACCCCGGCTGCGGCAAATACATTCCAGCGCAGGCCTTTCCGGTATTCGGGGACAGAGGCTGCCGGCCGCGTGCCTGTGGGGAAGATGGCCGGTGCCAGGTAGTAACGCACACCCAGCCCCAGAGCCAGTTCATTGATGCCCCAGTTGGGCGCTTTGGTCATACCGTTGGAGTGGTGGATGCCGTCGAAGGACAGTTCGGCCGCCCACTGCGGCGCAATGAGCCATTCGGCCCGGAGCCCCGCCGCCATAAGGGCGAACAAATGTCCGCCGAAGAACTTGTTTTCCGGATTGGAGACGGCATCAAATGCCACCGGCGACCAGGTGAGCCCCAGTTTGAGGGTGGGTCCCACGCGGAACCGGCGGGTCCTCAGGAGGTCGAAGTGCGCCCAGCCATACAGGTCTGTCAGGTCTCCCAGGCGGGAAATCCCCTTGAACTGCAGACTGCCCATCCGGGCATAGTCCAGCCCCAGGCCGAAGGAGGGGTAGTTGAACGCCCGCGCAAACCAGTCGCCGTCTTCCGGTTTTGTCTGCAGGCCCACGGTGGCGCCCGCCGTCCCGTAATCGTAGCTTGAGAGCAGGTTCTCGTACAGGCCGTGCGCGTCCATAGCGTGGTTCCATCGGCCCCGGGCGCCTATACTAAGATGCTCTTTGTCAAGCGTTTGCGCCTGAAGGGAGAACATACTGCAGAGCACGGCGGCGAAGATAGCGGACAGGAGTTTTCTTTTCATAAGGCAGTCTATTATCGGGACCCCAGATACAGGAACACCATGCCCAGGAGTACCAGGGACAGGTCCAGGGCCTTGGCTTTGAGGTTTTTCTCCTTGAAAGCCAATGCACCGAAAAGGAAACTGACCACCACCGAGCCCCGGCGGATCATGGAGACCACGGAAATGAGGGCGGCCTCGTCGGTGAGGGCCCACATGTACAGGAAGTCGGCCCCGCACAGGAACAGGCTGATGCAAGGAATGGTCCAGCTCCAGCGGAAAGGGGTGGTATGCCGCTGGCGGGGATACCAGAGGGTCAGGAGCACGACGGCCATCATCCCGGCCTGGTACAGATTGTACCACGACAGCACCTGCAGACGGTCCAGGCCGGCACCCCCGCTGTCGGCCGGTGCCATCAGGTAGCGGTCGTACAGGCCGCTGATGGCGCCCAGGAAGGCGGCCAGCACCAGCAGCGCTATCCAGCGATTGTGCTTGAAATCAATTCCTTCCTTCCGGCCGCTGCGGCTGAGCAAAAAGAAAGACACGGCTGCCAGTACAACACCAATCCACTGGTAAAGGTTCAGGCGTTCCCCGAATACCAGCATGGCGCCCAGGAGCACCATCACGGGACGGGTGGCGTTGATGGGCCCCACGATGGTCAGGGGCAGGTGTTTCATCGCATAATAGCCTGTAATCCAGGAACTGAGCACGATACAGCTCTTGAGAAGGATGTACTTCTGCACCTCCCAGCCGCCCCAGCCGGTCCTGATTACCAGCGGCAGCAGGATGAGCGTGCTGAAGACCGTATTCAGGAACAGGACGGGAATGACAGCGTTTCCCTTCAAGGAAGCTTTCTTGAAGGAATCGTAGAAGCCTAACAGGACGGCCGATAAAAATGCGAGTGCCCACCACATAATTTCGGGCGCAAAGGTAGCAATTCTTTTTGGAAAGCGGGGGAATCCTTCTTATATTTGGCATCGGCTTAACAGTTTATGTGTATGAAAAAGACTCTCTTCTCCCTGATCGCCCTGTTTCTGGCCCTGAGCCTCGCCGCCCAGGACAAAGTGACCAAGACCGTACTGGAGCTCGGCCGCACCGACAACCGGACCATGCAGCACGCCCAGTACATCGCCCGCAACATCGGCGGACGCATCGTGGGTTCGCATATGCTGCACCACGCAGAAGACTGGGTGGTGGAGCAGTTCCGATCCTGGGGTCTGGAAGTAACTGTGCAGGAAGCGGTTACCATCGGCATAGGCTTCGACCGCGGTCCCTGGAGCGGCCGGATGCTCTCGGAAGACGGTATGGTGCTGCACTTCGGTACGCCCGCCTACACGGCCGGCACCTGCGGTCCGCAGAAAGGCCGCGTGTACCTGGAGCCCAAGAACCAGCGGGAATTCGACCGGGTGAAGGGAGCGCTCAAAGGCTCCTGGGTGCTGCTGGAGACCGGCCCCACCAGCGGACTGGCCATCGACGCCAGTCCCAAGGCCGACAGCACCCGCACCGCCCTGCTGGCAGAGGGCAAGGAGGGTTCCATCCTGATGTACCGCCAGATGGTGGATGCCGGCGTGGCCGGCTTTATCCGCCCCGCCAAAATGCCGATGCAGGTGCTCTACAACCGCGCCATGTGCTTTGACCTGACCATGGACACCCTGCCCACAGCTTGCGACATCCTCCTGGACGAGCACCAGTTCGAGATAATCAAGCAGAAGGTCGTGGACCGTCAGGACTTCCAGCTGGAGTTCGACATCCGCAACCACTTCTTCCCGGGCCCCATGAAGTACCACAACATCCTGGCCAAGATCAAGGGCACGCAGTACCCGGACGAATACGTGATGATGGGAAGCCACCTGGACGCCTACGACATTGCCACCGGCTCTACGGACGACGGACAAGGTGTATGCGTGACTATGGAAGCCGCGCGCCTGCTCGCTGCCGCCGGGGCCAAGCCCAAACGCTCCATCCTGTTCTGCATCTGGACCGGAGAAGAGTACGGCCTGCTGGGCTCCAAGTACTTTGTTGAGCAGAAGACCATTCCCTGGAACAAGATTTCCAATTACTTCAACCGCGACGGAGGCCCCCTGGCGGCCACTTCCATCACGGTTCCGCCGGCCATGTACGACGATTTCGTGAAAGCCTGCGAGCCGCTCAAGGACTACAATCCGGAGATTCCCTTCACCGTGAACAAGCGGGAGGGAGAAGCGCAGCCGCGTCCCACGCGCGCCGGCGGCTCGGACCATGCCTATTTTGCCATGAACGGCATTCCGGCCATCTCCTTCCGCGAAAGCGACATCTTCGGCTACGACTTCATCTACCGGGACATCTGGCACACCGAGGACGACCTGTACGACAAACTCATCCCCGCCTACATGGAACACTCGGCCGTGGTCCAGGCGGTTACGGCCTACGGCCTGGCCAACCTGAACCATCTGCTCTCCCGCGAAGGCCTTTACAAGGACTGAGGAATCGTGGAGCTCAACCATCTGGCTTTCAGCGCTTTAACGGTAGTTCCTGTGTGTCTGGCGACGCACAGGAACTACCATTAATGCACTCATTTACAAGAGGTTAGCCTCCACCGATTGGCGTATGGCAGGGCTGGCACAGGTCGCCGGCCGACTGGATGGCCTGTATTTCGGGATAATCGCTTTCTTTTGGAATAAAAACCGTATCTTTGCGTGTTATGACAGAAGTACGAGCAAAAAAAGCCCTCGGGCAGCATTTTCTCACGGACCAGAAAGTGGCCCGAGCCATTGTGGACGCCTTACAGATTGCCGGTCAAGCCGGCAATGACGCAGGAGCCGGCGATGACGGGCCTACGTCATGCCCGGCCACGACCGGGCATCCCTTCCCTGTCTTGGAGGTCGGGCCCGGGATGGGCGTTCTTACGCAATATCTGCTGGAGCGGGCCGATATCGACCTGAAGCTGGTGGAGATTGATTCCGAGAGCGTGGAGTACCTGCTCACGCATTTCTCGGGGATGCAGGGACGGCTGATGGAGGCCGATTTTCTCACGCTGAAGCTGGAAAAGATTTTCCCGGAAAGCTTTGCCGTCATCGGCAATTTCCCCTATAACATATCGTCCCAGATTTTTTTCAAGGTGCTGGACCACAAGGACCGGATTCCCGAAGTGGTGGGCATGGTGCAGAAGGAAGTGGCGGAGCGCATTGCGGAAAAACCCGGCAGCAAGACGTACGGCATCCTGTCCGTGCTGCTGCAGGCCTGGTACGACATTGAATACTTGTTCACCGTGGGTTCCGGCTGCTTTGTCCCCCCGCCCAAGGTGGAGAGCGCGGTGATTCGCCTCAAGCGGAACGGGCGCACGTCCTTAGGCTGCGACGAGGTCCTCTTCAAGACGGTGGTGAAAACGGCTTTTGGCCAGCGCCGGAAGATGATGCGGAACCCCTTGAAGCCGCTGGCAAAGGCCAAGGCGGAAAGGGAAGGATGGGACGAAGAACAGCTCGTCGCCTTCCTGGCCAGGCCGGTTTTCTCGGAAAGACCGGAAAAACTGTCCGTGGAAGAATTCGCCGACCTCACCAATCTCCTTGCATAGCATGGCGTCCAGATTCAGCATACTGCTGACCGGAATCCTGCTCTCGGCCAGCCTGCTGCGGGCACAGGATACTATTCCTGCGCCTGTCATGGAGGCGATCCGCCCGGCCTACCGTCCGCTCGCGGAAATGCTGGCCGTGTCGCGGTTTCAGATTCCCACCCTGGGCAACCACGTGGAACTGATTACCAACGGAGAACAATACCTGTACAGCCTGACCACGGACATCCTGAACGCCCGTCAGAGCATAAACATGGAGTATTTTGCCTTCCGGCGCCATCCGGAAAGCGACTATGTCCGCATCGGCCTTGCCCTGAAGGGGCTGGAAAAACTGGATGTGCGGTATATCGTGGAAGACTTGATGCAGTTCACCAAGCGGCGGTCTTATTTCGACAACCTGAAACTGGCCGGCGTCGAAATCCAGCACTATCCGCTGTTCCCCCTGAATCCGCGGAATCACCAGAAAATCGTCACGATAGACGGGAAGACCGGCTACATGGGCGGCATGAACATCGCCCGGCAGTATTTCTACGAATGGAACGATACGCACCTCCGCATCCAGGGGCCGGCCGTCTCCTCCATGGAAGGAATCTTCGTCAAAATGTGGAGAATAACCGGCGGACAGCTCTTCTCCGTCAATCCCCCCGCACCGCCGTTCGAGGATGGGGTCACCATCCAGCTCGTGGCCGACAAACCGTATTGGCACCATTGGAACATGCAGGCCTATATCTGGGCCCTGGACCACGCCCAAAGCTATTTTTACGCCAAAACGCCCTACTTCTCCCCGCCGGCGAAACTGCGGGAGGCTCTGCGGAGGGCGGCCGCCCGCGGGGTTGACGTCCGGCTGGTGCTTCCGAATCCCAAGACGCTGGACGAAGCCATCATGGCCCCCATCAACCAGTCTTATTACAGAGGCCTCGTGCGGGGCGGCGTCAAGATTTATGAGTCGAACGGAATCTTCGACCACAGCAAAGTATTTGTCTGTGACGATTATCTGTCCAGCGTGGGATCTGTCAACATGGACGGCCGGGCCATGCTGTTCAACCACGAAGTGAATGCCTATTTCTATGACGAAGCCCTTTCCGGACAAATCAAGGCCATGATTCTCCAGGCCCTTGAAAACAGCACCGAAGTAACGCTGGAAGACATCGACGGCCGGCCCCTCGCCTATAAAATCTGGTGCAATATCCTTCGGATAGCCGGCCCTCTTCTCTAAAGGGAAGGTATTGCCGAAGCGGCGGATTTTCCGTATCTTTGCAAACTTTGTATGAAGGCCCGTCAGGTTGTCATATTTCTTTTCGGCGTTTTTGCGCTCCTCGGGATTGGCTGGTTGTTTTTTCCGGCCGACGGAATCCCCGTGGGACCGCTGACCGTCCGTTTCGCCTCCTACGAGGGTGCCCTGCGGGACGCCCGCGAAAAGAAAGTGGACGTAGACTCCGTGCTGATGGCGGTGGAAAGCCGTTTCCGGATGGAATCCGACACGCTCAACTATTACCGGACTTTCTTCTACGAAAACCCGGACCGCATCTATCTCCCGAACGACGATTACCACTTCCTGGACCCGGTGTTCCGACAGCTGGAAAGCGCAGATAAACAGGCGCTTCCGGTCCGTATCGTCCATTATGGGGATTCGCAGATAGAGATGGACCGCATTTCCTCCGAACTGCGCCAGGCCCTGCAGGAGCGCTTCGGCGGCCTGGGTACGGGCATGTTCCCCGCCCTGTCGAACGTCCCTTCCGGCACCATCGGCAAATCGGCCTCCGGCGGATTCGTGCATTATACGATGTACGGCGATTCCACCACGGTGCGCGCCGGCCACAACCGCTACGGGGTGATGGCCCAGGTGGTGCAGCTTTCCGGCGGCGGAACCCTTTCGCTCCGGGTCTCCCGCCAGAAAACCGCCAAGGAAAACACCCAGACCTTCTCGCGGGTTTCCGTGCTGTACGGGCGTGCATCAAAGGATTTCTCCGCAAAGGCCGTATCCGATACGCTGAAACCGGAAGCCGTGGTGCGGGATGCCGAAAGCGGCACCACCCTGGTTACGTGGAAATTCTCCCGGCCCGTGCAGAAAGCGACCCTCACCTTTAAGGGCAATGCGGAAATCTACGGTGTCGCGGCCGACGGAGACGCCGGCGTAAGCGTAGACAATATCCCGCTCCGAGGCTGTTCCGGCACCATTTTCACCCGGATTTCCAAGCCGCTGATGCAGGAGAGTTTCGCCATGGACAATACGCAGATGATCATCCTGCAGTTCGGCGGCAATTACATGCCCGTGGCCCGTTCCACCAAGGTGATCGCCCAGTATCAGGAACAGATTGCCAAACAGATCCAGTATTTCCACGAGGTCGCCCCCGAGGCCCGGATCCTGTTCATCGGCCCGTCGGATATGGGCAAAAGCGTGAACGGACGCATCGTCACCTGGCCGCGGCTGCCGGAAATGGTGGATTCGCTCAAAGCCACCGCCCTCCGCAACAACGCCGCCTACTGGGACCTCTACCGCATGATGGGCGGCGAGAACTCCATGGGGCAGTGGGTGAAGCACCGCCCGGCCTATGCGGGTCCGGACTATATCCATTTCACCCCCGCAGGCGCCCAGAAAGTGGGCGAGGCCCTGTCCCGCTCCTTCCTTACTTACTACGATTTCTACCAGCTTCGGAAAACCTTTCCCGGAGACCGGGTGCAAGAGGTAATGGGCCGATGAAGCGACTGATTCCCATCGTTTTGCTGCTGCTCTCGACGGCCTCCCTGGAGGCCCGCCGCCTGCCCCGTTATCCGTTCATCCGCACGGAGAAGAACTCGCTGCAGTATCCCGGAGGGGAATCGGCCGATTTCCGCCTGTTCCTGAGAAAACTGGACACGCTGGTCCTCACCGGCCGGGGCGACGTGCGCGTCCTCCACGTGGGCGGCTCCCATGTGCAGGCCGGCACGTGGACA
Source organism: Bacteroidales bacterium (assembly GCA_017471085.1). The sequence continues at coordinate 37,283 of JAFUWW010000010.1, read as the reverse complement.
GACCGGCTCCGCAGCAACTTCCTGGCCATGCGATACGGCATGGACGGCGGCCGGGGGCTGGTTTTCCCCTTTTCCGCCGCCGGAACCAACACCCCCGTCAGCTATTCATCGTCCTATACGGGCAACTGGGAGAACTCCAACTGCCTGAAACCGGAGTGCGTGATGGGGCTCACCGGCATGGCGGTCACGGCCCACGATACCACGGCCACCGTCGCCATCGACCTGCTGCCCAGGGAGGCGCACATGCACCAGCCCCGCTACACCTTCAACCGGGTGGACGTCATGGGCTACGGTTCCATGGAGCCTGTGCTGCTGCTCCAGGGCCGCGACACCGTGCGGGGCATCACCGGCGGCGGCTACACCCACTTCGACCTGCCCTATTACACCGACTGGGTGCAGCTGGGCTTTACCGGCACTCCGGGCCGATACACGCTGAAAGGCCTCTATCTGGACAAGCCGGGATACGGCTTCACCATGGTGGAAGCCGGCGTGAACGGCGCCGCCACGGGTTCCTGGCTCAAGTGCGACGACTGGGAACAGGACCTGAGGCGGGTGCATCCGGACCTGGTGCTGTTCTCGATAGGCATCAACGACATCCAGGGCGATTTCGACCCGGTGCGGTTCAAGGCCAACTACCGGAAGCTGATCGGCATGGTGCGGCGGGTGAATCCGCATTGCGCCATCCTCTTCACCGGAATCAACGACAGCTGGCGCCGCCGTTCCATCAACCCCTACACGGCAGAGGCGGAGCGTGCCTTCGAAGACCTGGCAAAAGAGTACAAGGGCGTTTTCTGGGACCTGTTCGGCATCATGGGCGGAACGGGTTCCATGTCCGACTGGCAGACCGCCGGGCTGGCCCAGAGCGACAAGATCCATTTCACCACGGACGGATACCGCCTGCTGGGAGACCTCCTGTTCGAGGCCATCATGGAAGCTTACCATAAGGAAAGATGACGGAGCTGTGGAACATCATACAGGATTTCTTCATCAGCCTCTTCTCCTTCGACCAGGCCCATCCGCTGCTGTTCACCCAGTTCTATTTCTGGGCGTTCTTCGCGCTGGTATTCGCCGTTTTCTCGCTGTTCCACAGCAAAGTGCTCCTGCGCAACGGCTACCTGTTCGCCGTCTCGCTGTTCTTCTACTACAAGACCAGCGGCGTTTTCCTGGCACTGCTGCTGTTTGTCATCATCTATAACTTCTTCGCCGCCAAAGGCTTGCATCGGCTTAAAAAAGAAGGATGGAGGAAGGCGCTCACGGCGGTGAGCGTGGTGGTGGACCTGGGCATCCTGGCCTATTTCAAATACGCCTACTTCCTCACGGACTTCGTGAACAACCTCTTCGGCCTGTCCATCGAGGTGCACGACGTGCTGGGAGAACTGCTGAATTCCCTCATGGGGGCCGATATTTTCCGGGTCGATGCCATCATCCTGCCGGTGGGCATCTCCTTCTTCACCTTCCAGGCGGTGAGCTATGTGGTGGACGTGAAGCGGCGGAAGATTGCCCCGGTGAAGAACTTCCTCGACTTCGGATTCTACCTCTCGTTCTTCCCCCAGCTGGTGGCGGGGCCCATCGTGCGGGCGTCCGAGTTCATCCGGCAGCTGCACAAGCCCTACAACCTGTCGCGGCGCTGGTTCGGAATCGCCATTTTCTGGATCATGAACGGTATGGTGAAGAAACTGGTGCTCAGCGATTACCTGGCGGTGAATTTCTGCGACCGGGTGTTCGAGAACCCTTTGATGTACAGCGGTTTCGAGAATCTCTCCGCCCTGTTCTGCTATTCCCTCCAGGTCTATGCCGATTTCTCCGGCTACACGGACATCGCCACCGGCGTGGCCATGCTCATGGGATTCTACCTGCCCAAGAACTTCGATTCGCCTTATAAGGCGCTCAATACCCAGCAGTTCTGGCGCCGCTGGCACATGACCCTGTCGCGCTGGCTCAGGGACTACCTTTACATCCCGCTGGGCGGCAACAGGAATGCGACGCCCGCCACGTTCATCATCATTGCGGCGGTCGCGGTGTTCGGCTCTTTCCTCAGCGGCAGCTGGTGGGTGGCTTTCGGGGTGGCCGTGCTCGCCGGCGGCATCGGCCTTTGGGCCTGGCTGAGGCCGGAAAAGCGGAAACTCATCACCACCAACATCAATTCCATGAACACCATGCTGCTGGGCGGCCTGTGGCACGGTGCCAGCTGGAATTTCATGATCTGGGGCGGTCTCAACGGCATCGGCATGGTGATCTATAAGATCTGGACCAAGCAGTCCATGCTTGTCAAGCTGCTTATAATCAGTTTCTTCATGTCACTGAGCGCCTTGCTGGTGCGATGGACGCATGCTCCCGTATGGAACATGTTTACGGTATGGCTGCTGATTATCTGGACGGGCACTTTCGTGAAATACCTGTACCGATGGGCCGTCCTCGGCAAAGATGCCGTTGTCAAAGCGCCTGCATTGTCGGCAAAGGGAGCCGTGATTCCCGCAAAGCTGCCTTCTGCATCGGCCAGGTGGATTTCCAACGCCTGGGACATTTTCCAGACCTTCGTGTTCATCACCTTTACCCGCCTGTTCTTCCGTAGCGGCTCCAACCTGGATCCTGCCCTCGCCAACGAAGAGGCCTGGAATACCGCCAAGAACATGGTGAACCAGATTGGATCGGCCTGGGACCTGTCGCTGGTGCCCGCCATGGCCTGGGAACACCGCGCGGTGCTGATCCTGTTTGTGCTGGGAATGATCGTTCACTGGCTGCCGGAGCGGTTCAAACGCCGCTACCGCATCGCCTTCTCCCGCCTGCCGCTGTTCTGGATGGCCGTTGTGGTGGCCCTCATCGTCCTGTTCTTCTTCCAGTTCATCACGGCTGACCTCCAGAGTTTCATCTACTTCCAGTTCTAGGAAACTACCACAACTGGGCGGAGGTGCGTTCCGCCGCATCCTGCAGCGCCTGGGGAACATTGGCGAAGAAATCGAAGCCGGCGCGCTGCTCCACCGCGTCGATGGTGGTGGCATTGGCGGGATAAGAAGTGCTGTAGGAACGGTTCTCAAAGAGGTACGCCACACCTTTAGCGGCCGTCATGGTTCCGCCGGAGAAGGAACAGCGCATCAGGCATTTGTAGAAGTGGCTGGGGACGGGCACACCGGCCGCAACGGCAACGGTTCCTTCGTACAGGACACCTGTCACCACATACAGCGTATCGGAATTGGACGGAGCTTTATCCTGAATGGCCTGCTCAAGAGAATTCCACACACCGCCGTTAAAGCCGTTCTGCCACTGCGGGGCCTGGTTGGTGTAGAAAAAGGTCTGATAATTGGCGTCCGTATTGGCCTGCCGGTCGCTGGAGGCGACAAAATGTCCCTTGCTGTAATTGCCGTACCCGGACAGACCGCTGATGCCGGGCTGCTGCCAGCTGGACGGAAGAGCCGGATCATAATCCCAACTGCCCGCACGACCGATGCTGTTTTTGGGATAGGCCCCTTTGTGCATCACGTGGGCCGACCACAGCGGTGATTTCCTGTCGGCATCAACCAGGCAAGTGTAATTACGGTACTGCCTGCCCTGATACATATAGGTATGGGTAACAATCTTCTGCCTGCTGTTCCCATTGCCGTATGTAAACCACTTTCCGTACTTGTTACCGGTATTTCCGGTCCCATCCAGATAGACCGCGGGCATTTCGTAGCAGCCCAGATAGCCGGGCTGGGTCTGGTCGGCCGGTTCTTCCGTCGTGAAAGAAACGATAGAGCCCAGCCTGTCCTGGTAACGGCCGCCCGCAGCATCGTATTCGGCTACGAAGGCACGGAAATAGTAGGTTTTACCCGGCTCCAGCGAGGAAATGACAGCCGAGAACGAGCCGGAGGAGGAAGGGGAAGGATCTACATAAGCCGTCTGGCTGAGCCGGTTTGCCGATTCTCCCCAGAAGAAGCCCATCTCGCCGATGGCTCCCGTCGCGCCGTAGAACTGGGCGTTCAGGACGGCTTCCGACGCCGAAATACCGGAAGCAGGACGGGTTAAGACAACGGCGGTGGCCGACGGAAGCTCCGGATCATCAGGGTCTTCCGGTTCATCCGGATCGTCCGGCGTATCCGGAGGCGTGTCCGGCATATCGGGCGTGTCGATGCTGCCTTCATATCCGCTTCCGGAGAAGGCCGCCGCCAGTGAAACCCGGAATTCCGGGGACAGCGTAAAGACATTGCCCGTAAGGTTGGAAACATAATTCCTGCGGCCCTTCACATGGGGTATTTCAAACTGGAAAGGACTCTGTTCCACGCCGTTACGGGACGGATAAACCTCCAGCGACACCTGGTACAGCCGCTCGTCTCCCGCCAGGACATAGTTGCCGGCCACCAGATTTCCACCCGGCACCGCCGCGGCGGTAAAGGTGACATCGGCCTGGCCGGAGACCGCTCCGGTAAGCAGATCCAGGGTTGAGGGAGCCCCTTTCACGCGCATGGCCGACCGGGAAAGCGAAAGCCCCGCCCTGGCGGCCATCTCCAGGTCTTCCTGAGGGACCGTCACCGTGAATAGGGCTAAGGGGCGCCTGAGGCGGATTTCGGGGATATCCCCTCCGGAAACAGAGACCGGCCCCGTTTCATAAACGGCATAGAAAGCATCGTGCTGCTCGCTGTTGGCCAGGACCTGGGGGGCGGCAGTCATGGTTCCGGCGGCAAAATCAAGGCTGTAATCCTGATTCTGCCTGCTCTGGGCCCAGAACACCAGCACATAGTTCTTTCCGCCGGTAAGGTTCACTTCAAAAGAGGCCTTTCCGCCGGTGACAGGCAGGGCGTCCGACGCATGGACACGGGACAGTTCCGGCAGGAAAGAAAGACGTCCGGCAGCGTCCTTCTCATAGACGCCGGCAAGGAGCATGTCGATCCGGGAGCCGTCTCCGGCCGCTTTGGTGAGGGCCTGTTCCCAGGAGAGGGAGAAAACCGCCGGGCGGACCGTCTCCCCTTCCTCTTTCCGGCACCCCCAGGGGAGCACCAGGAAAGTAAGTAGAACGATATGCAGGAAACGTCTCATCACTAGTTACTTAAACTGATTTCCAGCGTCCCTTCCGTGGTGAAGTAATCGCCCTTTACCGTGGTCCGGCAGTTCCGGCGGACAGGGATATCCGTGACGATACGGGTCGATGAAAAAGCACCGGACACCACTTCCACGGTGGCGTCGATCCGGCTCTCCGCGGCTCCCGCCAGAATAAAGGCGAACGCCACGTCCTGTCCGCAGCGGCCGGCGCCCAACGTGGTGCGTACGCTGCCCTGAACCTCTCCGGAGAGCAGATTCACCCGGTCCGGAACCCGGTCCAGTTCTACCCGGCACCAGGCATCCGCCGTAAGTCCGGCGGCATCGGAGTGCGCCTTGTCTTCCTGGGACGAAGTGAACTGGAGCAGGGCGAAAAGGCGTTTCAGGGTGACGGAGAGCCCCGAGGCGGCCAGGCGGTCGTCGGCCACCACTTCCTCCACGGCGTAGAAGGCGTCGCGGGATTCGTCACTCACGGCGCCATAATCTTCCACCACCAGCATTCCGTCCGTCTCTACCGTATAAGTACCGCTTTTCTGGGCAAAAAACAACAGGGTATATTCTTCTCCGCGCACAAAGGTGCCTTTGACGGAGAATCCGTTGCCGCTGCGGGTCACCGTGAAGGGGATGTAGTCCAGGTAACGGTCGGCGGAATCGTAGGCCCGGACAATCAGCTGGTCGGCCTGGGAGGCGTCTCCGGCCGATTTCACTTCCGGCAGGCCGGACGACACGAAGAAAGACACCTCCACCTCACGGACCGTGTCTTTGGCGCAGCCGCAGCACAGGAGCGCTGCCGCAAGAGCCAGGACCATATGCAGGGACTTTTTCATCGGCCTAGAAATCAATTTGATAATCACCATCGAAGTCCGGATCCACTACGATTCCAGAGGAGGTGCTTCCGGTAAAAACGCTGCCTTTGAACAGGGTTTCACGGCCCGCATGAAGGGGCACGGAGAGCGGCAGGCTGGCGAGCGTGGCCGAACCTTCCTTCAGTTCGAGCGTCAGGGGAACCGTGGTTTCGCCGCCCGTCACCAGCAGGTAGTCGTAGGCCAGAAGCACGGTTCCGTCGGCCTGGATTTCGGGCTTGCAAGTGTAGGAAACGGCATCCCGCGTGTCTGTACAGGCCTTTTCCAGCAAGTTATAGACGGTGGGGACAGGGACTCCGTAAGTGACGGTGGCGGTGATTTCCCGGCCGGCGAACAGGGATGCGTCCGCCGCGGTCAGGGAATACTTCGCCAGCGGACGGGACATCTTCACCAGTCCGTTGGCATAAGAGCTTGAGGAAGAAAGATTCACATCCAGGCTGCCGCAGAAAGCGTCTTTATAGGGCGTAGCGCCCTGATAGCTGCCGGTCTGGCCGATCCGGGCGAAATTGCCTGCGCTCCACATCCAGTCCTGCCCGGCCTGGCCCTGCACAAAGTCCGACCACACCAGCACCCGGTACCGGCCGGCCCTGAGGGTAAAATCAAGGTCGGCTCCCGGCGCGCTGACGTTGGCGGAAGTGAGCACCTGCTCCCTTTCCAGACGGTCGCCATCATACACACGGACAATATGGCGCATCATGGCACCGCCGGCCTTGGTGGGATAGTCCAGGGTCTTATGCCCGGGAAGGGCCGTATCGAACGAGAGCGTGAGTTGCAGGGTGACTTCGGGCGTTTCTGCCGGCTGGTCGTCCGACGGCTTGCCGCATCCCGCAAGAGCAAGGACGCCGCATAGGACCGATATGACGGGGTATCGCCGCATGGAAGACTACTCGTCAGGTACCTGGATCACTTCTCCGTGTTCCTGTGCCACCGTTGCTTTCCAGAGATCCGTGTAGCCGGGCCATTCCACGCTTTCCGGCACGCCGTCGGAATATTCCGAATGCTTGAAGGAGCCGTCGTCGTTCTGGGGCTTCACATTGCCGTCCATGAATTTCACCAGCAGTTCCACTTCGAGGTTCCGCCAGGCCAGGAACTGGTCCTGGGCGGTTTTCACGGAGTAATTGGACACATAGTCGATGACCTTGCTGAAAGGCTTCCGGGAAACCATCACATCCCCTTTGGAGGAGAGTTTCTTCTGCATCTTCACCACCACTTCGTTGTACATGACCACGGCCATGCTGTCTACGGAATGGGTCTTGCGGAACACCTGGTCCAGTTCGAAGGCGTCTATCTTGGCACGCACATGGGGGGCCATCACGTTGTACATCTTGTAGCAGGCGTTGGAAATGCGGTTGTTGAGCCAGAAGGACGATGTGGACGAGTAATGGAGCAGGTCGCCGTTGCCCACGCGGAAGCAATCGGGCACCTTGGTGATGCTGGTGTAGATGGGGGTGAGGTAGGAAGTGGCCGCATCGTCGGTGCCGAACCAGAGGATGCCGCCCACCACGTCGGGGACATAGTTGCGGGCCTGGCCGACCATCCAGAAGCCGGTCTGCTGGGTGGCGATGGCACGCTCATTCACGTACGTTCGGTCTTCCACCTTGAATTCCATGGGACGCCAGCGGTAAGGGAGGGCGTTGCCGCCGGCTCCGATGTCCTGGGTCATGTCCATGGGAGTGCCTTCGAAATGGTCGCGCATGACATCGGCCAAATCCTTGACGCTGACTTTCTTGCGGGGATACACGAACAGCGGGAAGTCGTTCTCCATATTCTGGCCCATCACATAGTCCAGGTAGGTGAAAGCGTCGCGGGTGACGGCGTTTCCGTTCTCGTCGTAGAAGGAGAACCAGCCGTCGGTGAGGATGTTGAAGGCGCTCCAGGCACGGGCGTCGCAGCCGCGTACGGTGCCGAAGTCTGCGGGATTATAGGCCTTCTTGAAGCTGAATTCGCTGTCGGCCCCGTCGAAATAGCCCTTGCGGCGGGCGAAGGAGATGACGTCGGAGGCGTACAGGCAGTTGTCCGGGTCGTTCAGAGGGAACTTGCCGATGCGGGCCTGGTTGGCATGGGCGCAGATGGCTCCGTCCGGCACGCGCATGGCCACCCACACGATGCCTTTGTTCATGTTCACGTTGTTGCGCATGTTCATGCCCTTGCCGATGAGTTCCATGATCCAGGCTTCGTTCTTGTCGGCGATGGAGAAGGTCTCTCCCTCGGATGCGTAGCCGTACTCGTTGGCCAGGTTCACGATGATGTCGATGGCCTCGCGGGCGGTCTTGGCGCGCTGCAGGGTGATGTAGATGAGGGAGCCGTAGTCGATGCCGCCGTGCTTGTCTTCCAGTTCGGGACGGCCGCCCCAGGTGGTTTCGGTGATGATGAGCTGGTGCTCGTTCATGTTGCCCACCGTCTGGTAGGTGTGCTCCACCTGGTCGATTTCACCCAGGTAGCGGTTGGTGTCCCAGTCGTATACACGGAGCACTTCACCCATTTTCCAGTCGGCCGCGGGATGATAATACAGTTCGCCGTAGAGATAGTGCGAATCGGCCGCATAGGAGACCAGGACGGATCCGTCCATGCTGGCGCCGCGGGTGATAATGACATTGGTGCATGTATTCCCCTCTTGTGCCGCCAGCAGGCTGAAAAGGACGGCAACGGAGACTTTGAGGAGGTTTTTTCTCATCATTTTGTGGTTTTTCGATTTATTGCGTAATTTTGTCCTTCGACATCAATTTGCAAATTTATGAAATTTTATCGTTTAATACATCTGGTCTGTGCCGTATTCCTCTCAATTTTCGCGGCTTCGGCGCAGAATCAGCAGCCCCAGACGCCGGAGCAGAAGGAAAAGCAGCTGTTGGAGAGCATCGACAAGGAAAAAGAGCGCCTGCAGGAGCTGCTGAATCTGGAATACTGGCAGGAATTCTATGTCGATTCCATCCTCACGCACGACTACCACGCCCTCATGGACGAACTGGAGACCATGCAGAAGGCCAAGGTGGAGAACACGGACCTGTATGTCAGCATTCAGGACAAATGGATGCAGCAGATCGTGGACAGCTACAAGAAGATTTTCACCGAGGATCAGTGGAACAAATACATGAAGGCCGGCGGACAGCGCGCCCAGCGGGACCGCGACAAACGCCGCGAAAAGGCCGCCAAATCAACCGCTGAACGGAAAAAATAGTTATCTTTGCAGCCGCTCGCCGAGCGGCGAAGAAACCAAACCCGTACGATTATGAAAGAAACCATAGAAAGAATCTTTGCAGAACTGCAGGAGCTCAAGGCCGCCTCCGCCAAAGAAGCGGAAGAAGCCCGGGTCCGGTTCCTGGGAAAGAAAGGAGAAATCACGGCCCTGATGGAGGAGTTCCGCTCCGTGGCTCCCGAACTCAAGCGCGAATACGGCCAGAAGCTCAACGAGCTCAAGAAAGCCGCCACCGCCCGCATCGAGGAACTGAAGGCTTCCGTAGAGGAAGCGGCCGTCGCCGCCGCCCCCAAGGAAGACCTCACCATGCCCGGAGATCCGTTCCCCCTGGGCTCCCGCCATCCGGTTTCCATCGTCCGCCAGCAGATCGTGGACATTTTCCGCAAATTCGGCTACGATGTAGCGGAAGGTCCTGAAATCGAGGACGATTACCATGTTTTCGAGGCCCTGAATTTCCCGCCCAACCATCCGGCCCGCGAGATGCAGGACACTTTCTTCGTGAGCACCGGCCATCCCAATCCGCTGCTGCTCCGCACCCACACCTCTTCCGTGCAGGTGCGTACCATGGAAAAACAGTCCCTGCCCATCCGTGTGGTGTGCCCCGGCCGCGTTTTCCGCAACGAAGCCATATCGGCCCGCGCCCATTGCATCTTCCACCAGGTGGAGGGTCTCTATATCGACAAGGACGTCACTTTCGCCGACCTCAAGCAGGCCATCCTCCTGTTCGCACGGGAAATGTTCGGCCCGGAGACGGAAATCCGCATGCGTCCTTCGTATTTCCCGTTCACCGAACCTTCGGCAGAGGTGGACGTAAGCTGCAACATCTGCCACGGAAAGGGGTGCAACATCTGCAAGGGCACCGGCTGGCTGGAAATCATGGGCTGCGGTATGGTAGACCCTAATGTCCTGGAAGCCAGCGGCATCGATTCCAAGCAGTATTCCGGCTTCGCCTTCGGCATGGGTGTCGAGCGTATCGCCATGCTCAAGTGGCAGGTCAACGACCTCCGCCACTACTTCGAGAACGACATGCGCTTCCTCCAGGAATTCGCCACGGCTACCGAGGTTTAAATCCCCGAACTATTTGTAATACTGGATGATATCCGCCCAGCGGTAGAAACTGCCGGGGGCGGCCATGGGAATGGGCAGGGTGGCTTCCTGTCCGTTCAGGAGCACTTGCACCAGGATGTCGGGATTGCGGCGGCTGCGGAAGAAGACCAGCTGCAGGTTGGCGGCCATGGGAATGTCGAAGGTACGCCAGTAATCCTCCACGTCGTCCGGCAGGGAAACCCGGGCTCCCATGCCGTTCACGTCCAGCAGCGACAACAGAGGCAGCAGGGTGGAATCGTGGGCGAAACGGAGCCTGAGGGCAATTCCGTCGGCCCAGTCCCTGGCTGTCCGGTCCACGATATCGGCCCAGAGGGCGCGCATTGCCTCCGGGCGCACGTTCTCCACTTCCGGCGACATCCCCAGGCGGAGGTAGCTGGAGTAGTTGTCCACCCGCCAGAAACGGTACCGTTCCTCGGGGGTAAAGGCGGTCCACAGAGCCGAGGGAATGTCGCAGTCCAGGTTGTCCAGGGTGGAGACGATGGTATGCAGGGCCGAGCAGAAACGGTACGGATCGGCGACCAGGCTGTCGGCCACGGTGAACCATCGGCCCAGGATGGCGCTGCAGTCCAGGTTTTCGTCCCGGAAGATGCGGAATTTCAACTGGACGGAATCCGGCAGCACCGTGGGGGCGTCAATCACGTCGGGCAGCAGATAGCGCTGGTAGGGATAGCCGTAATCGGCCACGACATCGAAGTTCCGGTCCAGGTCGTCCAGCTGGTCCAGGTAGGAGAACATGCTCACGATCACGCGATGGACGCCGGTCGAAGAGGCTTCGGCCCGGGTTTTTCCTTTGAACACCGCCGGGAACCAGCCATGCATCTGCCGGGCAATCTTCCGGTGCTGTTCCTGGCCTTTCTGCGTAAGGTTTCCCTCCCGCCGGGTCACTTCCGGAAACAATTGGGCATAAGCCTCATACAAGGTTTCTCCGGCAGGAGTCAGCCACCCCTTCTGACGGGCATGCGACCACACGGACCACTGGTCCTCATAGACCGTCGCACCCAGTGCGTAACGGGCACCATGCCGGCCGACATGACTGATATAGAAAGGTTTATAGCCCTTGGGAGGGGCCGTGGGACGGACCTGGCCGGAAGGGTACATATAGTGTACTCCCCCGGCACGTCCCACATCTGAGAGAACTTCTGCCCGGGAATTGCGCCTGACGAGGGTGTCAGGACTACTTAGCAACATCCCGGCAATCATACAAATCAGGGTTATTTTCATACCCCCAAAGATAAGCATTTTTTAGTTCCTTACCACCACTTCGCCTCCGGCGACGTCCACCGTGACGGCGGAGTCTTTGCGGACCGTTCCGTCCAGGATGTTCCTGGCCAGCAGGTTCACCAGTTCCCGCTGCATCAGCCGTTTTACGGGCCGGGCGCCGTAGGCCGGATCGTAACCGTGCTCCACCATGTGGTCTTCGAAGGCCGGGGTGAACTGCACGGTGATGCCGTTTTCGGACAGCTTCCGCCGCAGGCCTTCCTCCTGGATGTGCAGGATGTCCCGGATATCGGCCTTGGAAAGCGGGTCGAACATGATGATTTCGTCGATTCGGTTCAGGAACTCCGGGCGGACCGTAAGTTTCAGGACGTCAAGCACTTTTCTGGAGCACTCGTCCAGCATCTGGCGACGGGTGGCAATGGCCTGCATGTCCAGTCCGTTCACTTCCGGGAGCTTTTCCATGTAGCCCTGGATGATGTCGGCCCCTGCGTTGGAGGTCATGATCAGGATGGTGTTCTTGAAGTCTACCGTCCGGCCCTTGTTGTCGGTCAGGCGGCCGTCGTCCAGCACCTGGAGCAACACGTTGAACACGTCCGGATGGGCCTTCTCGATTTCGTCCAGCAGCACCACGGAGTAGGGTTTCCGGCGCACGGCCTCGGTGAGCTGGCCACCCTCGTCGTAGCCCACGTATCCCGGAGGCGCGCCCACCAGCCGGGAAACGGTGTGCCGCTCCTGGTACTCGGACATGTCGATACGGGTCATCATGTTCTCGTCGTTGAACAGGAACTCTGCCAGGGCCTTGGCCAGCTCGGTCTTGCCCACGCCGGTCGTTCCCATGAAAAGGAACGAGCCGATCGGGCGCTTTTCGTTGCTCAGGCCCGCCCGGTTGCGGCGGACGGCATCGGCCACGGCCTTGATGGCCTCGTCCTGGCCCACCACCCGCTTGTGGAGTTCGGCTTCCATCCTCAGGAGCTTGTCTTTCTCGCTCTCCAGCATCCGCTTCACGGGAATGCCGGTCCACTTGGCCACGACTTCGGCAATATCCTCTGGCGTAACCGCCTCGGTGACAATGGGATCCTTGATGGCCGACGCTTTGGTGGAAAGCTCGTCGATGGTCTTCTGGGCGGCCGCCATCTTGCCGTAGCGGAGTTCCGCCACCTTGCCGTAGTCGCCGCTGCGCTCGGCTGCCTGCGCCTGGATCTTGTAGTCTTCCAGCTGCTGCCGGGCCGTCTGCAGCCCGCCGAGAATGTCTTTTTCTTCGTTCCAGCGTTTCATGAGTACGTCCCGCTCTGCCTGGAGATCCTTGAGTTCCGCCTCCAGTTTCTCCATTTTCAGCGACGTACCCTCGCGCTTGATGGCCTCCCGCTCAATCTCCTTCTGCCTGATGGCGCTGTTGAGCGTGTCGATGGGCTCGGGCACGGAATTCATCTCCAGACGCAGCTTGGAGGCCGCCTCGTCCACCAGGTCGATGGCCTTGTCCGGCAGGAACCGGCTGGTGATGTACCGGTGGCTCAGGTTCACGGCGGCGATCAGGGCGTCGTCTTCGATGCGGACCTTGTGGTGGTTCTCGTAGCGTTCCTTCAGGCCACGGAGGATGGCGATGCTCTCGGAAGGCGAGGGCTCGTCCACCATCACCATCTGGAACCGGCGCTCCAGGGCTTTGTCGGCCTCGAAGTACTTCTGGTATTCATCCAGGGTGGTGGAGCCGATGGTACGGAGTTCACCGCGGGCTAGGGCCGGCTTCAGGATGTTGGAAGCGTCCATGGCGCCGCTGCTGCGGCCGGCACCCACCAGGGTATGGATTTCATCGATGAACAGGATGATTTCGCCGGCGCTGTCCACCACTTCCTTCACCACGCCCTTCAGACGCTCTTCGAATTCACCCTGGTACTTGGCGCCGGCAATCAGGGCGCCCATGTCCAGGGAATAGATAATCTTGGATTTCAGGTTTTCGGGCACCTGCCCGTTTACGATGTTCTGGGCGATGCCTTCCGAGATGGCGGTCTTGCCCACGCCGGGCTCGCCCACCAGGATGGGGTTGTTCTTGGTACGCCGGGACAGGATCTGAAGTACCCGGCGGATTTCATCGTCCCTGCCGATGACGGGGTCCAGTTTGCCCTGGGCGGCCCGCTCGTTCAGGTTGATGGCGAATTTCTGTAAGTTTGTATTCTCTGCCATAATTTGTTCCTCCTTTTCTTTTAAGATACCCGGCGCGGCCGGGCATCACGTCATTCCAGGCCCGGCCGGGAATCCGGAACTATCTCTTCAATTGCCGTTCCCTTCGGGGAGAACTGACAAAATGGCAGATTTTCCGGCGGGGCCTTTGGATTTTCCCCCAATGTTGGTTAAATTTGCAGGACTATGGACTTGCAAGCCTTAAAAAATAAATACGATATCATCGGCAACGACCCTGTCCTGAACGACGCGCTGGAAACGGCGGTGAAGTTCGCTCCAACCGGGCTCAGCGTCCTCATCCAGGGGGAAAGCGGCGTGGGCAAGGAGAGTTTTGCCCGCATCATCCACCAATATTCGGCCCGGCGGCAGAATCCGTTCTTCGTGGTCAATTGCGGCGCCCTGCCCAAGGAACTGGTGAATTCGGAGCTTTTCGGCCATGTGAAAGGTTCCTTCACAGGCGCCACGGACAACCGCAAGGGCTATTTCGAAGACGCCGACGGCGGCACGCTGTTCCTGGATGAGATCGCCGAACTGCCGGCGGAGACCCAGGCGCTGCTGCTGCGCGTGCTCCAGAGCGGGGAATTCCGCAAAGTAGGGTCCAACAAGGTGGAACACACGGACGTCCGCATCGTGGCCGCCACCAACGTACAGCTCTACGAGGCGGTCCGGCGCGGGAAATTCCGCGAAGACCTGTACTTCCGCCTCAGCGCCGCCCAAATCCGCATCCCGCCCCTGAGGGACCGTCACTCAGACATTTACCTGCTCTTCCGCAAGTTCACCTCGGACTTTTCGGAGGTGAACGGCATGTGCAAGATTTCCCTGAAGCCGGACGCCATCCGCCTGCTGGAGCAGTACCGCTGGCCGGGCAACATCCGCCAGCTGCAGGGCTTCACCCAGTCGCTTACCGCCCTGCTTTCCCAGAAAGTCACGCCCACGCTGCAGCGCATAGAACTTTCCGCCGCAGACCTCGCCCCCTTCATGCCGATGGAGCACGGCGAACCCATCCCCGTCCTCTACGAAGGCCCCCAGCCCTCCTCCGCCTTCCAGGCCGATGAACGCCAGGCCATCTTCAAGGCCATCTTCGACCTGAAGCAGGAGGTCGACGCCCTCAAAGCGCGGCTGGACCGGCGCGAACTGCCCCCGCCACCCGCGGCGGAAGACTCCCAGGAGGCCGAATGGCAGGGAGAGGAGACCTTCCCGCACGACCGCCCCATCGTCCATGTCGATACGGCCCCGGAGCCCCGGGAGCACAACCTGTCCCTCCGCAGGTCGGAGGAAGAACTGATCCGCCAGGCCCTGGAAAAACACGGCGGCAACCGCAAAAAGGCAGCCGAAGAACTGGGCATGTCCGAACGAACCCTTTACCGGAAACTTCCTGCCGAATACCGCAAGAAATGAAACGGACCGTCTTCATATTATGCACGCTCCTGACGGTGGCTTCCTGTGGCATCTACTCGTTCACGGGAACCTCCATCCAGCCGGACGTACGCACCATCACCATCCCTTACGTGGAAAACAAGGCCCTCCAGGTCAACCCTTCCCTCTCAAACGACCTCACCGAGGCCCTGCAGGAGAAATACCGCAAGCTCACCCGCCTGGAGCAGGTGGACGTGGACGGAGACCTGGAGCTGGTGTGCGAAATCACGGGATACGACGTGAAGGCCACGGCCGTCACGGCCGAGGAACAGGCCGCCCAGAACCGTCTCACCGTGTCGGTGAAAATTGAATTCACCAACCGGAAATACCCGGAGGACGATGTGAGCAGTTCTTTCTCGGCCTATGAAGATTTTGACGCGACCCGCACGCTGGACTCCGTGGAGGGGTCCCTGTGTGAAAGCATCATCGAAAAATTAGTGGAAGATATCTTTAACGCAACCGTAGCACAATGGTAGGATCCTCCAGCATCGACATCCACACCCTCACGCTGGACGAACTCACCGGCGTGGTGAACCTGTATCCCTGGTACGGCGCCGCCCGGGTGGAACTCTGTTCCCGGATGGCCGCCATGGGAGGCGATTCCTGGGGCGAAGACCAATACGCCGGAGAGGCCCTGTTCGTGGGCGACCGCCGCAAAATCGCCACCTTCCTGCGCCGCAGCCGCCGCGAAGACTATTCCGACAAAGATGTGCAGGCCCTGCTGGCCTCGTACATGGAGCCTGCGCCGGAAGAGGCCGACGACCACCAGGTCCGCGTGGTGGGCGGCGACTATTTCTCCCAGTCCCAGTACGACAACGTAAAACGCAGCAGCGACAATATCTTCACCCGTTTCGCCTCCAAGGGACGGACGGACGGAAGCCCGGACGACGAGGCCGGCAGCGAAATCGCGGAGCGGTTCGCCACCGAAACTTTGGCCAGAATTTTCGCAGAACAGGGTCGTACAGAGGAGGCAAGACGCATTTATTCCCGTCTAGTTTTGGATATTCCGGAAAAAAGTGCTTACTTTGCATCCCTTATTGACGAATTGAAATAAAAAGGTTAACAATATGAACGCAGCTTTCACCATCCTGGTCGTCCTCATTATCATTGCGGCCATTCTCCTGATTGCGGTCGTCCTCCTGCAGAACGGCAAGGACGGCGGCCTCGCAACCAACTTCACCTCCGCCAACCAGACCCTCGGTGTCCGCCAGACGGCCACCATCCTGGAAAAAGCAACCTGGTACCTCGTAGCTTTCATCCTGGTACTGTCCATCGCCTCCGTCTTCGTAGGCCGTGGCAACACCCAGCGCGGATCCAACGACGCAGTGAGCACCGAAATCCTGAATCAGGTAGACGCCGCCTCCACCGAGGCCCCCTCCTTCCCGGTTCCCCAGGACAACCCGGAAGCCACTCCCGGCGACACCGAATAATCCGGACTTCCCGGATAAACATACAACCGCTTGTCTTACCGGGCAGGCGGTTTTTGTCGTTTCTCGGTTTTTCACTATCTTGTGGCATGAAACGATTGCTTTTACTCTTGGCTGTGTGCTGGACGATGGCCGCTGCCGCCCAGCCGGTCCGGATCCTGAACGGACAGTTGCTTCTGCATGATGAGCCCTTCCTGATCCTTGGAGGCGAGCTGGCCAACTCCAGCGCCTCCAGCAGCACCTATCTGGACGGCCGCGATACCTGGAAAACCCTGCGGGCCGCCGGCCTGAACACGGTCCTGGCTCCCGTGTATTGGGAGCTGGTGGAGCCGGAAGAGGGCACCTTCGATTTCCGGACGGTGGATTATCTGCTGGAATCGGCCCGGAAAAATGATCTGCATCTGATCCTTCTGTGGTTCGGCACGTGGAAGAACAGCATGTCCTGCTATGTGCCGGGATGGGTGAAAAAAGAATTCAGCCGCCGGTTTACGCTGGCATGCAACAGCGACGGATCTTCTCCGGAAATCCTTTCCGCGTTTGACCGGGAAGCTTTGAAGGCCGACTGCAGGGCTTTCTCCGCCCTGATGAAGCATCTGCGGGAGACGGACGGTGATACCGGCACGGTGCTGATGGTCCAGGTAGAGAATGAAATCGGCTTCCTGGGAGACGCCCGGGAGCACGGAAAGGCGGCTGAGAAGGTCTGGAACAGCGGGAAGGAACGGGATGAGGAGCGGTTCCAGGCCCGCGCCTATGCCCGTTATGCCCAGGA
This sequence comes from Bacteroidales bacterium, assembly GCA_017471085.1. The sequence goes on along the minus strand of JAFUWW010000010.1, from coordinate 20,105 downwards.
AGTGGCCCGGGCGGGGAAGAAAGAATATGCCCTCCCGATGTTCGTGAACGCGGCGCTGAACTCCCGCGGGAGAAAGCCCGGCGAGTATCCGTCGGCCGGTCCCCTGGACCACCTGATGGATATCTGGAAAACGGAAGCCCCTTCCATCGACCTGGTTTGTCCGGATATCTACGATCCGGGATTCCCGGACTGGGCGGCGCGTTATCATCGGGACGACAATCCGCTCTTCATCCCGGAAATCCGCCAGGAAGCAGCCAATGCCGCCCGTGTCTTCTATGTGCTTGGACGGCACGGAGCGCTGGGCTTTTCGCCTTTTTCCATCGACAATGCCTGGACGGAAACTGCGGAAGCATACCGCACCCTGGCTCCCTGGCTGCCCCTGATTGCACAGAAACAGGCCGAAGGGAAAGCCTATGGCGTGCTGCTGGATGCCGCCCGTCCGGAAGAGGAGATTGCGGTGGGTGACGTCATCTTTACCTGCAGGCATGGCGGAACCCTTTCCTGGAGTCCGGTGCACAACGACAAATCGGCCTGGGGAGAAGGAGCCTTCCTTATTCTGGAGATGGGGAACGACGAGTTCCTGTTCCTGGGAACCGGTTCTGTGGCCACGGCACGGCTCTCCGGCGGGGAAGGGCGCTTGGGAATCCTCTCCATCGACGAATACGACGGCCTCGCTCCCATGCGCCGGCTCGGCGGCGATGAGAATCACCAGGGGCGGCATCTGAGCATACCCACCGGCCAGACCGGCGTACAACTGCTGAAATTGTACAGGAACCCGCGGCAGAAATAAGGAATATTTTGCTTATATTTGTGAGTTGGACAATAAATAGAACCAGTATATGAAAAAATCATTGAGAATCCTGGCCGCAGCGGCACTTGCCCTGGCAGCAGCCGCCTGCGCCTCTCCCGAAAAAATGGCCTCCATGGCCGAAAACGTTAAGGTGACCTGCAATCCTTCCGTCCTGGAAGTGGTTGACGGACAAATTTTCGCGGCCGTCAGCGTAGACTGCCCCAAAGACTATTTCAATCCCAAGGTGATCATGGAAGTGACCCCGGTCATCGTCTATGAAGGCGGCGAGGCTGCCATGAAACCCTTCAAATACCAGGGAGACAAGGTGAAAGACAACTACCGCGTCATCTCCTCCCAGGGCCAGAAAGTGACCGAACAGCTCCGTTTCGACTATGTGGAAGGCATGGAAAAGAGCTTCCTGGAACTGCGCGCCAAGGTAATTGCCGGCAACAAGACCATCAACCTCCCCACCAAGAAAGTGGCCGACGGCGCTAACACCACCTACATGCTGGTCAAGCGTCAGGGAGACCTCTCCTTCAAGCCCGACAACTACAAAGAAATCATCACCAGCACGGCCGAAGGCCAGATCAAGTACCAGGTAAACAGCGCCGAGGTCCGCAGTTCTGAACTCAAGGGCGCTTCCGTAAAGGACTTCCAGGCTGCCCTGGACGCCATCGCCAAGGATGAGCGCGCCACCATCACCGGAACGGAAATCGTGGCCTATGCTTCCCCGGAAGGCGACGAAGGCAAGAACAACAAACTCTCCGGTGACCGTTCCGCATCGGCCTCCAAGGCCTGGGGACAGGTGACCAAGGGCTCCAGCGCCGGAGATCCGTCGGTGCGCAGCGCCGGCGAGGACTGGGAAGGCTTCCAGCAGCTGGTGGCAGAATCCGACCTGGAAGACAAAGACCTGATTCTCAGAGTCCTGTCCATGTACAGCGATCCGGCCGTACGCGAAAATGAAATCCGCAACATGTCCCAGGTGTACACCGCCCTCAAGGGCGAAGTGCTGCCGGAACTGCGCCGCGCCCGCCTCATCGCCAACGTGGAATATAAGAACTACACCAACGAGGAGCTCTTGGAACTGCTGGACCAGAATGCCAATATCCTGGACGAAGAAGCCCTCCTGAGGGTCGCCTCCGTGGTGAACGACTTCTCCAAGAAGGAAGAAATCTACAAGAAGGCCGTGGAGCGCTACGGCTCGGACCGTGCCCAGTACAATCTGGCCGTCACCTATCTTGCCCAAGGCAAGGACGCCCAGGGAGAACGCGAACTGGCCAAGGTAAAGGCCGAAGACGGTGACGTGCTCAATGCCAAGGGCGTGATCGCTCTCCGCAAAGACGACATGGACCTGGCCGAATCCCTCTTCCGCAAGAGCAACACCGCCGACGGAAAAGCCAACCTGGGCATCATCTACCTCCTTACCGGCCGCTATGAAGAAGCCGCCGAAGTGCTCAAGGACAAGGAAGGCTGCTGCAACAACAAGGTGCTGGCCTATATCCTCACCGACCAGCTGGAGAAAGCCCTCGATTCCGTGCACTGCCGCGACACCCGCGTCCAGTACCTGAAGGCCATCATCGCCGCCCGCCAGGGTGACGCCCAGGGCGTGAAGGAGAATCTGGAGCGCGCCTTTGTCACTCCGGCCTGGAAAGAGCGTGCTGCCCGCGACATCGAGTTCGCCGGCTACGAGTTTTAACCGTCGGCCGTGAGAAGCGGACGTCTGGCAGACATCATCTTCTGCATTCTCGCAATGCCGGGGATGATGTTCCTTTTCCCCATCGGGGAATGGGCCCAGTGGCATCCGGGCTATGTGCTCGGATACGCCGGGTGGTTGTATGGTGTCTATTTCCTGTGCCGGGAACTGCTGGGACCGCTGCTGCTCAAGGGCTGGAAAGGCCTGGCCACGGTGGCCGGCACCCTCTTCCTCGTAGCGGCCGTCACCTTCGTCATGTCCTGGAACAAGGTCGATTTCCCCCGCGACGCAGATACGGTGTCCGGACGGATGGAACTGCACCAGAGGGCCATGTGGGTCCTTCTCCTCGCCACCGCCTCCTTCAGCCTCATGATGGGGTATTTCAGCACCCGCATCAAGGTGCTGTCGGCCGCGCACGAGCAGTCGGCCGCGCTGGACAATGCCCGGTCGTCCCTGTACAAGAGAAGTTTCGACGCCGTGGCCGATGAGGAAATCCTCCTGAAGGCCGATTACAAGACGGTGCATGTGCCCTTGTCGGCCATCCAGTTCATTGAGTCGCGCAACAATTACTCCTGCGTGCACCTGGACCATCAGGACGATGTGGTGTCGCAGATTACCCTGAAAAAGATGATGGACCTGCTGCCGGAGGGGAAATTCCTCCGGATCCACCGTTCGTATATCGTCCCGGTGTGGAGGATCGAGTCCAAGTCGTCGGCGGAAGTACATTTGATGGGGGTGGAGGCACCGCTGCCTGTGGGACGGGCCTTCAAAGACAACTTGAAACAGGAAGACACACAAACAGCTGCGGATGAAAGCTAAGCAAGATTATTTTGCCACCCGGTCTACCAGCTGGTGGATGGTGGCCCTGGCCATGATCGGCTCCTGCATGTCGGGGGTTTCCTTTGTGTCGGTTCCCGGCATGGTGGCGGTCTCCGGATTCGGATACCTGCTGATGTGCATGGGCTTTTTCCTGGGATACCTGGTGATCGCCTTTGTACTCACTCCCCTGTACTTCAAGTTGGGGGTGGTGTCTATCTACCAGTATCTGGAACAGCGGTTCGGCCTGTCGTCCTACAAGACGGGGGCGTGGTTCTTCTTCATTTCAAAGATGCTGGGAGCTTCCGTGCGGCTGTTCCTGGTATGCTCCACGCTGCAGCTGCTGGTGTTCGGAGGGCTGGGCATCCCGTTCTGGGTGACCGTTTCCGCCTCCGTCTTCCTGGTGTGGTTGTACACTTTCCGGGGCGGCGTCAAATCCGTCATCTGGGTGGATATGGTCAAGACCCTGTGCATGCTGGTGACGGTCGGGCTGTGCCTGGTGCTAATCGGCCGGGAAGTGGGCACCTGGGACCATTCCCTTTCCCGGGTCTTCTACTTTGACGACGTGAACCATCCCCAGTTCTTCTTCAAGCAGTTGCTGGGAGGCCTGTTTACCGTAGTGGCCACTACCGGGCTGGACCAGGATATGATGCAGCGCACGCTGGCCTGCAAGAATGTACGGGATTCGCAGAAGAACCTGGTGGTTTCCAGTGTATTGCAGACCGTCGTCATCGCCCTGTTCCTGGTGCTGGGCGTCTACCTGTACCAGTTCGCCGCCCTGCACGGAATAGATGCAAAGGGGGATGCCGTTTTCCCTGCCGTCGCCTGCTCCAAGTTCCTGCCGCCGGTGGTCGGGGTGCTGTTTGTCGTAGGACTCGTCGCTGCGGGCTTTCCCTCCGGAGGATCGGCCCTCACAGCGCTCACCACTTCTTTCACCGTCGATATCCTTGGAGGCCTCAAACGGGCCGATGCCGACCGCGTGCGCCGCTGGGTGCATGTGGGCATGGCCGTGGGAATGGCCGTGTGCATCCTGGTGTTCAGCCTCCTGAATTCCACCAGCACCATCGACGCGGTGTACCGTCTGGCCAGTTACACCTATGGTCCGCTGCTGGGGCTGTTTTTCTTCGGCATCCTGAGCAAACGGGAGGTCCGTGACCGCTGGGTGCCGGTGGTGTGCCTGCTCTCCCCCATCCTCTGTCTGGTACTGGATTTGAACAGTGAACGATGGCTGGGCGGTTACCACTTCAGCTACGAACTGTTACTGCTGAATGCAGGTTTTACGGCCCTGGGGCTTCTGCTGCTAAGAAAACGATGAAGAATCTATTACCGCTGCTTGTCTTGCTTGTCACCGCCGGCTGTGCCTCCGGTCAGGACAAACCACGCCCCATCAAGGCGACGGAGAAGCAGCAGGTGCGCGTTTCCATCCCCGTAGGGCAGTACTCCGGCATCACTTTCGTGGGCGGCAACCAGTTTGCGGCTGTCCACGACAAGGCTGACGGAAGCGGTATTTTCTCTTTTGTGGTCCAGATGGACTCCCTGGCCAACCTGGGGGTGGTGATTGTGTCGGAACTTGCCGCCAACGCCTCGGGAGAAAAGGGGATGGACAACGAAGACTTGGTGTATGTGCCCGGCCGCCATTCCCTTTTCGTGGTTTCGGAGACCACCCAGACCGTGCGGGAATACAGCCTCACAGGCAAGCCTACGGGCGCATCCCTGGCCATACCGGAGGAATTCCGGACAGGAAAGATCGTCCCGGGGAGAGGATTTGAATCGCTCGCTTACAACGCCGTCACCGGCCTGTTCTGGACCACCACGGAAATGCCCCTTCAGGCCGATTCTCTCTTCCGCCTGCAGAGCTTCTCCGACAAAACCCTGGAAGCGGGAGAACAGTACCTCTATGCGGCCGACGAACCTTCGGTTTCCGCCGGAGCGGCATCGTCCGCAAAAGCTTATGTGTTTGGCGTTCCGGCCATTACGGCGCTGGACGATGGGCGGCTTCTCGTGATGGAGCGCGAGCTGTATGTCCCGTCTACGGGCCTGGGCGCCATGCTCACCGAATCGTTCAGCCGCACCAAGCTGTTTGTCGTAGACCCCGTCCGCTGCAAAGAGCCCGTGCTGGAGAAAACGCTCCTGCTCAGTTTCGACACATCGGCCCTGAACCTGGCCGATTTCGAAGGCATGTGCCTGGGACCTGTCCTGCCCGGCGGAGAGCAGATGCTCCTCCTGATCGCCGACTCCCAGGGCAGCATGAACGGCCTCATCGGCGAGTATCTGAAAGTGGTGCTGCTGAAGTACGATTAAAGGCCGATATAGGAGAGGATTACCTGCGCCAGTTCCTCTTCCGTGTGGCCTTCTGCATTCAGGACAAGATGATAGTTGCGGAGGTCGTACCGGCTGGTGCCGGTAAAACGGTGCACGTAGTTTTCCCGCGCTTTGTCCACTTGCCCGACAACGGCCTTTGCCTCTTCACGCGTGAGGTTCTGCTTTTGCATAATGCGCTGTACCCGAGTGTCCCTGGGGGCGGTGATCATGACATCCAGGCGGTTTGGGAAGTTTTTCAGCGCGAAGAAACCGCTGCGGCCGGCCACCACCAGCGAGCCTTCCGAGGCCAGTTCCTGCAGGATTTCCAGCTCTGCACGATAGACGTCTTCGGTGGTAACGTCGTCCCGGTATTCCCTTAACGAATCCGCGTCCTTGTCCAGGAGCGCAGTGGCAGTGGGCACGGGCGACACCAGGCGGAGGAAGTCGCCGAGCCAGTTCTTTTTCTCGGCCTTGAGTTTCTCGATGGCGGCCGTACTGAGCCCGAACTGGGTGCGGAGTTTCCGGATCAGGTCTTTGTCGGAATAGCGGACATTCAGTTTGGTGGCCAGCATACGCCCCACGGTGCGGCCGCCGGAGCCCACTTCCCGGCTGATGGTAATGACAAAGGGTTCGTTAATGGTCATGGTTTTCCTTTTTGTTCCAGACAAAGATACCACTTTTTTCCATATCGTTTGCGAATTGACAAAAAATTGGTATCTTTGCAGTCCCGTCCTTTGTTGACGGAATTTCAGGACAATCCCCGGAGAGGTGGGTGAGTGGCTGAAACCAGCAGTTTGCTAAACTGCCGTACGGGTTATTCTGTACCACGAGTTCGAATCTCGTCCTCTCCGCAAACCAAGAATGGCATCGCAGCGTAGCTGCGGTGCTTTTTTGATGGCCGGCCCGTCGAAAACTTGTTTTCGTAAGGGCTGGACAGCGAAAAAAACACAGAGGGAACGAAGTTACCGGATGCCATTCTCTGTTTGCCCGGACCCCTCCGGGAGGAAAGAGATAGCGCAAGCGCAGCGCAGCGGAATCTCGCCTCCCGGACACCCTGCCCCTCCCCGCCAAACTCCCGTGGCACATCGCATTACACGTTTTTGCCCTTTTTCGCGGAATGCCATGTACCGGGGGGGCACCGTATTAGTTTCTTTGGGGGGCAAACCTCTCCCAAAAGTAAACAGACCATCACCGCCGCCACTAACCCCAGCCATGTTGCAAGGCAACTCGCCACGCAACTGCGCTCAGGGGCCGATTAGGCTCGCAACATGGCAAGGAAAATAGCTGGCGAGCCAGAAACCGGCGCCATGTTGCAAGGCAAATCGACCATCTGCCGCCCTCCAAGGCCAATCGGCCTTGCAACACGGCGTCCGGCGCAACTTGGCTGTTTTTTTTGTATTTTTGCCGAAACACCCGCCTCGTTATGAAAAGAACAGCCCTGTTTCTATTGGCCCTCACCGTCTGCTCGGCAGCGCTCAGTGCAGGAAAAACGAAAAGCGAAAGCATCGCCCTGAAATCGGCCCGGAAAACCGTCCTGCAGGTAAAAGTGGACGGCGCGCCCGTAAAGGTGACTTGGTTCGCGGACAACTATCTCACCCGGCCCAATCGGCCGGAAGACCAGAAGATCAACATCTACGTGCCGGAAACGGCCACCAAGGCCTCGCCCATCGTCCTTTATGTGAACAACGCCGGCTGGCAGGCCAACGGATACCCGGAAAACACCCTGGCCGACGGACAGGATTACGACGGCTCCGGCAACAAAGTGGGCGTGGCGCTCAAGGAAGGCTACGTGGTGGTCTCCTATGGCGGCCGCAGCCGCAGCAACGGGCTCACGGACGGCCGGTACCTGGGTCACTCCCCCGCCATTATGGCCGACACCAAGGCCGTCATCCGCTACCTCCGCTTCAACAAGAAGGCCCTCCCGGCGGGTGATACGGACAAGATTATCGTCACCGGCACGTCCGGCGGCGGCGCCCTCTCCACCGTGATTGCGGCCAGCGGCAACAGCCCGGACTTTTTCGAGGAGCTGTACGAGATCGGCGCGGCGGGCATCATCAAGGCCAAAGACGGAAGCCTCTCTTCCGCCCCCGGCATAGGTGACAACGTGCTGGGCGTAATCGCCTATTGCCCCATCACGGACCTCGGCCATTCCTGCTATGGCTATGAGTGGCTCTTCGGCCATACGCGCAAGGCGCTGTACCTGGCCGGAGAGATGGACTACAGCTATGCGCCGGAGGCCACCATCCTGGAAGCTTCAGACGCCCTCGCGGCTCTGTACGTCCCTTACCTGAACAGCCTGGGGCTCAAGGACGAGTTCGGCAACCCCGTGACAGACAGCAACCTCCGCGACCAGATTACCCGCCTGATGAAAGAGGAGATTGAAAAGACCCTGGCCGAGATAGGCCCGGAGCAGATGAAGGCCGATGTGGAACAGGAAATCCGCACCCGCGGGTTCGGCGGCCCCGGCATGGGCGGTCCCCGCGGCCAGATGCGGCCCGGAGGTGAGCTTCGGCCCGGTGGCAACGGCGGCCCCCAGGCGGGCGGAAACCAGGCCGTCCAGCACCGAAAAAACAACGGCTGGATTACCTTCAGCGAAGACGGCAGCTACAGGTACGACCTGGACAAGCACCTCTACTATCTGGCCAAATACACGGCGCTCAAAGTGGCGCCCTCGTTCTCCAACATCGGCCTGTACGACAACCGTATGAACGAGGACAACCTCTTCGGCACCCGGGAGCAGGAATACGCCCCCTTCAACGCCTGGTCCTGGAACCACGACACCCGCAGGAACAGCGTAGGCCTGGACGACACCGGCCTCACCTGGGAACAGTATCTCCGGACCGCGGACGGCCAAGCGCTGCTGAAGCAGATCAAGATGACCTGCGCGATGGACTATATCCTGGAGAACAAGGCCGATGTGGCCCCCTACTGGTATGTCCGCCACGGTATGGACGACCGCGACAATTCCTTCGCCGTGGAAACCACCCTCTTCCTCTCCGTACGCTCAAGCCCCGCCGTGAAAGCCCACAACGTGGGATTCGCCTGGCTCAAGCCCCACAGCGGCGACTACGACGTCCCGGAGGCCTACTCCTGGCTCAAGGAAGTGCTGGGACGGTAATGGCGCAGGTGCGACTCCCCCGGAATGAAGTTGTGCCGGCCATCTGTTTCCAGCAGGGGGGCCGGCTATTTATTCACCCGTTTTGAGACTCCCATAGCGCCAGTAGGACAGACCAGGCGACACAGGTGGCAGCCGACGCACTTGGTACCCACGATGCGGGGTTTCCGGTCCTCCTCGAAGGCAATCGCCTGGTGCCCGCCGTCCCGGCAGGAGATGTAGCATCGGCCGCAGCCCACGCATTTGTCCCGGTCGATGGTGGGGAATACTTTGGTGCTGCGGTCCAAGTCCTGCACCCGCACAAAACTGTCCAATTCCTCGCCGATGACCTCTTCCAGCGAAGAGACGCCCCGCGCGGCCAGATAGTGCTGCAGCCCGGCCGTGAGGTCTTCGATAATCCTGTATCCGTATTCCATGACGGCGGTACACACCTGCACGTTCCGGCAGCCCAGCTGGATGAATTCCAGGGCATCCCGCCACGTGACGATTCCGCCGATGCCGGACAGCTGCAAGTCCTTCATTACCGGATTCTTGGCCATTTCCAGGATAAACCGCAGGGCAATAGGCTTCACGGCCGGCCCCGAATAGCCGGAAATCACCTTTTTTCCGGACACCTCACCGCCCATCGTCACGGATTTGATGGTGTTAATGGCCGATATGCCGTCGGCCCCGGCGAAATAGGCCGCCATAGCCACCTGGGTGAGCGAGGCCACGTTGGGGGTCATCTTGGGGATGACGGGAACCTTTACGGCCTGCTTGACAAAAGCGGTATAGAAGGTGACCAGTTCCGGGTTCTGGCCCACGTCGCTGCCCATACCGGCCATCCGCATCTGCGGGCAGGAGAAATTGAGTTCGATGGCATCGACACCGGCTTCCTCCGCCATTCTGGCCAGCTCGATCCACTGCTCTTCCGTCTGGCCCATAATGGAGGCCACGACCACCTTGCGGGGGTAATTCCGCTTGAGCCGGCGGAGGATGTCAAAATCCGTTTCCACGGGATTCTCCGAGAGCTGCTCCATATTGCGGAAGCCCGAGAAATGGCCGTCCGGGCGCTTGACGGCATCGAACCGGGGCGACACCTCCTGGATGTCCTGCAGGCAGATGGTCTTGTAAAAAACGCCCGCCCAGCCGGCTTCAAAGGCCTTGGACACCATCTCATAATTGGTGCAGACAGCCGACGACGCCAGAAAGAAAGGGCTCTCGCAGCGGATGCCGCAGAAAGTCGTTTCCAGCGAGGGCAGCTTGTCGAAGGATGGGGCCGACGGAAGGGCTGCGGCCAGTTCCTTAAGCCGGATGGAGTGGCTGTAGTGGATGCAGGCACTTTCTGCGGCTTCCAGATCCTTGTCCGATGCCGTGGCAAAGCATTCTGCCGCAAGGGGAAGGTTCTCAAAGCGGATGGCACGGACAGCGCGGGCGGGGTCTCCGCTCTTGCAGGCAGCGCTGCACGGAGCGTTTTCACAGAGAAGGCAGCGGTTGGCTTCTTCCCGGATGTTGATATGGGATTGCATAGTATCAGATTGTTGTGTCTGATACAAATTTAAACATTTTTTGGAAAAATGGTCAATTGCTTGCAATAATCGACCAAGGGCAGGGGCGGATTTGCACAAGTGCGGAGGAAGGGCTAACTTTAGGAACAGAAACTGACCCGAAAAAGAAGATAACACATGGCTGATATGAAAAAACACCTGCTTCTTCTGGACCTGGCAGCCCTTCTGGCCGCCTGTTCGGCCCCTCGCCCCGCCATGCAGCGGCCGCTTGCCATGTCGCAGGCCAAAGTGCGCTGCAAGGCCGTTTTTCATGGTAACATGGCCAGGAAAACCACGCCTGCGGCTAAAACCGTGGCCATGTTGCAGGCTAGAATGCGCTGTGAGGCCGAATTCAGTTGCAACACGGCAAGTTGATGGCGGCCGGATGGATCTCCAAGCGGGTCGATAAACAGCCTACAGTTCTTTTACCGGGAAGGTGAAATAGGTTTCCGGGAAGGGTTCGTCCTTGAGGGTGAAGTGCCACCATTCCGTATCCAGCGGCTTGAAGCCGTGGCGAAGCATGGCGCGGCGGAGGATCATACGGTTGGCGAACTGTTCGGGGGTAATGCTGCGGCCGTCCGGGCTCTTGCTGTTGTCACCGGTATATTCGCCCGTTTCGGGATTTCCGCAGAAATCGGGATGGCTTTCGGGGCCGAACCAGTCGAAGGTCCCGCCCATGTCCAGCTCTTTCTCCGTGGCCATGTCAAAAAGGGTCAGATCCACGGTGGAACCGCGCGTATGGCCGCTTTTTTCCATGATATATTCCTGGTCGAAAAGGACGCTCTTGTCCAGGTCGGGATAGAAATAATCCTTCATTTTGGTATCGGGGAGGTCGGCCGCCCAGCGGACAAAGTGGTCCACCCCTTTCTGGGGCCGGTAGGCATCGTAGATCTTAAGCCGGTATCCCTGGGCCATTACATCGTCACTGACCGCCTTCAGCGCCGCTGCCGCCTGCTTGGTAAGCAAGGCCGTGGGCTCCTCATAACCGTCGATACGGGCCCCGACGAAGTTGTAGGTGCTGTAGTAGCGGATTTCCAGGATGGCGTCCGGAACGGCGTCGGTCACCGTTACGAAATCGCTTTGTTCCTGTTTGCAGGAGAGGGCTCCGAAGAGAACGGTCAATGCGGCTGCGCAAAGTATCCTTTTCATATTCACTTAACGTTTAATACCGTCATAGTGTTTGACGAAATCCAGCAGGCGGACGATTTTCCGCTGTTTCTCGATTTCCATTTTAACCGTATCGGCCGCCTCGGCCAGGGCGTCGTCCGTCCAGACGGCTTTCCGGAAGCCATCCACATTGAAGGTGAGCCTGGCGCCTGTTTCCGCGACATCCAGCGTGACTGGAGCGCCCATCAGCAGGGGGAGGTTAACGGTGTCGTGGCCGGCAGGGAAACCGCACAGGACCGGAATGTCGTAATCGTCCAGGTAGGAACAGATCATTTCTTCCACGCTGCCGAAGTCCAGGTTGGCCCCGCAGTCGGTGAACTCACCCAGGATCACGCCTTTGCAGCGGTCGAATACGCCATTCAGAATCAAGGTATTGATGAGCCGGTCGATATGGCTCATGTCTTCTTCCACTTCCTCTATGAAGAGGATGATGTCCCGTCCCATAGTGGCATCGGCCTCGGTTCCCAGGATGGGCGAGAAGGTACAGAGGTTGCCGCCGACGAGGGTTCCGGTGGCGGTGCCGGGGATGCTGAGCGGGTGCGGCGGAAGTTCGTATTCGGGGATGGTGCCGGTAAGGATGTCCCTCAAAAGCGTACTGGAAAGGTCCACGCCCTTGGACTTGGCCAGCAGGGAGCACATCGTCCCGTGGATGCTCATCACGCCGGAACGGGTGGCAATTCCGTGGAGGGTGGTGATGTCGCTGAAGCCGATCATCCATTTGGGGTTTTCCTTTACCAGTTCTTCCGGCAGCTGATTCACCAGGCGGATGGTGCCATAGCCGCCCCTGTTGCACAGGATGGCCTTGATGGAAGGGTCTGTCAGCGCCCATTCCAGGTCTGAAATACGGTCTTTGGGAGTGCCCGCATAGTGCCCGAGATAGGTCTTGTCTACATTGGCGCCCACAACGGGTTCAAAGCCCCATTCCCGCAGGATCATCGCTGCCGTATCCACATTTTCCATCGGCGTATGATAGGAGGGAGAAATGAGGGCGATTCTGTCTCCCGGCTTCAAAAAGGCCGGTTCAGCGCAGGCAAGCGTCACGGACGGCTTCTGTACCGGCTCCCTGGAACAGGAAAACAGGATTGCCATCACGGCAAAGGCTGGGATCCAAAGTTTTTTCATCGATTATCAATTGTTCTCCTGCAAAGATACGTTTTTATTTTTTGCCGAAGCACTCTCCCCACCTATATGAAAAGAACAGCCCGGGCAGAGGATCTGGGTTTTGACGATGTATTCGGCCTGGGCTCTTTCCATCTGTTCCCGGAAGGCGGGACTGCCCTGGAGGGCGACATAGCCGATGCTGGCGGCTACGCGGCTGGCATCCACGTCGCTCTGCCAGTGGGCTCCGACGATGACCCGGCTTTCTCCGTATAGCCAGCCGCGGGCGAAAATCTCGTTGGCGCGCCCGGGAGCCACTTCGGCCAGCAGGAGGGCGGCCGTCCAGCCCCGCATCGTATGGCCGGAAGGATAGGAACCCTCTCCTCTCAGGGCATCTTCCTCGTCCGTAAGCATCTTGTCTTCAAAGCGTTCGAAGGGTCGCTGGCGGTGATAATAGGCCTTGGGGGCCACGCGCATCTGGTCCGTCGTTGCCAGGGCCGATGTCAGCAGTTTCCAGATCTCGGGGGTGTTTTCGGCCGAAATGACCAGCCCCGCCGGCTCGTTGAACTCCGTCAGGAGCGCTTCATACGACCAGACTGCGTCCCTGCGGGCCATATCGGCCCGGAGCGAATCCAGCCGCTGCTGCTTGCCCCATGCGTAGCGCATCATGTCGTTGGCGAATTCGGGGCTGTCAAAGGCGGGCGGTGCGGGAAGGCACTTGATCAGGTCCGGCAGCTGTTCCGTAGTAAAATAAGGCTCCTGCGCCTGCAGAGAGGCAGTCAGCAGCACACCGGCCAGGATTGCGGAAAAAAGCTTCTTCATCTATCTGTGTTTAAAGCGCCTGCAATTTACAAATAATCTCCGACAGGAAAAAGATTTGGTCCGGGTTTTGCGGCATGGGCGGGACGGTACATAACCCTAACAAAAAGTAAAAATGGAAAAACTGAATCATCCTGCCATTTTGGTCGTTGACATGCTCAATGACTTTGTAACCGGTTCCCTGGGCTGCGACCGCGCCCGTGCCATCGTTCCCGCCACCGCCAGGCTGCTGGATGCCGCCCGCGAGAAAGGCGTTCCCGTGATCTTCTGCAACGACGAGCACCTGCCCGGAATCGACCGGGAGCTCATCATCTGGGGCGACCATGCCATCAAAGGCACGCCCGGAGCCGAGGTGATTCCCGAAATGAACCTGTGCGAAAAAGACTTCGTGGTGCCCAAGCGCCGATACAGCGGGTTCTTCCAGACCGACCTGGACATCCTCCTCAAGGAACTGGGTGTAAAAACCGTAATCATGACGGGCCTCCACGCCCATATGTGCGTCCGCCATACATCGGCCGATGCTTTCTGCCTGGGCTATGATGTGGTGGTGGCCAAGGAAGCCACCGACTCTTTCACCGAAGAAGACTACCAGAACGGCCTGGCCTACCTGAAAACCTGCTACGGGGCCGATGCCTACTCGAACGAAGAACTGATCGCCGCCTTCTAGGATTTCAGATTCCATCCGGAAACAACTGGCCTTACGGCTATTACACAAACCGACCGGCAACAGAGCGTGCCGGTCGGTTTGTGTAAACTGCCGTAAGCGGAGACCTGCCTATTTCAGCGCCGTCTCGATCTGATGGGCGATGGAGAGCCAGTGTGCCTTGGTGGCGGCGTCTCCGCCCTTGCCCTTGGCGGCCTTCTTCTGGATATCCAGGAGCTGGCCCAACAGGAGGGCGCGGCTGCCGGAATTGGCCGAGGCATCACTCTTCACCACATTCAGGGCGGTGGTCACATAGCGCTGCTGCAGGTAGCGGCGGTAACTGTCGGCCTTGCCGCCTTTTTCCAGCTCGGAAAAGACCATGCCGTAGAGGTCGTCCAGATACTCTTCCGGGGTGTAATTGCCGGGGCCGTACTGGGCGAACTGCTCCATCCGGTCCAGCTTGGCGGTGCTCACCAGGGCACTCACGACGCTGTTCACGATGGGGTACAGGTTGTTGTCCGGACGGTCGGTGATGTTGAAGATGTAAGGCACGTCCACCAGCCAGGAGGGCTTGTTGAAGACCTGCTCGTTCAGGAAGTTCAGCGCCCTCTTCTGGCGGGCCTTGGGGACGGGCTCGTACTTGGGACCGGCTTCCTCGATACTCTTGTTGGTGATGAAGCGTCCGCCGATGTTGGCGGCCACGTGGCCCATGTAGCGGTTGAACTGGCCGGTGACGGCGCTGTACATCCGGCTCACGTTCTCATACTGGTCGCCTTCCTCCTTGTTCCATTCGGGAATCTGGCCGATCATCCGCTTCAGGTTCAGGATTCCGTAGTTGCTGGCGGCCACCGCATCGTCGGAAAGGTCTTCGGTAAGGGCGCGGGGGTCTGCATCACGGCCCTCTCCGCCGAACCAGAGGCGGGGATTGTCGGCCAGACGCGCCACGATCACCTTGTTCCAATAGAGATGGTCTTCCTTCGGAGTCTTGAAATCGGTGGGGGTGTAGCCATACTCGATGGCCCATTTGTCGTACTCGTTGATGCGAGGATAGATGCCTTCCTTGGAGATGTTGTCCTCCGGCTGGGCCACGTAGTTGAAGCGGGCGTAGTCCATGATGCTGGCGGTGTGGCCATTCTTTTCCACCCATTCCTTGTTGCGGAGGTTCTCCACCGGCGTCTTGCTGCTGGAGCCCATGTTGTGGCGCAGGCCCAGCGTATGTCCTACCTCATGGGAGGAGACGAAGCGGATGAGGTCTCCCATCAGTTCCTCGTCATATTTGATCTTACGCGCACGCGGGTCGATCATGCCGGCCTGCACCTGATACCAGTCATGCACCAGCGTCATCACGTTGTGATACCAGCCGATATGGCTTTCGATGATTTCTCCGGAGCGGGGGTCGTGCACGTTGGGTCCGTAGGCATTGGCGATGGGGGAGGCCAGGTAGCGGATCACGGAGTAGCGGGCATCTTCCAGGCTCATGCCCAGCTCATCGGCATTCTCCGGCCATTCCTCGGCGTGGATGGCGTTTTTCCAGCCGGCCTGTTCAAAGGCCACGGCCCAGTCGTTCACGCCGGCGATCAGGTACTTGCGCCACTGTTTGGGCGTGGCCGGGTCGATGTAATAGACGATGGGCTTGACAGGTTCTACCAGCTCCCCGCGTTTCTGCTTCTCGCGGTCCTCGGGACGGGCCTCCAGGCGCCAGCGGGTGATGTAGGTGATGTCTTCCACCCCCTGCTGCTCGTCCGAGAACTGGCTGTACCGGCCGGCGAAGTATCCCACGCGAGAGTCGAACCAGCGCTGCTGCATGGGTTTTTCGGGCAGTAGCAGCAGGGAAGTGTTCAGCACCAGGGTGACGGAACCGGCTTCCCTGCCTGCGGGAAGGGACTGGGACATCTGGGGACCGCCCTGGCCCATCCCCGGGCCGCCCTGGGGCTGGTTGTAGGTATAGGTCTTGGTAACAGTTACTTCCGTATTGACGGGATAGGTGCGGATACTGTTGATGAAGGACGCGTCGCCCTTCACGCCGCCCAGGTTGCCGGCACGTTTGGTGCGGGCATCCAGGGAGACCACCTGCACGTCGCCTTCGAACAGGGAGTTCACCTTGATGCGGGTGCTGCCTGACGTACTTTCCTTTTCCGGCTTGAAAGAGGCTGCAATGGGGTTTTCGGAGCTGACCTTCACCGCCTTGTAGATCGCCTGGTCTTCGTCGGCCTGGATGGTGAGGACATCGGCCCTCAGGAGCAGGTTGCCGTTGGAGGCCTTCTCCCAGTAGAGCATGCTTTCGTTCACTTCCTCACCGCCATAGGTGCTGGCGCCCGGGGTGTTGCTCACATAGCGGGTCACGGCCAGGATCCGGCGGCCCAGCAGGCTGTCGGGAATCTCGAAGTACCAGTCGTTCCCGTTCTGGGCTACGCCGAAAAGCCCGTTCTTGAAATCCAGCTTGACCGGCGCTTCCTTTTCTGTTTTTTCCGTTGAATTTTCCTGGGGAGGGGTTCCGCCAGGGTGGGGTCCGCGGCCCTGGGCCTGTGCAAAGACAGTGCATGCAGCCAGGGCTGCCATCAAGGTAAGAATCTTCTTGTCCATAACTCTGTTAAGTTTATTGGACGTGAAGTTAGGAAAAGAATTTTAAAAAAGGAAATTATCGGCCCTATTCCTCCTGGCGGGCCTGGTTTACCGGGATGGAACGGCCGTCACTGTAGGCCACGATCCTAGCTTCGGGGAAGCCGCGGAGGCGGACCAGGTTCAGATACTGGAGCGCCTGGCGGTAGGTTTTGAAAAGGCCGGCAAAACAAGCGTACCGGAGGCTGGAGGTGAGCCGCTCATACACCGGGGCTATCCCGCGCAGGTCATCCACGGTGGCGTGCCTGGGCTGGGTAAACATATAAATCTGATACACAATTCCTTCCGGCAGAACATTTTCTTCGGCAAAGGCGCCTTTGGACGAAATCCGGAACAGGGGGATGACATCCTCTTCCTGCGCCACCTTCATCCGGAGCGGCGTGCCCAGGCTGTCCTTTTCAAAGGCGAACTGCTGTTTCTGCGTTTCTTCCTGGTCCTGTGAAAGGGCGGCTCCCCGGCGGAGAAAGGCGGCCTCGACCGACCGGATTTCCTCGCCGGCCTGGTCCAGCCGGCGGCGGAAGGGTTTCAGCGCTTCCTCGGCTTCCCTGATCCGGGCCGAAAGGGAGGCGACCAGCTCTTCCCCAGCCTGCGAAAGCCGCTGCCGGAGGAGGTCCAGGCTCTGCTCCCTGCGGTAGATGGTGTCGCGAAGGGCGCGCATTTCCGCCATCCTGCGCATGTAAAGCCGCGTATTGGAATTCCCGGACGGGCGGGCCGACTGGGCGGAACTGTTGTCTGACGGAAGCAGGGCTTCGAGGGTCTGCAGCGCCTCGGGGTCCCGCACGGAAACCCGCATGGGCGAATCCTCGTATTCCACTACATAGACATACAGGCTGTCCTTGCCGCAGGAGCGGTCCGAGGCGAACACGCTGTATTTCCCGTCGGGGGTATCGGCGAACAGAAAGTCGTCGGCCGGAGAATTGAAGGGGAAACCCAGGTTCCGGGGTTCGCCCCAGATGGCGTTGGCTTCGTCCCATTCAGAGGCGAAAAGGTCGAATCCGCCCATGCCGGGAAGAGCGTCCGAGGCAAAATAAAGCGTACGGCCGTCCGGGGAAAGCATGGGGAATAGTTCGGTGCCGGAGGTGAGCAGCGATTCGGACAGGAGCCTGGGGGCGCGCCAGACGGTGTCCCGGTCTTCGGAGAGGAAAAGGCTGCGGGAACCGGAAAGGTCTTCTGCGGTAAAAAAGACACGGTCGTCCCCCGCCTGCATATAAACCGGGAACCGGCCTTCCGGGTCCAAGGTTTCCGGCGCGGGGTGCCAGCCGCCGCTGGGAAGCGGATAATAGAGGTAGAAATCCTTTCTGGAAAAACGTCCGCGGGCAACGACACGGGGATTCCAGCACATTTCGGCCAGGGCCAGGGCGTTCCGGGTACGGGCTGTCTTGATGCTGATGGAATCGTCCGGCGCCCCGGGGAGGGCGGCGGCGGAGCCATAGGCGGCCAGGGCTTCTTCGAAACGGCAGAGTCTGTGAAGGCTGTCCCCTTTGGCTATCAACTGCCCGACTTTCCGCAGGTCTTGTCCCCAAAGGACAGGGCCGACGGAAAAAAAGAACAGAATTATGACCAAAAAGCGCCTTCGCATATCAGTTTTAGTCTGCAAAATTAAGAAATAGTTGCGAGAAAGTTCGTATATCAGAAAAAAATCGTAAATTTGCAACCTATTTTGCCGTGGTGTGCAGTAATGCGCCCACCAGCAGTGAATAATGTATATATAATTAAAATAAACTGACATGCAAAGCAAAGGTTGGATCAGATTTGTTGCGATTCTGCTTGCCATTGCCAGCATCTGGCAGCTCTCCTTTACGGCTATTTCCCGTATCCAGGAGAGCAAAGCTGCCAAATATGCAGAGCAGCAGGCACAGCAGTTCGTGCAGACAAACAACGTGGCTCCGGAACTCCGCGAATTCGTGCAGGACTCCGTGGCAAACATCAGGAACAGAGCCTACATCGACTCTGTCAGCTCCGAAAAGGTATTCCTCGGATACACCTATCAGAGCGTAAAGGAAAAGGAAATCAACTTGGGTCTGGACCTCAAGGGTGGTATGAACGTCATGCTGCAGGTTCAGCTGGAAGACCTTGTAAAGGCCCTCTCCGGCAACAGCTCGGACCCGGACTTCGTGGCGGCTCTCGCCCAGGCAAAGGCCAACAACGTGAACTCCAGCCAGGATTTCATCGGCCTGTTTGAGGAAGCCTGGAACCAGATTGCCCCCGCCCGCCGTCTGGCCGAGGTGTTCGGTACCTACGAACTCCGCGACAAGATCAAGCCCGAATCCACCAACCGCGAGGTGGTGGACGTGATCCGCAGCGAGGCCAAGAGCGCCGTTGACAATTCCTTCAACGTGCTCCGCAACCGTATCGACCGTTTCGGTGTCACCCAGCCCAACATCCAGCAGGTAGGCAATTCCGGCAAGATCCTCATCGAACTTCCGGGTGTGAAGGATCCTGAGCGTGTGCGCAAACTCCTCCAGGGTACCGCCTCCCTCGAATTCTGGCCCACCTATCAGGGCAACGAGGTAGACCTGTACGCTGCCGACGCCCGCGTGGCTGAAATCCTCGCCAACCTCGGCGACAGCACCGCAGTGGCCAATCCGCTGTTCCAGGTGCTCTCCCCGTCCGGTTGGGACAACGCCTGCATCGGCTTCGCAGCCGGTGTGGATACCGCTACCGTGAACCGCTACCTGGCCATGGCAGAGGACGTGCTCCCTCAGGGATTCCGCGGCCTGTGGTCCGTGAAGCCCAGCGAACTGGTGAAGGGCAGCAACCTCTATGAACTGGTTGCCATCAAGGCCAACTCCCGCGACGGCAAGGCTCCGCTCGACGGCGGCGTGGTTACCGACGCCCGCGTCAACTTCAACGGTGCCCAGCGCGGCGGCAGCGGCGCTCCTTCCGTCTCCATGACCATGAACGCCGAGGGCGCCTCCATCTGGGCCCGCCTCACCAAGGACAACATCGGCAAGCAGGTTGCCATCGTCCTGGACGGTCTGGTATATTCCTATCCTACCGTGAACACCGAGATTACCGGCGGTTCCTCCGAAATCACCGGCAACTTCGACGTACAGGAAGCAGAAGACTTGGCCAACGTGCTCAAGTCCGGTAAGCTCCCCGCCCCTGCCACCATCATCCAGGAGCAGGTCGTGGGTCCTTCCCTGGGTTCCGCTTCCATCCGCGCCGGTCTCATCTCCTTCGTGATCGCCTTCCTCCTGGTGCTCGTCTACATGGTGCTGTTCTACCGTGGTGCCGGTCTCATCGCAGACGTGGCCCTGCTGTGCAACGTGCTCCTGCTCTTCGGTACCCTCGTCTCCTGCGGCGCCGAGCTGACCCTGCCGGGTATCGCCGGTCTCGTGTTGACCCTGGGTATGGCCGTGGATGCCAACGTGATTATCTATGAGCGTATCAAGGAAGAACTGGCCGCCGGCAAGGGCTTCTCCAAGGCTGTGGCCGACGGTTACAAGAACGCTTACTCCGCCATCATCGACGGTCAGGTGACCACCCTCCTCACCGGTATCATCCTCTATGTGTTC